>NZ_JBVJKF010000002.1:0-418674 GCF_055585365.1 Streptomyces sp. NPDC053432
ACGGAACCCGCGAGGGTCTTCTTCGAAGCGGCGATACGGCGGATGACGGCGTTGGACACGGAAAAGACCTTCCGACGGGAACAGGAGCAGTCGCGCGGCATGCCGCAGGCATGCGTGAGCCACTCACGCGAAGGAGAGGGGATCGTGGGCGGCGGGTTGAGCACCCGTGCCGCCCGGCGACTCATCCAGTTCTACCCACGCCCCCGACCCCTGGCAACGACCCCACCTACTAGCCGCCCTCGCAGGACAAGCGCAACGACCCCACGGACACATCCCGAGGGGGCGCCCTGCGGCACCTTCCGGGGACCACTACCCCGGCTCGTATGTGACGTGGGTCCTGTGGGGCGCCTCACCGCCGGACGGCCCGGATATCACCAGGCGTGACCGCGCACACCCGCGGCGCGGTCATTTTCCGGCCGGGTCCTCCACCTGGTCGCCCAGGGTGAGCAGAACGCGCCGGAGCAGGGCGGTGAGCTGGTCGCGTTCGGCGGTGGTGAGGCCGGCGAGCTGACGCTCCTCGCCGCTGAGGTGGTGCTCGGCGAGGCGGTTGGTCAGTTCCCGGCCGGTGTCGGTCAGGGAGATCAGCACCCGGCGGCGGTGGGCGGGGTCCACGGCCCGTGCGACCAGGCCCTTCTCCACGAGGTGGTCGATGCGATTGGTGAGGGCCGCGGAGCTGACCATCGCGGCCGAGCTGAGCTCGCCGGCGCTGAGCACGTGGGGCGGCCCGGAGCGCAGCAGGGTGGCCAGGACGTCGAACTCCCACGGTTCGACGCCGTGGACGGCCAGGTTCTCCTTGATCCCGCGCTCCAGCAGGCGCGAGGCGCGGGAGAGGCGGCCGATCAGGGCCATCGGGGAGGTGTCCAGGTCGGGCCGGACCGCCCGCCACTGGGCGGTGATGAGGTCGACTCCGTCGCGCTGCGGCTGCTGCTGCTCCGTCATTCGGCGAGTCTAACATCTCGACGTCGAAATATTTGACATCCCCGATCCCGGCTGCCTATAGTTTCGACATCGAAATTTTCGTCGTAGGGGGAATGTCATGAAGGTTCTGCTCACCGGCGCGACCGGATACATCGGCTCCGCCGTCGCCGACCACCTCTCCGCCGCCGGCCACCAGGTCGTCGCCCTCACCCGGAGTGCCGAGCCCCAGCCCGGCCGCGGCTGGCACGCCCAGCTGGTCGGCGACACGGCCGACCCCGCCTCGCTGGCCGGTGCGGTCACCCCGGACATCGAAGCCGTGATCCACCTCGCTCCCCCGAGCGGCGAGGCCGACACCGACGCCGCCGTCATCGAGGCGCTGGCCGCTCCGCTGCGCGGCACCGGCCGCCCCCTCGTCTACACCAGCGGCATCTGGGTCCTCGGCGCCACCGGCGAGGCCCAGGAGGTCGGCGAGGAGACCCCGACCGACCCGATCGGCATCGTCGGCTACCGCCCCCGGATCGAGCGTCAGGTGCTGGCCGAGGCCGCCGAGGGCGTGCGCGCCGTCGTCGTCCGCCCCGGCATCGTGTACGGCCGCGGCGGCGGCATCCCGGCCATCCTGGTCGACCGGGCGCGCCGGCAGGGGGCGCCCGAGTACTACGGCGAGGAGGGCGTGCGGTGGCCGATGGTCCACGTGGACGACCTGGCCGAACTTTTCGTGACCGCCGCCGAACGGGCGGAGGCCGGCACCGTCTGGCACGGCGTCGGCGAGTCGGCCGTCCCGGTACGTGACCTCGCGCGGGCCGCCGGCCGTGCGGCCGGGGTGCTCGCCGCGCCGCGGGTGGTCCCGGTGGAAGCCGCCGCTGAGGCCTTCGGCCCGCTCTTCGCGGACGCGCTCGCCCTGGACCAGAGCGTCAGCGGCGCCGCCGCCCGTACCGCCCTCGGCTGGCGCCCGGACCGGCCGGGCGCGGTGGCCGAGCTGGCCTCGGGCTCGTACCGGCCGGTGGAGGTGTTCGGCGCCCCCGACGGCCCGGAGACCGACGCCGAGGTCGCCGCGATCCGGCGCCTCGTCGCCGAGGTCGAGTACGCCCAGCAGAACGAGCTGGTCGACCGGTTCCTCGGTGTCTTCCGCCGTGCGGACCCGGTGTGGACCACCGGCCACGGCAAGCGGCTGTCGGGCTTCGAGGAGATCGAGGCCTTCACCCGGAAGGTGCTGCCCGGCGCGACGGCCGAGTCGACCGCCGTCTACGACGTCGAGCGCGTGCTGTTCCTGCGGCCCGACGTCGCCGCGGTGAACGTCCGCCAGCAGCCGGTCCGCCACGACGGCACCCGGATCGCCGACCAGCACGAGGGCCGCCCGTTCTACATCCTGGTCAAGGAGCACGGCACCTGGCGGGTCGGCGCCGCCCAGAACACCGTCGTGATCGACTGACCTTCCTCCTTCTCCCGCACGGCGGGCCTCGTGCGCTACGGCCGTTCGAAGGCCTGGAGTACGCCGGCGGCCGAGAAGCACAGCGCGCCGGCCAGGGTCCCCCAGTTGGCGATGCCGACGCTGATGAGGTCACCGGTCGTCGGCCGGGTGAACGCGGCCAGTGCGGAGACCATGAAGAGCACCGAGCCGAACTGGTTCACGGCCACCACCCACCAGCCGAGGCTGCGCGAGCGCAGGCAGGGCCGGGCCCGGTGGCAGATCTCGGCGAACGCGAGATGGCCCGCGATCAGGAACAGGACGCATCCGACCACATCGGGAGTCCAGATCAGCCGGTTGGTCTGCTGGGCGGTGAGTCCCTGCCGGAAGGAGTCGATCAGGTTGAGGCCGAACACGAGCGTCCCCACGAACAGGACGAACGCGCTCAGCCAGTCCAGACGCATCGGCTCGTACCCCCACCACCTCCAGCCGGAGGTGACCAGCCGGCTGCTGCCAGGGACGTGGCGGGGCGCGTTCAGCACCTGCAGGAGCGAGGTGTAGCCGCCGGTGTTGAAGAACAGTCCCCCCGCGAAGTAGACGCAGGCGCTCGTGAGCGCGTCGCCCGATCCGAACTGGGCGACGGCCGCGCCGAGCGCGAAGAGCGCGCCGCCGATGACGAACGCGCCCGAGGCGATGGCGTTGAGCCTCCGGAGGCGGCCGAGGGCTTCGGCGTCGGCCGTGGCGGACGACGTGGCGGCCGTGCTTCCCGGACCGCGGACGGCCAGCGCCCCTCGCCTGCGCGCGGGCCGTGACTCCCACACCACCGTTTCCCCTTCGGGGCGGTGCCACGTGAGCCGGGTGGTGAACGGACCTGCGCCTTCGGCGCGCTGCTCGGGCTGTCCCACGCCCCGAGCCTAGTCCCGCGTACAGCGCCCGAAGGGCAGTGAAACGTCGCATTCCGGATTCCGCACCGGGTCCGCGTCCCCCCTCCTGTCACAAGCGGGGCACAGGCCGTGTCCGTGCCCTTGCCGGGGCCGGGGAACTCGTCGACGATGCTCCACGTCCCCGGCCGCCGGCACCCCATCTGCCGGTCAGGGCATGGAGAACAGGACGAACAGGAGAGACAGTGACGAAGAACAACAGCCCGAGAAGGCGGCCGGTGGCGGTACTCATCCCGTTCCTCGTGCTCGCCGGGCTTCTGCTGGGCCCCGCGGCGGCCACCGCGGCGGCGGCCCCCGTCGCACGGCAGGCTCCCGCGGCAGCGGCGCTGCCGCACACTGCCCTCGCGGCCGGTGCGAGCGCCGCGACCGGCCTGCGCGCGCCGGTTTCGGCCCCCGAACAGGCCCTCACCGGCGGCAAGAAGAGCAAGAAGAGCAAGAAGAAGGGCGGGTTCTTCGGGAAACTCGTGATCATCGTGCTCGTCGTCGTCCTGCTGCTCGTGGTCCTGTACGTGGTCCGCACGGCGCTGCGCCGCCGGTCCGCCTGACTCCGCTCCGGCGGGTCCCGTGCCGCGGTCGTCCTGGCCCGTCGCTCACTCGTGGCGCCGGGCAGGACGAAGGAAGAACGCTGGTCTACGGTTCAGCCGTGACATGGCGCGAATGGAACGAAGCGGAGTACCTCGACTGCCTGGAGGCCGAACGGCGCGGCTACGCGTGGGTGATGGAGCATCACGGCGGAATGCCGCCGAAGGAGGCCGTGGCGGCAGCCGTGCAGTGCTACCCGTACGAGCCGCCCGGCACTCCGTACCGCGGGCTGGTCTTCCACGACGACTCGTGGCACTGGGCGATGCGGGCGATCCACGGCGAACGCTATGCGGCGGACCACCCCGAGCTGGCCTGTCCACCACCCGGCTACCTGGCCCTCGAATAGCCGGCCGGCCTGTAATCTTCCCCTCGCCGGTAACGGGCGCGACGAGCCGGCCCTTTGTTCCCGCTCGTTCCCCAAGAGGACGCAACGCACATGTTCAAGGTCAACGAATACTTCGACGGCACGGTCAAGTCGATCGCCTTCACCCAGGAGCAGGGCCCGGCGACCGTCGGCGTCATGGCGCCCGGCGAGTACGAATTCGGCACCGACGCCCCGGAAACCATGCACGTGGTCAGCGGCGCCCTGACCGTCAGGCTCCCCGGCGCCGCCGACTGGGAGACCTTCCCGACCGGCACCCGGTTCGAGGTCCCGGGCAACAGCAAGTTCCAGCTCAAGGTCGCGGTCGAAACCGCCTACCTCTGCGAATACCGCTGAAGCGCCCCGCTCGCCCCGGTCCTGCGGGGCACGCTCACAGCCGCCAGTGCTGGCCGGTGTAGTTGCCGCAGGGGTTGAGCGTCAGGTTGAGGTTGGGGGCCGGAGGGCCGTTCGTGTCCAGGCACAGGCCGCTCGTCGGGTTGGTGAACCTGCCGGTGCCGGCGTCGTACTTCCACTGCTGGCCGCTGTAGTAGCCGCAGGCGTTGAGCACGACCGTGACGCCGGCCGCCGGGCTCCCGCCCGTGTCGAGGCACAGGCCGCTGGGGGTGTTCGTGAGGTGCAGGTCCGTCTGGTCGTGGCGCCAGATCTGACCGCTCCAGTTCCCGCACGCACGGAGCACCACGTCGAGTCCCGCGCGCTGCGGGCCGTTGGTGTCGATGCACAGGCCGCTGTACGTGTTGGTGAGCGCGCCGCCGGACGGGAAGGGCGAGGCCGGCGGCGGTGTCTGGGCCGCGGCCGGGGTGGACGGTGCCGTCGCCGGAGACGTCGTCCGGGTGGCGGTGTGCCGCGGCGAGGGCGTCGGGGAGGACGGTGCCGCCGTGCCGGCCGCGCGGCTCGCGGGCGCGTTGCCGCCGGACTCCGTCGAGTACCCCTGCCCCGGTAACACCGTCCAGAGGATCCCGGCCGCCGAGAGCAGGAGCACCACCGCCGCCGCGGCGGCCGCCCGAACCGTACGGACCTTCGGCGCGGGAGCCGGCGGCGCGGGAGGTTCCGGCAGCTGCCACGCGCCGGCGAGCATCGTGGTGACGGCGTCGGCGTCGACGACGGTCGCAGGATCCTCGGCCCCGGTCAGTTGGGAGAGGATCCGGGCGGCCGTCGGACGCCGCTCGGGCGATCTGTCCAGGGCGGCGGCCAGCAGGGCAGCGAGCGGGGCGGGAACGCCGTCCAGATCGGGTTCGTCGTGCAGGACCCGGTAGAGCACCGTCTCGATCTGCCCGGTGCCGAACGGCGGCCGTCCGGTGGTGGCGTAGGCGACGGTCAGCGCCCACGCGAACACGTCGGCCGCAGGGCCCGCCTCTCCGCGCAGTTGTTCCGGTGCCATGTAGCCCACGGTCCCGACCGCGACGCCGGTACGGGTCACGGCGGTCCCGTCCGCCGTCCGTGCGATGCCGAAATCGATGACCTTCGGGCCCTGCTCCGACAGCAGTACGTTGGCGGGCTTGAGGTCCCGGTGCACCAGGCCCGCCCGGTGGATCGCCGCGAGCGCCTCCGCGAGGCCGGCGGCGAAGCCGTGCGCCATGTCACCGCGCAGCGGGCCGTGCCCGTCGACGTACTCCGCCAGCGTGGGGCCCGGTACGTACTCCATGACGACGTACGGGCTGCTCGCCTCGACATCGACCTGCAGCACCCGTGCCGTGCAGGTTCCTTGGACGAGCGTCAACGCCGCGGCCTCGCGCCGGAAGCGCGCCCGGAACCCGGGGTCCGAGGCGAGTTCGTCGTGCAGCCGCTTGAGGGCGACGTACCGCCCGTCGGAACCCTGGGCGAGGTAGACGACACCCATGCCGCCGGCGCCCAGCCGGCCGACGAGCGTCAGCCCGCCGATCCGCTTCGGGTCCCCCGGGCGCAGACCGCTCAAGCCCACCTGGCTCCTCCTCGGACGCAGCGTCGTCGCGGACCACGGAGCACGCGCCGCCCCGTCCGGCGCGGCATACCGCAGGGCCTCGCCGACGGGGGAGGCGGCGAGGCCCTTGGCGGAAGACTACTTCTACGGCCGCGCGCGGGTCGCACGATCCACGAATTGCGGGAGTCCGTCCTTTCACGCGGATCCCGCAAGTCGCCCTGCGAGCAGTGGTGTCGGGGGCGGCTGGCAGCATGTGCCCATGACTCGCGACGATCTCGACTTGTTGTTCGCCTCCCCCGCGGCCCTGCTCGACGCCGGCCCCGGGGGTCTCGGAGAGCTGCCCCCCGTGGGCGGCGGGGCGGGGCGCGAGGCCTGGGCGCAGGCCGTCACCATCCTCGACGGGGCCGAGGTGTCGCGGGCCGAGTTCGCCTCGTGGCTGCATTTCGGTGCGAAGGTGCTGGGGCACGACGCCTACGCCGAGCTCGTCGCCGAAGCGGAGCCGGGCATGCCGTGGCGGGCCGTCTGGGCCTGGTGGCGGCCGGTCGGCGCCTACCGGGCCGAGCCGAACCTCAGTGGGGACCGCGATGTCGAGGTCCAGGAGGCGTCGGACGGCCGTCTGCTGCTGAAGGTGTGGGCGCAGTGGACCCGGGAGCACTGGCTCGATCCGGCCACCGGCGAGCGGGTTCCGGCGCCCGACGAGGGGGAGTTCGACGAGCGGCCGTACGACGCTCCCGTCGAGGGGCCCGTCCTCTTCGACCCGGAGGACGAGGACCACGGCCTCCATCTGCCCGACACCTGGGAGGAGCCCGCACCCCTCGGCGGGGGCCGCGTGATGTTCTCCGAGCCGCGCGGCATCGTGGTCCTGGAGCGGAACGCCGCGGCGGAGGCCGGCGGTTCGGCGGAGTCCGGGGCCGTCTCCTGGGGTGAGGGCGGCCCGTGGTTCGCCGGGCCGACGGCGGCCGAGGCTCCCCTGGACGCGGCCCGCATGGAGGCGGCGTTCGGTGCGGACGGGATGGTGCTGCTGACGCGGGACCGACTGCCCGCCGCGCTGACCCACGGGCCCACCCGGGAGCTGGCCGTGACGGCGGGTCTGCCGACGTGGTTCGCCGCCGGGGTCGCCACCTTCACCCTGGCCTGGGCCGACGGGAAGGCGTACGCGCAGGAGCCCGACGAGCACGGCCTGCTGCACCTGGGCACCCTCGACCTCGCGTACCGCGACACCGGCCGGGTGCTCGTCCATCCCGGGACGGGCGCGGTGTCGGTGATCCGCGGGGGCGAGGGGCCGTTCCCCCTCGCCCGGGACACCGAGACCTTCGTGCGGCTGCTGGAGGCCCAGTACCGGTTCATGAGCGCCTGCTGGGACTCCTACCCGGGCGAGAACGGCAAGCGGGACTTCCTGCGCGAGGTCGCCGCCCTCGAACCGCTCGCGGTGGACGAGGACTCCCCCGCGGGTGACGTGTGGGGGCACTTGTTCGCGGCGATCGTCGAGCTCAGCCCGTGGGGGTTCTGAGGGCCCGGAGAAGTGGGCCTGGCCGCAGTGGGCGCTGACCCGGGCCACCGTCTCGCGCGCGGTCTTGAACACGATGCCGCCGAACACCATCCGCCAGCCGGCGAGCTCGGGGGCCACGAAGGCGGTGGACGGTCAGCGCCGTACCGTCGGGCCCGGTCGTCACGGCCGTGTCGTGCTGCAGGGCGGACATGCCCAGGGCGATGGTCGCGGGGATGCGGTCGTGCAGCCCCAGGGCTCCGAAGGCGCCCTCGTAGGTAGCGGCCGGCACCGCTGTCCGCGCCGACCCTGGATCACGCGCACGCCCCGCGGCCGGTGGCGGGCCGCGGGAGGTGCGCGGTCCGCGCCGGTCAGGCGGCGAATCGGCGGTTGCCGGTGAGCGACCACACGGCGGAGATCTTGCCGTCCGTGACCGCGAACATGTCGATGCCGCTCTTGACGACGACGTCACCGCCGTCGTCGGCGTTGCTCTCGCTCCACCGGCAGGCGATCTCGCCGCGCTCGGAGTCGACCAGCGGCGGGGCGTCCGCGGAGAACGTCACGCCGGTGAGGGCGTGGCTGTTGACGGAGATGAACGCCGTCAGTTCGTCCTGGCCGAAGGTGGCGGCGGAGCCGGTGCCGCCGAAGTCGTCCGCGAAGTACAGCCGGAAGCCGGGGGCGAGGATCTGCTCGGCGAGGGCGACGTCTCCGTTCCAGAGCGCCGCCCAGCCCTCCACCAGCCGGGTGCCGGCCTCCCGGGTGAGCGGAGCGGAGTCGGTGGTGGGGGTCGTCGTGACAGACATGGGTGCCTTCCGTGGTCGGTTCCTGGTCACCCAGCCTCTGGGCGGTGGACGACAACCCCCTGTCGGTGTTTAGCTCTCCGGGCGGCGGCTCAAGTCGAACCCCAGAGTCCTTCGAGTGGGGCGAAATCCGTCCCGGGGACGTCGAGTTCGGAAAGGTCCACCGGACGGGGTTCCACCGTCTCCTCCAGGGCCCGCGCCTCCCGGATGCGATCGAGACGGAAGGCGTGCACGGCGGAGCGCAGCCGGCACCAGCCGACGAGGTACCAGTGGTCGCCTCCGAGGAAGCCCAGGGGTTCGACGACGGGGTCGGTGGTCCCGCCGTGCGCGTCGGCGTAGCGCAGGTGCAGCAGCCGGCCGGCGGAGAGCGCCTCGCGCAGGGCGTGAGGGAGAGCGGACGGGCGGGCGGGCTCCACGGCGACCCGTATCCGGCCGGCGAGCTCGCGCGCGGCCTGACGGTCCCGCTGCGGCATGACGGCGAGGACCTTGTGCAGTGCCGAGCGGGCGTCCTCGGCGAAGGGTGACCCGGACAGCCGGTGCAGGGCGACGGCGAGGGCCGCGGCCTCGGGCGGGGTGATGGTCAGGGGCGGCAGGGTGTGGTCCTTGTCCACGACGTACCCGCCGCTGCGGCCGGGCTCGGCGTAGAGCGGTACGCCGGACTCCTGCAGCGCGCCGAGGTCCCGCTCGATGGTGCGGGTACTGACGCCGAAGCGCTCGGCGAGCCACCGGGCGCTGCGCGGCCGGGGCGAGACCGCGCGTAACTCCTCCACCAGGGCGTACAGCCGCTCGGTACGGTTCACAGCCAAGGACCGTAGCCGATGCCATGGAGATCCCGACACCGGGCGGGTCACCCCGTGGCGGCCGCGGCCGGGCTGCCGGTGCTCTGTCGGGCACGGGGTGAATCGTCATTTAAGATTCAGGGCGGCCGCGGAGCTGCGGATCGTCGCCGTGGGCGGCGGCTGCGGAACGGTCCGGCCGACCGGTCGGGGGGAGCGGCCGCATCGAGCTGATCATGGAGATCCGGGGAGTCACGTGACCGCCGGCGTGCGTCTCAGGGGTGTGGGACGCCGGGCACACCCGCCCACGAACAGAAGACTCCCAGGGAGAAGTGAGGTATGCCAGTGATCTGCGTCGGAGGCATGATCGGGATCGGCAAGACGAGCGTGGCCGAGCTCCTCGCCAAGGAGCTGGGCAGTGACGTCTTCTACGAGAGCGTGGAGGACAACCCGATCCTGCCGCTCTTCTACACGTCGAGCCCCGAGGAGATCCAGGCGCGGCGCTATCCCTTCCTGCTCCAGCTCTACTTCCTCCAGACGCGGTTCGCCGCGATCAAGGAGGCGTACAAGCAGGGGGACAACGTCCTCGACCGGTCCATCTACGAGGACTGGTACTTCGCCAAGGTCAATCACGACCTGGGGCGGATCAGCTCCCTCGAGATGCAGGTGTACGAGGGGCTGCTGGGCGAGATGATGCGCGAGATCGACGGCCTGCCCTACCGCAAGGCGCCCGACCTCATGGTCTACCTCAAGGCGGACTTCGAGACGGTGATGTACCGCATCGGGCTGCGGGGCCGCGATTTCGAGCAGGACGAGAGCCTCGTCGAGTACTACCGCACGCTGTGGTCCGGCTACGACGACTGGGTGCACAAGCACTACTCGGCCAGCGAGGTCTTCGTCGTCGACATGAACCACACCGACGTGGTGAACAACCCCGAGGACGCGGCCCGCGTGGCCCGGGACGTCAAGGCCGCCCTGGCGGCGGCGGTCGAGCGCCGGGCCTGACCCCTGCTCCCGCCCGGCGCGTGAGGCGATGGCGGCCCGGTCGGCCGGTCCCCCTCCAGGGTGGAGGACCGTCCGGGCCCGGGCCCGGCGCCCACGTACGGCAGCCCTCCCGGAGGTCGACGGGGACGCGTCGGTCAGTCGCAGATCCCGAGGTGCAGGACGGTGGCCCAGTCCCTGGTGACCAGCAGCAGGTCACGCCACCACATGTCACCCGCCTCCGGGCCGGTGACCTCGCCGCAGCCCCGGACGGGCCCCAGATGGGCTTCTACGAGGTCGGCGATGCCGTCGGCGAGTTCGCCCGCCCGCCGGATCGCGGCGGGGTCGCGCAGGGCGGGGTCCGCGTACCTGTTGGCGGGCTGCATGAACCCGTCGGTCACCTCTCGGCGGAGGATGTCCCGCCAGGCTCGCGGGGACTCGAAGGGGAGGGCCCGGACCGTCACGCCGTGGCCGCCGGCGCCCGCGTCGTACACGGCTCGGGCGAGGCCCGCCATGCGGTCGTCACCGGGTGCCGTCCCGGCCGCCGGGACCACGTTCACCAGGTAGACGGACGACACGTGGTTGCAGGCGTCGAGCAGCTCCTCTAGCGGTTCGGCCGCGGCCGACACCGCCTGCGGGGCGTCGAGTGGGTTCAGCATGGTGGGCCGGTCCTCCGTGCGGTTCTGCGGTTCGGCCTCAGTGTGCCACTGCCCGAACGCGTAAGCCCCTGAAGTCCCGTCCGTCCCTTAAACCTCAGGAACCCCACCCGTCGCTGTGGCATTCGGGTTATTCCCGTGAGTCCTCACGGTCTTCACTGCCTATGATCCATCTTCATGACAGAAAGTCAGAAGGCCCTGCCGGCCCAGGACTCGGCCGATGTGGTCATCCTCGGAGCCGGGCCCGCGGGGCTGGTCCTCGGGAACCTCTTACTCGAAGCCGGCATCGACTGCGTGGTCCTGGAACGAGCCGCACGTGAGCACATCCAGGCGCGGGCGCGGGCCGGTTACCTCGCCGAGCGGACCGTGCGCCTCCTGGACCGGCACGGTCTGGCCGAGGGACTGCGCCGTCGTGGACAGCAGCACGGGGTCTGCGAGTTCCGCACCGGGGGCGACAGCTTCCGACTCGACTACAGGCTGCTCGGCAGGGGCGAGCAGCACACCGTCTACCCGCAGCACGAGCTGGTCACGGACCTGCTGGCGCGGTACCTGGCCGGCGGCGGGCGGATCCGGTTCGAGACCGAGGCGGTGGAAGTACGTGACGCCGACGGGGCGCGGCCCTCGGTCGACGTGCGCGACGCGGACGGCCGCCCGGCCCGGTGGCACGCCCGGTACGTCGCCGGATGCGACGGCCGCCACGGCGCCGCCCGGCGCTCGCTCCCGGCCGGAGCGGTCCGCCGCCACCACCGCGACCACGGGGTGACCTGGCTCGGGCTCCTCGCCGAGGCGCCGCCGAGCCTCGACGCGGTGGGGTACGCGATCCACCCGCGCGGCTTCGCGGGGCACATGGCCCGATCCTCCGAGGTCACGCGCTACTACCTCCAGGTCCCCCGCGGGAGCGACTCGGACGCCTGGTCCGAGGACCGGATCTGGGAGGAGCTCGCGCTGCGCCTCGGCGCGGCGGTGCACGGCCCGCTCACGCGCGGCCCGATCTCCCAACGCACCGTCGTCGACCTGGAGTCCGACGTCCTGGAGCCGCTGCGGCACGGCTCGCTCTTCCTCGTCGGTGACGCCGCCAGCCTGATCAGCCCGTCCGCCGCGAAGGGCGCGAACCTCGCGGTGCTGGAGGCGGAGATCCTCGCCCGCGGCCTCGTCGCCGCCCTCCGGCACTCCGACCCCGCCCCGCTGGACCGCTACTCGGAGCAGTGCCTTGCGTACATCTGGCGCGCCCAGGAGTTCTCGCACTGGATGATCCGGCTGCTGCACGCGGATCCGGAGGACGCGGGCGGCGATTCGCTGTTCCAGGAGCGGATGCGCCACTCCCGTGTCCAGACGCTGCGCACCTCTCGCACCCAGCAGGACTGGTTCGCGGAGAACTACGTCGGCCTCTGAGGCACCACCACACCACCACACCCTCCCTGGTTTCCCGGGCGCATCGCGCTGCCCGGAAACCGACTCCCGCGCTCCCGTGCGCCGTTCCGTGCCCCTCATCCCTCCCCCACGCCCGCGTACCGAAGCGGACCGGAATCAAGGATGTCCTCCCCATGACGACACCGACCGCAGCACCCGCAGGAGCTTCCTCGGGAACCCCCGCCACCCCGCCCGTCCCCGCCACCCCGCACGTCCCCGACGACACCGGCCGGCTGCGCGCCGCGGTCGACTTCGTCCGGAACCGGGACACCGCCACCCTGCTCCGCCTCCTGCTGCCCGGGCTCGACGCCCTGGAGTTGCGGGCGCTCGCCGACCGCTGCCGCTTCGCGCACGCCGCGTTGCTCGTCTTCCCCGCCGATATGCCCTCCCTGCGGCGGCAGTTCACCGCCTGCGGGCTCGACGCGGAGGCGGCGGCTCAGCCGAGCGTCGTCGTACGCGAGCGGCTGGCCCTGCGGCACCGGCGCGATCCGGCGGCACTGGACGTAAGGATTCTGCGGCCCGAGGTGCGCTGCGCCGACGGCGAGCGCCGCGTGGTCGAGGTGTTCACGCTGGCCCTCCCTCCCGGCTCGGAGCTCGCGGACGTCGCCGCGCACGAGCGCTCCCGGGACCACGAGGCGCACATCGCGTTCGAGGTGGAGGAGCCGGACCCGCTGGTGCTGCGGGGCCTGTGCGAGACCTTCGCGCAGCACGGTGCGGTCGCCGACGGCGGCGGATACAACCCGCACGAGGACGGCACGGTGTTCTACTTCACCGCACCCGCCGACTCCAAGGCCGGCTACCGGCGCGTCGAGCTGTACGCGAGCGGCGACCACCGCAGCGTGCTCACCCCCCACCTCGCCGACTACCAGGCCCGTCGGCCGGCGGAAACGCTCCTGCGGCTGATGACCGGCGCATGGACGACGCAGGCCCTCGCGGCGTGCGCGCAGCTGCGGCTGCCCGAGGCCATGGACGTCGGGGACGACGGCGGTACGCGGGCCGCCGTCGGCGTGGACGCGCTGGCCCGGGCGGTCGGCGCCGACCCGGACAGCCTCGCCACCCTGCTGCGCTACCTCGCCATGCTGGGCGTGGTCGCGGCGGAGCCGGAGGGCTTCCGCCTCACCGGGCTGGGGGCGCTGCTGCGCGCGGACTCCCCCGGCTCGATGCGGTCCCTGGCGCTGATGTACGGCGGCGCCTTCTACCAGTCGTTCGCACTGCTCGCCAGCGCCGTACGCACCGGGCAGACGGGCTTCGAGCAGCTCTTCGGCGAGAACCACTTCGACTACTTCGCCCGTCAGCCCGCGCTCGCCGAACGCTTCGACCAGTCCATGGCCGCGAGCGCGCGCATGTTCGATCCGCTTCCCTCGCACCCGGTCATCGCCGCGGCCGACGCCGTGCGGGGCCGCCGGACGGTCGTCGACGTCGCGGGCGGGACCGGGGAACTGCTCGGCCGCATCCTGGCCGCACGCCCGGCCCTGCACGGCGTCCTGCTCGAACGCCCGCACGTCGTCGAGGCCGCCCGGCGGCATCTCGACGCGGCCGGGGTCGGGGCCCGCTGCACCTACCGGGTGGGCGACTTCGCCGACGTGCCGGCGAGCGGGGACGTGTACGTACTCTCGCGGGTCCTGCACGACTGGGACGACGACCGCTGCCGGGAGATCCTGCGCCACTGCGCCCGGGCGATGCCGGCCCACGCCGACCTGCTCGTCGTGGAGCGGCTGCTGCCGTCGGACGGCTCGCCGTCGCTGGCGACGGCCTGGGACCTCCACATGATGTGCAACGTCGGCGGACGTGAGCGCCGGGCGGACCACTACGCGGCGCTGCTCGACGACGCGGGCCTGCGGCTCGTCGGCCACTCGCCGCTGCCGCTGGGCGCGAGCGTCCTGCACGCCCGCAAGGCGGCCGTGGTGGCCGGCGCACGCCGTGCGGAGCCCGCGGAGCCCGCGCGCCGGAGCTGAGCGACCCGGCACGTCCGCGTACGGCGTACTCCCCGGGCCGGTGTCGCCGCTCCGACGGGCGTGCCCGCGCTCGCCGCCGCGCCCGCTACGGCGGCTCCACGGTGACGTGGGACTGCACGGCGGCTGCTCGGCAGCCGCACCGGGCCTGCACGGCACGTCTCGTGCCGGGCCGGCCGCGGTCGTGGTCCTGGTCCTGGTCCTGGCCCGTGCTCAGTCGTTGCCGCCGAGGCCGCGATCGGGGGCGCTCATGTCTCCGGTGGCGGGGATCCCGTCGGCGAGCCCGTAGCGCAGGTACACGGTGCCCTTCGGGCTGGTCGCCGGGGGTGCGAGGAGCCTGAGGTTGGTGGGCACCGCACCCTCGCCGAACACCTTCTTCCCGACGCCGAGCACGATCGGGTGCACCCAGAGGTCGAGCCGGTCGAAGAGCTTCTCGCGCAGCAGGCTCTGCACGAGGTCCAGGCTGCCGACGACCTTGATGTTCTCGTGGCGGTCCCGGATCTCGCGGACCGCGCCGGCCAGGTCCGGGCCGAGCTGCGCGGACCCGGCCCAGGAGAGGTCGGGCCGGCCCCGCGAGGCCACGTACTTCGGCACGCTGTTGAAGAGCTCGGCGATCTCGTTGTCCTCGCCGCCCTTCTGGTGGGGCCAGTACCCGGCGAAGATGTCGTACGTCCGCCGGCCGAGCAGGAGGGCGTCCGTGCCCTCGTACGCGGCTCCGATCTGCGCCCCGGTGACCTCCTCCAGGAGCGGCGCCTGCCAGCCGCCGAACGGGAAGCCCACCGGGTCCTCGTCGGGACCGCCGGGCGCCTGCCCTACGAGGTCGAGGGTCGCGAACATCTCGATGTGGATGAGGCCCATGGCTTGCTCCTGCTGAGTCGGTCGTCTCCGTCAAGGGATAGACCTGCGGGAGCCCCGGAACTCATCGGCGCGCCGGACGGCCGTCACGGGGATTGCGTGTCCCCCGGTTCACGCAGGCGTACGGCGAGGGCGGCGATGTCGTCGTCGAGGCGTCCCCTGCTGTGGCGCAGGAGGTCCCGGTGGAGGGCCGCCAGCAGTTCGCGGGGCGGGGTGGGCGGCTGCCGGCTCATCCAGGCCGCCAGCGGGAAGAACTCGCCGTCGCGGGCGCGCGCCTCGGCGATTCCGTCGGTGTAGAGGAGCAGCAGGTCACCGGGGGCGTAGTCGAAGGTGTCGACGCTGTAGTGGTCGCCGATCAGCTCCGCGAGGCTGAGCAGGGGCGAGGGGGTGGCGGTCTCCAGGACATGGAGCTTCCCGCGGTGCAGGAGCAGTGGCGGGGGGTGGCCGCAGTTGAGGATGCCGATCCGCCCTCCCCCGTGCGGTATCTCCACGAGGAGGGCGGTGGCGAAGCGCTCCGTCGGCCCCTCGGGGGGAAAGGCGGCGTTGTAGCGGGTGCTGCTGACGTCCAGCCTGCGGGCGATGTCGACCATGTCCGGCTCGTCGTAGGCCGCCTCCCGGAAGGCGTTGACGATCGCCGCGGCCGCCCCCACGGCCGGCAGGCCCTTGCCGCGCACGTCGCCGATGAGCAGTCTGACGCCGTACGGGGTGTCGGCGACCTCGTAGAAGTCCCCTCCGATGCGGGCCTCCGCCGCGGCCGCGAGGTACAGCGCCTCGATCTCGATGCCGCCGAAGCGGCGCGGCATGGGGCTCAGCACCACCTGCTGCGCCGCGTCGGCGACGAGCCTGACCTGGAAGAGGGTGCGCTCCCGCTGGAGCCGGAGATGGCTGCCGTAGGCGGCGGCCACCGTGACGGCGATGATCCCGGCGGCCGTCCACCACGTCCCCAGGTCCGGGAAGACGAGGCTGAGGCCGATCATCAGGAACAGACAGACCGTGCCGAGCAGGACGGTGGGGAGCACCGGCCACATGGCGGCGGCCAGGGCCGGGGCGGCGGGCAGGAGGCGGCTGAAGGCCATTTCCGGCGGAGTGTTGTACGCCAGGCCGGCGATGACGACGGTCAGGATGACCGGCGACAGCCGCACAAGTCTTCCCGGGCCGGGGCGCCGGCGGAGCCGCGGTCGTCCGGACTCGATCACACTTCACAGAATATCGACATACAACGGGCGCAGCGCTCTGGCCCTTCGGCGGGGTCAGCCGTTCAGCGACTTCATGAGCTCGGGGGCGTAGCGGTCTCCGGACACCACTCCGTGGGGGGCGACGGCGTCGATGGAGGCCAGGTCGGCGTCGGTGAGGGTGACGGCGGTCGCGGCGACGTTCTCCTCCAGGTAGCGGCGGCGCTTGGTCCCCGGGATCGGGACGGCGCCCATGCGCAGGGTCCAGGCCAGCGCGAGCTGCGACGGGGTGACGCCCTTCTCCTCGGCGAGGTGACGGACGCGCTCCACGACGGCCAGGTTGCGGGCGAAGTTCTCGCCCTGGAAGCGCGGGTCCGTGCGCCGGAAGTCGTCGGCGGCGAAGTCGTCCGGGCTGGTCACGGCCCCGGAGAGGAATCCGCGGCCGAGCGGCGAGTAGGCCACGAGGCCGATCCCGAGCTCGTGGAGCGTGTCCAGGACGCCGTCGTGCTCGATGCCGCGCTCGAAGAGGCTGTACTCGGTCTGTACGGCGGTCAGCGGGTGGACGGCGTGGGCGCGGGCGATCGTGGCGGCGGACGCCTCGCTGATGCCGATGTGGCCCACCTTGCCTGCGGCGACCAGTTCGGCCATGGCGCCGACGCTCTCCTCGATCGGCACGTTCGGGTCGACCCGGTGGAGGTAGTACAGGTCGATGTGGTCGGTGCCGAGGTGGCGCAGGGAGCGGTCCGCGGCCCGGCGGATGTACTCGGGGGTGCCGTTGAAGCCCCGGAGGATGCCGTCGTCGGTGAACTCGACGCCGGTCTTGGTGGCGACGACGGCGGCGTCCCGGCGGCCGGCGAGGGCCTTGCCGAGGAGTTGTTCGTTGATGAAGGGGCCGTAGGCCTCGGCGGTGTCGAGCAGGGTGACGCCCAGTTCGAGGGCGCGGTCGATGGTGGCGAGGGCCTCGGTCTCGTCGGTGGCCCCGTAGTGGGCGCTCATGCCCATCAGGCCGAGGCCTTCGGCGCCGACGTTCAGGCCCTGCGTGCCGAGTGCGCGGATCTCCATGGTGTTCTCCTGACCGGGAGCGAAAGTAACTAACTGGATAGTTTTAGTGTGGGGCGCGGGGCGCCAAGATGTCAATAACCGGATAGTTACTTGCTAGGCTGGCGACCATGGCACGGGACTCCAGCGCGACGAAGGCTCGACTGCTCGACGCGGCGTTCGCCGAATTCGCCGCGTACGGCATCGCCGGGGCTCGCGTCGACCGCATCGCGGTGGCCGCCCAGGCGAACAAGCGGCTCATTTACGTCTATTACGGTAACAAGGAGCAGCTCTTCGACGCCGTGCTCCAGCGCGCCCTGGAGACCGGTTCGGAGTCGGTGCCCTTCGACGCGGAGGACCTGCCGCGGTACGTGGGCGCCGTCTTCGACCACCTCGTGGCCCGCCCGGACCTGATGCGGCTGGTCCAGTGGAAGCAGCTGGAGCGGCCCGGTACCGGGGACGCCAAGGCGGAGTCCTACCGGGGGAAGATCGCCGCGGTGGAGCGGGCCCAGCGGGCGGGGCTGATCGACCCGGCGCTGGACCCCGCGGACCTGCTCACGCTGGTGATGGGCCTGGCCCAGGCCTGGACCGGAGCCGCGGGCGGCCCGGCCGCCGGCGTACCGGAGGCCGCTTGGCCGGCGGAGCGGCTGGCCCGGCACCGCGAGGCCGTGGTCGAGTCCGTACGACGCCTGATCCGCCCGGGGCGGCCCTGAGTCCCTAGGCTGCCGCCGGACCGTCGACGGGGATCCCCAGGCGGTCCGCGACCGTGGTGAGGGCGCTGCCGAGGGGGAGCTCCACCCGGGTGAGCGCGTGCCGGTCGCCCCGGGTCGCGTCGCGGTTGACGATCAGCACCGGCTTCCCCGCGTTCGCCGCCATCCGGACGAACCGGAGCCCGGACATGACCGTCAGCGAGGAGCCCAGGATCAGCAGCGAGTCGGCTTGCGAGACCAGCTCCCGGCAGTGCTCGACGCGTGCCCGCGGAACGTTCTCGCCGAAGAAGACCACGTCCGGTTTGAGAATGCCGCCGCACCGCGAGCACGGCACCACACGGAACTCCCCCACCTGTTCGTCGGTGAGGTCGGCGTCACCGTCCGGGTTGAGGGCCGCGGCCACCGGCTCGAAGCCCGCGTTGGCCTCCTCCAGCCGCCGGGCGAGGTCACGGCGCGGGCTGGAGGCCCGGCAGGAGAGGCAGACGACCCGGTCCAGCCCTCCGTGGAGCTCCACCACGCCCTCGCTGCCCGCCGCCTGGTGCAGGCCGTCGACGTTCTGGGTGATCACGCCCGCGAGCAGGCCGTGCCGTCCGAAGGCCGCCACGGCCCGGTGTCCCGCGTTGGGCCGGGCGCGGCCGAAGGTGCGCCAGCCGAGGTGGCTGCGCGCCCAGTAGCGGCGCCGGGCCCGGGCGCTGCCCGTGAAGTCCTGGTAGGTCATCGGGGTGTGGCGGCTCAGGCTCCCGCCCTCGCCGCGGTAGTCGGGGATGCCCGACTCCGTGGAGATGCCGGCCCCGCTGAGCACCAGCACGCCCCCGCCGCCGAGGGCGTCGACCACCGGCTCCAGGTCCGTGGTGCCCGGCGGCAGTCCCTCGGGCGGGGTCCAGCTGAGAGTGGGGCGCACGCGCATGCCGCCCAGGGTACGGAACGGGCGCCACGACCGCCCGGGCCCGGCCGCCACCCCGCCGCCACCCGGTCGGCCCGGCCCCGCTCACACGGTGCGGACGGGCGGCGCGTCAGGACCGGACGTAGCGGCGGATGCGGTAGCGCGGGCCGGCTGTCGAGGACCGCCAGCCCGTGTCCTCGGCGGCCTTCCAGGCAGGATCCAGACCCGGGGCGTAGGTGTCGCCCTCGACCTCGACGTCGACCTCCGTCACCGAGAGCTCCGTGGCGTGCGGCAGGGCGGCACGGTAGATCTCGCCGCCCCCCATCACCCAGGCCGTGGCGCGGCCGTCCGCCGACGGTGCCGCTTCCGCGGCTGCGCGTTCGAGGGCCTCGGCGATGGACCCGGCGCGGTCGGCGCCTTCCGCGGCCCACCGCGGATCGCGGGTGACGACGATGTTGCGCCGGCCGGGCAGCGGACGGAAGCGCGCGGGCAGCGAGTCCCAGGTCTTGCGCCCCATGATCACGGGATGGCCGAGCGTGGTCGCCTTGAAGTGCGCCATGTCCTCGGGCAGCCGCCACGGGATCGTGTTGTCCGCGCCGATCACGCCGTCCAGGGTCTGCGCCCAGATGAGTCCGGTGTTCACACGGCCACCGGCGCCTTGATCGCGGGGTGGTGCCGGTAGTCCAGGATCTCCACGTCCTCGTAGGCGTACTCGAACAGCGAGTCGGCCTTGTGCAGCTTCAGCTCGGGGAAGGAGTACGGCGTGCGCGAGAGCTGCTCCGTCACCTGCGCGACGTGGTTGTCGTAGATGTGGCAGTCTCCGCCGGTCCAGATGAAGTCACCCGGCTGGAGGCCCGCCTGCTGCGCCACCATGTGGGTGAGGAGGGCGTAGCTGGCGATGTTGAAGGGGACGCCGAGGAACAGGTCCGCGCTGCGCTGGTACAGCTGGCAGGAGAGCTTGCCGTCGGCGACGTAGAACTGGAATAGCGCGTGGCAGGGTGCGAGGGCCATGCGGTCCAGCTCGGCGACGTTCCAGGCCGAGACGATCATCCGGCGGGAGTCGGGGTCGCGGCGCAGGGTGTCCAGGATCTGGCTGATCTGGTCGATGTGCCTGCCGTCGGGGGCGGGCCAGGAACGCCACTGCACGCCGTAGACCGGGCCGAGGTCGCCCTTCTCGTCGGCCCACTCGTCCCAGATGCTGACGCCGTGGTCCTGGAGCCAGCCGACGTTGGAGTCCCCGCGCAGGAACCAGAGCAGCTCGTGGACGACCGACTTGAGGTGCACCTTCTTGGTGGTCACCAGCGGGAAGCCCTGGGACAGGTCGTAGCGGAGCTGGTGTCCGAAAACGCTCCGGGTACCGGTACCGGTCCGGTCGGCCTTCGCCGTCCCGGAGGTGAGCACCATTCTCAACAGGTCTTCGTACTGCGTATCCGCCATGACCAGCGATTCTACCGCCACCGGCGGGGCGCTTCGACGCGGGAGGGCGGCTTGGAGGACTGGCGGAAAGGGCCCTCCGCCCGCCGCGCGGTGACGACCGCACGCAGGGAATGGAAAGAGTTTTCCGCGAACACCTATCGAATGGTCGTTCGCTGGGCATGCTGCGTGTGATCTCCCGCCCCGCTCGACGCTCCGTCTCAGCGTTCCGCCCGGGCGGGCCTTCCGTTCTCGGCCTTCGGGAGGTAACACGCCATGCAGGAACTCCCCACTCCGCCGTCGGCACCGAGCCGCCGGGACCTCCTCGCCGGTCTCGGTCTGGCCGCCGCCGCTCCGCTCGTCCTCGGTGTCACCCCGGCCCCCGCGTTACGCGACGGACCCTCCCGCCGGCCCGCCGCGGGCGGCGGGACGGTCCTGCTCCGCGGGGCCTCCCTGGTGCTCACCATGGACCCCGCCCTCGGCGCCGGCCCCCTCGGCGCCCTCGAGAACACCGATGTCCTGATGCGGAACGGCGCCATCGCCGCCGTCGGCACGGCCCTGGGCGCGCCGCCCGGCGCCCGGGTGCTGGACACCTCGGGCAAGCTGGTGATGCCAGGGTTCGTCGACACCCACAACCACCTCTGGCAGGCGGTGATCCGGGGCGGCTGCACGGACCGGGACCTGTTCGGCTGGTTCCAGCGATGTACCGACCCGCAGCGCGGCCGTCTGACGCCCGCGGCCCTCCACAGCTTCGTGCGGCTCGCCGCCCTCGACGCCGTCCAGTCGGGCGTGACGACGCTGGTGGACTGGGTGGACATCTTCTCGTACGACCTCATCGAGAGCTACGTGCGCGCCCTGGCCGGCACCGGGGTGCGGTTCACGTACGCGATGTACCCGCCGGCTCCCGACGGGGTGCTGGTCGGGCGGGTGAAGAAGGAACTCGTCGACCGGGTGCCGCTCGCTTCCTTCCAGGTCGCGACCCATGCGGCGCGGGCGGCCCAGGACCACAACCGCGCCCACTGGGAGGCCGCCCAGGAGCTGGGGGTCATGCTCAACTCCCACGTCCTGGAGCGCCCCGAGCAGCGCGCCGACGACCCCATCGGGGTGCTGAGCGACATCGGGGCGCTGGGGCCGCGGCTCCTGATCAACCACGCGATCCACCTGACGGACGCCGAGATCGCCGCCGTCGCCGAGCACGACGTACGCGCGGCCCACTGCCCGCTCAGCAACATGCGGCTGGCCTCCGGGATCATGCGGCTGGGGGAGCTCGGGCGGCGGGGCGTGAAGGTCGGGCTCGGCCTGGACGGCGGCACGAACGACAGCTCCGACTTCCACGCCCTGATGAAAGTGGCCATCGGTCTGCAGCGCGCCCGGGCGACCGACTCCGAGGTCTTTCCCCAGGTGAGTGACGTCCTGCGGATGGCGACGCTGGGCGGCGCCGAGGTCCTCGGCATCGCCGACCGGGTGGGCTCCCTGACCCCCGGGAAGCGGGCCGACCTGGTGGTGGTCGACCCGGCCGCCCTGAACTTCGCCCCGCGCTTCGACTGGGTCGGCCAGATCGTGTTCAACGGGCGGCCCGAGAACATCGACGCCGTGTTCGTCGACGGGCGGGCCCTGAAGCTCGGCGGCCGCCTGGTCGACGTCGACACGGACCGCGTCGTACGGGAGGCGGAGGCGGCCGCCACCCGCCTCCGCGCGGCCGGCTAGAACGGCTGGAACGGCTGGGGACGGCTGGGGACGGTCCGGCTGCCGGACGGTCGCCGAGCAGAGCGGCACCGGTCAGCAGCCGCCGCAGTTGTAGAAGGTCACGTCCCAGTGACTGCCCTCGTCGGCGTAGACGTTGCCGGCGCCGGACTTCCACTGCGGAGCTCCGTCGCCGCGCAGCCCGATGTAGGTGAAGGTGTTCTTGATGTACCCGCCGATGCAGGTGTACTTCGAGAGGTCGAGCTTGTAGCCGTTCCAGTGCGAGTACGTACCGCTCGCATGCCCGGTCTCGGTGCCGCCGGTGATGTTCAGTGCGCAGCCGCTGGCGCTCTTGAGGGTCTGGGCGCCCTGCGCGGTGGCGAGGTTCAGCTGCTCGAAGGAGGTGCAGGCGGAGTTGTAGCGGTCGGAACAGCCACCCGACGATGACCAGGTGATGCCGGAGCTCCGGAACATCGACGTGGCGGTCGCGTGGCTGATCTTGGTGGCGGCGTGGGCCTCCGTGGCCCCGCCGAGGATGCCGATGCCGGGGGTGAAGAGCACACCCGATAAGAGGACCAGTGCGCTGAGGACCGTGCGGATCTTCATCGGGGGTTTCCTCCTGCTGGTGACCGTAAGGGGTCGAGCAGGACGATGGTGCCCCAGCCCTGCGCACGCCGACCAGAGGGCCTCGGCGGCGGCCACGCGCGGGGCTCGGGGCCCCGGCCCGGGGGCCCGGCCCGGGGGCCCGGCTCGGGCACCTGGCCGTCACGGCCGGGGAGGCTACTCGACCGCCAGCGCGGCCAGCCGCTGAGCGAACGGCACCACCGCGAAGCCGTGCGCCGGATCCACCGAAGTGATCGCCCCCGTCAGGGAACGGGGTGCGATGGCGGCGGTGGTGTCCACGTCCGGCGCGGACGGGGCCGCGTGGTGAGCGGCGGGCGCCATGAAGCGGGCCAGTTCCGCGCCCCCGCGGGCGATCCGCTGCGCCAGCCCTTCGTCGCCCCAGTCCTCCGAAGCCGCGTACACGGCGGTCGGCAGGACGAGCGCGCGCAGGTAGGTGAACAGCGGCCGCAGGGCGTGCTCGGTGACCAGCGAGTGCCGTGCGGTGCCGCCGGTCGCGCCGATCAGGACCGGCTTGCCGGTGAGGGCGTCCTTGTCCATGAGGTCGAAGAACGACTTGAACAGGCCGCTGTACGAGCCCGCGAAGACCGGGGTCACGGCGATCAGGCCGTCCGCGGCCGCCACCGCGTCGAGCGCGGCGGCGAGCCGGGCGGGCGGGAACCCGGTGACGAAGTGCTGGGCGATCTCCGTCGCCAGGTCCCGCAGTTCGATCACCTCGGGCTCGGCGTCCGCGTGGCGCAGCGTCTCGGCCGTGAGGCGGTCGGCGAGCAGGCGGGTCGAGGAGGGGGAGCTGAGCCCGGCCGATACGACGACGAGTTTCATGCGCGCGTCTCCTCCTTCGGGGTCTCCTGCGCGTCTTTCGAGGTCTCCTGCGCGTCGGCCGCCCGGGCCGCGCGGGCGGCGTGCGTCGGCGCGTCCGGTACGCCGGCCGGGCGGAGGTTCGCGAACTCCTTGCGGAGGACCGGTACGACCTCCTCGCCCAGCAGGTCGAGCTGCTCCAGGACCGTCTTGAGGGGCAGGCCGGCGTGGTCCATCAGGAACAGCTGGCGCTGGTAGTCCCCGGCGTAGTCCCGGAAGGACAGGGTCCGCTCGATGACCTGCTGCGGCGAGCCGACGGTCAGCGGGGTCTGGGAGGTGAACTCCTCCAGGGAGGGGCCGTGGCCGTACACGGGCGCGTTGTCGAAGTACGGGCGGAACTCGCGGATCGCGTCCTGCGAGTTCTTGCGCATGAACACCTGGCCGCCGAGGCCGACGATGGCCTGCTCGGGAGTGCCGTGGCCGTAGTGGGCGTAGCGCTCCCGGTACAGGTTCACCATCTGCTCGGTGTGGGAGGCGGGCCAGAAGATGTTGTTGTGGAAGAAGCCGTCGCCGTAGTAGGCGGCCTGTTCGGCGATCTCCGGCGAGCGGATGGAGCCGTGCCAGACGAAGGGTGCGACGCCGTCCAGCGGGCGCGGGGTCGAGGTGAAGGACTGCAGCGGGGTACGGAACTTGCCCTTCCAGGTGACGACGTCCTCGTCCCACAGGCGTCGCAGCAGGGCGTAGTTCTCGATGGCGAGGTCGATGCCGTCGCGGATGTCCTTGCCGAACCAGGGGTAGACCGGGCCGGTGTTGCCGCGGCCCATCATCACGTCGACGCGGCCGTCGGCGACGTGCTGGAGCATCGCGAAGTCCTCGGCGATCTTCACCGGGTCGTTCGTGGTGATCAGCGTCGTCGACGTGGAGAGGATCAGGTTCTCGGTGCGGGCGGCGATGTAGCCGAGCATCGTCGTCGGCGAGGAGGGGACGAAGGGCGGGTTGTGGTGCTCGCCGGTGGCGAAGACGTCGAGGCCGACCTCCTCGGCCTTCTGCGCGATCGCGAGCATCGCCTTGATCCGCTCGTGCTCGCTCGGCGCGCGTCCGGTCGTCGGATCGGGCGTGACGTCTCCGACGGTGAAGATCCCGAACTGCATGGCTCCCCTTCCCGAGGTTGTTTAGAATTCAACTATACCCCGGAACGAAGGGTGCTCCTGAGGTATTCCCGGTGTGCTGCGGGCGCGGCGGGGGCCGTCCGGTTTCGCGTTGACGACGGGGTCAGCGGGTCAGTGCCGCCACCAGTTCGTCCCGGCCGCCCGCGCCCGTCTTGCGGAACACGGCCTTCAGGTGGTCGTTGACCGTGTACGGCGACAGCCCGAGGCGCCGCGCGATCTGCTTCACCGGTGCCCCCTGCCGGAGCTCGGCGACGATGTCGCGTTCCCGCGGGGTGGCGACATCGCCCGCGCCGTCCGCGTCGAGGGACTCGGCCTGAGCGGTGCACCACCTGCCGCAGACTGCCGGGGGCGTGCGGACCAGCAGGCCCGGGACTTCGCGGTGGTGTCGTGAAGGGGCGGCCCCGGAAGGAGCGGCGCCGGAGCGGGCGGCGGCCCCGGAGCGGGCGGCGGCCCCGGAGCGGGCGGCGAGCGAAAGGGCCAGGAAGAAGGCGTTGGACGCCCATGCGGGAACGGTCCGCCTGCCGCGCGCCACCAGCACCGGCGCGTCGGGGCCGGGGCGGAGCGGGCCGGACGTCCCGTTCCGGCGGAGGGCCGCCACCAGGGCGGGCCGCAGCCGGACCGCCTGCCGGGCGTCCTGCCCGCCGAAGGGGCGGCCGCCGCAGGAACGGAGCAGCCGCAGCTCTCCCCAGACCACCCGGGAGCCCGTGAGCGGCAGGCCCGTGCGCGGCGAGGATCCGGTCGGTCTCCCGGTCGTGCCGCTGCCCGCCCGCGACATCCACGGCGCCGCGCGGGCTGCCACAGGCGCCCCGGCCCTGCGGGCCGCCCGATGCGCCGAACAGGTTCCCGAGGAGCGCCCCGGCCAGGGCGGGTTCGTACCCGTACCAGAAGCTGAAGCTGCAGAGGTCGGTACCCATGGCGGGATCCGTACCCCTGAGGCAGAGTCCGTCGTGCGCGACATAGGGGCGAGCCGGCGGGAGACGGCGGCGGCGACCTCCTCACGGGCTCGTACTCAGGCTCGCCGCCGCGTACCGCATTGGTTCGCCGGATTGGCGGTCGGGACGGTGCCCGGCACCCGGCACCGGGCACCCGGCTCGCGCCGGTCGAGGCGAGCAGCATCGTCGCGCGCCGGTAGCGCACTGAACTGGTGCTGCGCCGGCGCACGATCTGCTGCAGTTCCTGCCCTTCCTGACCGGTCGGTCTGCGTCCCCGCACAGGCTCGGCCACAACTGCCGGGTACCGGCTACCGGTGACCGCCCAACCGGTACAGGCCGACGAGGACACCGTCCGCGATGCCATCCACCGGTTCAACGAGATCGGTCTGGCCTGCCTGGATCCTCGGTGGGCGGGAGGCCGCATCCGCGCCGCCCATACCGGTGCCGACGTCCGCCGCTGGGCGAAGGAGAGAACAAGGGCATCCCGGCATCAGAGGGCGACCGGCTCGCGTCCTTGCGGCCGGAAGGGCCCCGGGCTCTGAGATGGTTGACGTGGGCTGGCGCAAACACTGCGACCGTGTACCGCCCGCGTTGACCGGGAGAGAAGTATGACCATCAAGGACATCGGGCCGGAACCTCAAAGCTTCGACCTCGAGAAGGCGACGCTCGAGAACACGAACTACCGCGCGGTCGCCTGGTCTGGTAAGTACCTCCAGCTGACCCTCATGTCGATCCCGGTGGGTGAGGACATCGGCTTGGAGGCGCACCCGGAGACCGACCAATTCCTACGACTCGACGCCGGCCGGGGCCGCGTCCAGATGGGCAGCGCGAAGGATCGCCTCGACTTCGACCGGGAGGTCGAGGACGGCTGGGCGATCTTCGTACCCGCCGGCACCTGGCACAACGTCACCAACATCGGTGACGAGACCCTGCAGCTCTACGCCGTATACGCACCGGTCCACCACGCGTCGGGCAAGATCCAAGCGACATCCGCCGACGCGGAGCGCGACGAGGACTCAGGCAACGACGAGCCGCCGAGCTGGTCGGACCAACCTGCCCGACAGCCATCGGACGAGCACGCCTGACCAGCGAGCGGCTTGTCCCGACAGCTCGATGCGGTCGAGCTCGGCCACCGCACCTCCAGCGGTCGGACCGGACGTTCCCGCCCGTCCAACCGCCCCGACCGCCATTCCGGCCAACCAACGCGGTCACAGCGCTAGGCGGCCGTCAAGGCCTCCAGGGCCGGGACGGTCTCCGCGGGTGTCGGCAAGGCGTCGTTCTCCGCGCGGAGACGGGCGGCGGCCTCGCGTAGCGCCGGGTCGCCGACGAGGCGGGCGAGGAGCGGGGTGTCGACGTCGTCGGAGGCGGACCGCAGGGCGGCGCCGGTCGCGGTGAGGGCGTCGGCGTTGGTGAAGTGATCGGCGCCCTGGGGAAGCAGCAGCTGGGGCAAGCCGGCCTGCAGTGCCGTGAGCATGGTGCCGGAGCCGCCGTGGTGTATCAGCGCGTCGGAGACGGTCAGCAGCTCGGCGAGCGGCACCCAGGGCAACGGGCGGACGTTGTCCGGCAGAGTGCCGAGAGGAGCGAGGTCCGCGTCGCCGACGGCGAGCAGGAACTCGGCGTCCGCCGAGGCCGCGGCCTCGATCAGACGGCTGATGGCCCGGACGCCGTCCAGCTCGGTGAGCACGGTGCCCAGCGTGACGACGACGCGCGGGCGGGAGCCCCGCTTGAGCAGCTCGGCGGGGATGGTGCCGCCGCCGTTGTACGGGAGGTAGCGCATCCGCAGCCCGGTCGGGTCGCCGCCGAGCGAAGCGGGCACGATGTTGAGGGCCACGGGCTCCGCCGGGCCCGCCACGCCGTACGTCTCGTACGCCTCGGTGAAGTTGTCGGCGAACCGGCGGACCATGTCGAGGCCGGAGGTGACGCCGAAGTTCTGCAGCACCGACGGGATCTTGAGCTTGGCTGCGACCAGCGGGGCCGACGCCTGGAAGGAGTCGTAGACCAGTAAGTCGGCGCCCCAGCTGCCGGCGGCCTCCAGGAGGTGGTCCACGGTGGAGCGGGACACGCGGGCGAAGACACGGGCGGCCATGTCGAGGATCTGGTCCGTGGTCTTGTCGCGGTTCACATAGCTCAGCTCCCCGTCGGACTGCTCGAACACCTCCCGGATGGTGCGGCCGTCGCCTATCTCGACGATCGGGAAACCGGCCTCGCGCAGCCGGTCCAGCGGCTGAGCGCTCGCGAACAACACCTCGTGCCCGGCGGCACGAAGGGCTTGCGCGGTGGGGATCATCGGGAAGAGATGACCGGCCGCGGCCGGTCCGGTGAAGAGGATGCGCACGGTTTCTCCTTGCCAAAGGTCTGCCGGTTCGGGGACGGGGCGTCCGGGGGGCGCCTCGATCCCTCCGGGTGAACTGCCGACGCGGCATGCTTCGTTCCCACGAAGAGGATCGAAATCCGGACATTCTGTTGCAGGAAGGTACGTGCGCCCATGACCCCGACCCGACCCGCCGCTCCCCTCCCCGCCGCTCCCCTCCCCGCCGCACCCCTCGCCTCGCTCCTCGGCGTCTTCGCCCACCCGGACGACGAGTCCCTCCTCGCCGGCGGCGTACTCGCGCAGCACGCCGCCTCGGGCGCGGCGACCGCCGTGGTCACCGCCACCTGGTCCCCCCGAGAGCCACCGGGCCCCCGAACTCGCCGACGCGCTCGCCGCCCTGGGCACCGGCGAGCCCCGGATGCTCGGCTTCGCCGACGCCCGCGTCCCCGGCTCCGCGCCCGGCCGGCCCCGGCTGTGCGACGCCCCGATCGACGAGGTCGTCGGGCTGATCGTCGGGCACATCCGCGCCGTCCGGCCCCGGATCGTGGTGACCCACGACGGCTACGGCCAGCTGACCGGGCATCCCGATCACGTCCGCACCCACCAGGCGACCGTACTGGCCTTCCACGCGGCGGGACTTGAACACTTCCGCCCCGAGAGCGGAGCTCCTTGGCAGCCCGGGGCTTTGTACGCGGCCACCCATCCGCACTCGGGCGTCGGCGAACTCGCCCCGTTGTTGAAACGCGTCGGGAAGAGGGTGCTGAGCGTCCCGGACGAGCACGTCACCGCGACGGTCCACGTGACCGGCCGACGGCTCGAACAGAAGTGGGCCGCGATCCTGGCACACCGCAGCGAAGTGGCCCGGGAGCGCGCCCTGCCCGGCATCCTCGCCCGGCTCCCCGCGCATCCCCGTGGCCGCGAACCGGTCCGCCATGGGCGCGATGGCCGTCAGGCACGCTCCGACGGCTTCGGCGTCGAGGGACGTCCCGACGCCTGCGGCCTGCGCGAGATCCCAGGTGTGGACGAGCGGCTCGATCACGGCGGTGGCGAGCACCCACTGCGCCGTCACCTCACCGTGGGGCGAGGCGACTCGGAGGCCCGGTTCCATGCGGGACACCAGCCCTTGCATGGATGTGAAGGTGGCGGCCCATACGGCGGCCGGCGCACCCGCGACGGCCTCGGCCGGATCGGGCAGCGGTTCGCGCGGCCCTTGTCCGGACAGCAGGGATGCGATCTGCTGTTGACCGTCGATGACGTGTCCCAGGACGTGCAGGCACGTCCAACCCTCACAAGGCGACGGGCCGTTGCAGCGGTCTGCCGGTACGCGGTCGACGACGTCGCCGACCTGTGCGAGCACCCGCAGATAGCGCTTCGTGGTCGGGTTCATCGTGTGTCCTCCTGGCTGTGGCCGGGCAGCAGCGGGTGCAGGGCGTTCCAAGCGGCCCGGGACAGCACGGTCGCCGCGCTGCCGGGCGGTTCAGTCCCGGTGAGCAGCCATCGGCGCGTGTACTCGTGGGCGGGGCCCATCCACACGGCGACGACGACGCCGAGGGAAGGTTCCCCGCCCCAGCCACGGTCCCGCAGCCACTGGGCGACCGCGTGGAAGAACTCCCGGCTGCGGGCCGCGATCCCGGGTGTGTCCCGGGGGGCGGACCAGCCGGGCGGGGCGGCCAGGAACGCGGCGAGCCGCGGATTCTCCTGCCCCCAGGCCAGGTGACGGCGCACCACGCCTTCGATGCCGGCCCGCAGCCCCGTCTGCGGGAGCAGGACGGCGAGCAGCTCGCTCTGGTGCAGGTCGAGCCCTTGGAGGTAGACCGCTTCGGCCAGGTCCTGCTTGGTTCGGAAATGGTGGAAGAAGCTGCCGTTGCTGACGTCGGCCCGCTTCCGGACCTGCTCGACCGTCGTGCTCTGCACTCCGTTCCCGAGGAAGCAGTCCAGGGCTGCGGTGAGGATGCGCCGGCGTGTGTCCAAGCCCAACATGCCGTCGGAGTAGCGCTCTGGAGTGATGCTCTGGCAGGGGCATTTCAGGCCATGCGCCCCGGGCGGTCAGACGATCGGCAAGGCCTCTGCCCGCGTCGGCCGGGCGGTTTCGCCGGCATCGGCGGGCTCGACGGCGTGGGCGGCTTCCTCGGCGGTGTAGGACGAGGCGAACGTGAACGCGCGCGGGGACGGCCCGTTGACCCGGAGCTCCGCCAGCCGCTCCAGGGCTTCACCGACGGTCGGGAGGTGACCGGCGGGGACCCACCAGAGCACCATGTGCGCCTCGACATGCCGTTCGAACCATTCGCGACGCCGCCGCATCACCTCCAGGTGCCGACTGCGGTAGGCGAAGTCCCAGAGGGCCTCCTGGCTCTCCCACACCGACAGGTTGATGACGACGTCCTCCCCCGCCGGACGCAGGCCGGTCGCGTCGCCCTCCCCCTCCTCCACGAGCCGCCACACGAAGCCGGGCGCGCCGTCGGCGGCGGCGTTGACCGGGTCGAGCAGCTCGACGAACGGCGCGATGCGGGGGTCGTCGAGGGGGTGGCGCAGAGCGGCGACATTGAGCTGGGCGAGGTGGGCGGCGGCATGCACGGATGGGGTCATGGGCCTCATCCCAGCACGCCCCCGTTTCTATGTCAATGTTCATTGTTTTTAGAAGCTTGCACCACCACGCAGCACTCCCCCGGCCGTGCGTCCATACGGGCACGGACCGCGCCGTCGGTGCCGAGCAGCCCCTCCAGCAGGGCGAGGTTCATGCCGCAGACGAGCGGCGGGAAGCGTTCCGCGACGGCGTGGAAGGGGCAGTTGCGCATACGGACGACGGGTTCCGCGGTCCCGGTCACCCCCTCGGCCACCCGCTCGGCGCCGCGGGCCCCCTCAGGGCTCTCGGCATCCTCCAGGTGCGGCTCGTAGCCCCGCGCGGCCAGCACCTCCATGGCCTCCTCCAGCCCGGCGCAGGGTTCCGCCGAGCCGCGCAGGGCTTCACCCCGGCGGCGCGCGGCCGCGCAGAGCCCGGCGTCCAGTCCGGCCTGCTCGGCGGCCTCGGCGAGCAGCTCGGCGGCGGTGCGGTAGTCGCGGGCGGGCAGCGACACCGACCGCTCGGTGCGGGCCCGCGTGTACACCTTGGCGGGACGGCCCGCTCCCGGCCCCGTGCGGCCGGTCAACCGCCGGCTGCCGCTCTCCAGCAGGCCGACCTCGGTCAGCTTGTCCAGATGGTGCGCGGCCAGCGTCCGCGCCACTCCGGCCGCCTCGGCGGCCTCGTTGCGGCCGACCTCACGGCCCTGCGCGGCGACGTACTCGTACAGGCGGCGCCGCACCGGATCCTGCAACGCGGCGATCGCATCGATGTCCTCCATCCGGCCATTCTAGGAACAACACGGGTTGGATATAGAAAGCGCCGCATGCCGGTCGGACGTGGCAGGGGGCGCCGGCAGGCGGCGGAGACCTCGCGTGCCGGGTGAGGCCGGCACGGGGCCTTCCCCGGCAACACGCGGGTGCTGCGTGGGCACGCACTCGATCGCATGGCGCGACTACGCGCAACTGGACGGGCCGGCCGGGGAGTTCCGCAGTCTCGCGGTATTCGTCCAGCCGAAGCCGGCAGGGTCGTCGCCCGGAGTGCGCTCACTCCTGGCGGAGGCTCGTGATCAGGTCGCGCGGCAGGCCGTGGGTGTCGTGGAGGTAGTGGAAGTCCTCCTCGGTCAGGCGGCCTCGGAAGCGGGGGCGGGTGAGTACCTGGCGGCCTCGCTCCAGGAGGCGGCGGAAGCGGTGTTCCTCCTCGCGCAGGACGCACAGTACGTCGCCGTGGTGCATGTCCTGGCGGAAGTGGTCGAGCGTGTGCCGGACGAGTTCCTCGGGGAGGTCGCCGAGACCGCGCGAGGGATCGTCCCGCCACAGGACGGTGAGCACCCTTCGGACCAGGCGGCGCAGGACGTAGCCCCGGCCTGTGTTGGCCGGGCGCACGCCGTCGGCGAGTACGACGACGGCCGAGCGCAGGTGGTCGCACACCACGCGCAGCGAGGGTTCGTCCAGGTGCCACAGGGGCGGGACGAGGCGGCGCCACGGGTCGAAGACGTCGCACTCGAACACGGAGGACCTGCCCTGGAGCAGTGAGGCCAGCCGCTCCACGCCGAGGCCGGTGTCGACGTTGCGCTGCGGAAGCGGCACGAGCGAACCGTCGGCGAGCCGGCGCTGGCTCATCGTGACGTGGTTCCAGATCTCCACCCAGCGGTCGTCCCGGGTGGGTGTCGACCGGGGCGGGCCGTCGCCGCTCCACAGGAAGATCTCCGAGTCGGGTCCGCACGGTCCGACGGGCCCGTTCGACCACCAGTTGTCCTCCACGGTGGGCTCCACGGGTACGCCCAGGTCCTGCCACAGGCGGAGGGAGTCGGTGTCCGGCCCGGTCTCGCCGTCGCCGGCGTGGACGGTGGCGTGGAGGAGGCCGGGGTCGATGCCCAGTCCCTCGGTGAGCAGCCCGTACCCCCAGCCGAGGCTGAGGGGGCCGCCGTAGTCGCCGAGCGACCAGGTGCCGAGCATCTCGAAGACGGTCAGGTGCGTGGCGTCGCCGACCTCCTCCAGATCCGTGGTGCGCAGACAGCGCTGTACGTTGACCAGCCGTCGGCCCAGCGGGTGGCGGCGGCCCTCCAGGTACGGGGTGAGCGGGTGCATGCCGGAGGTGGTGAAGAGCACGGGGTCGCCGGGAGGCGGCAGCAGTGTCGAGCCGACGATGCGGCGGTGGCCGCGCTCTTCGAAGTACTCGACGAACGTGGTGACCAGTTGTTCCGTGTTCACGGGACGGCTCCTTCGCTTCGAAGCGTGGGAGGCACCGGAGAACGGGACCGTTCGGTCTCCGGCCGGGCGGGGGCGCCACGGCATGACCGGCGGACCGTGTTCCGGTCGCCGGGGAGAGGGGGTTGAAGTCAGGCGGCGGCAACCGGCGAGCGGGGCGCTCGCGCGGTCGCGGTGGTGCGGGGGCCGGTGACGTTCATGCCCGTGACCATAGCCCGGCCCGGTCCCCGCAGCACCCGGATTTCACGCCCCCCGGCTGCCGCTGTCGACGGTGCGCCTGGCCCCGGCTCCCGCTCCGGGGCCCACTGCGGCCGCTACGCCGGGGCCGGCGGCGGCTCAGCGTGCCGGGGAGGCCCCCGCACCGCGGTACCTGACGTTGACGGCCGCGGCCCTCGCGAGGGCCGCGGGGTTCAGGAAGCGCAGGGGGCCGATCAGGCGGGCCGCGAACAGGTACATGTGCCGCGCCATCGACTCGTCGCGGGCCGCCGCCGAGAACACCAGCCGTTCCCCGGGGTTGAACGGCCGGGCCTTGGCGAAGTCGACGGCCACGGACTGGTGGCCGCGCAGCCGGCGCCGGTGCCGGCGCGCGTACAGGGCGAGCGCGCGGTCGAGGTCACCCCAGCCGTCCGCACCCCAGTCGGTCGCGCCCCGGCCCGCCGCACCCCGGCCCGCCGCGGTCGGCCCGACCGCCTGGGCGAGCCACCGCGCGGACTGCAGCGCCCATCCGCATCCCACTCCCCACAGCGGGTCGCCGGTCAGGGCGGCGTCGCCGATGAGCGCGATGCCCGGCGCCGTCGGGTCGCGGGTGACGAGCGGGTAGTCGACGGTGCCGATGAACTTGGTGATGCGCTCGGCGGTGTCGATGGGCGGCGCCCCGGGCAGGGCGCGGACGAACTCCAGGAAGCTGCCTTCCAGGTCCTCCCTGAAAGCCGGCAGCCGCTCCTTGTCCGGGAGCACCGCGAGGACGGTCACCCCGTCGTCGTTCGGGAAGGCGTACGCCATGTCGGGTTCGAGGAACCAGGTCTGGCCGATCCCGCCCTGCAGCGGCAGGTTGCGGAAGTGCGCGAGATAGCCGAACCGCCTGTTCTCGTGCACCTTGGTGGGCACGTCGGCGAACTTCGCCACGGCCGAGTCCTTGCCGTCGGCGCCGACCACCAGCCGGGCCCGGATCGTGACGTCGCCCCGCGGCGTCGCCGTGCGCACCCCGACCGTACGTCCCGCTTCCCGGACCAGACCGGTGACGCGGTGGCCGAGGAGCAGGTCGACGCCGGGGGTTTCCGCCGCGCGGGACCTGATCAGCGGGTCGAGGGTGCTGCGCCGGATGTTGTACCCGTACGGCAGCGCGGGCCCCTGCGGAGCGGCCCGCGGCTCGATCCACCCCCAACGCGTGTACCAGCGTGCGTCGTTGCGGAGCGCTCCGGCCTCCTCCAGGGCGGGTACGAGCCCGAGTTCGTCGAGCACCGGGTGGGCGTTGGCCGTGATGGAGTGGGTGCACAGCACCTTGTACGCGTCGGGGTCCGAGCGGCGTTCCAGCAATGCGACGCGGACACCGCGCCGGGCGAGCAGGATCGCCGCGGTGCAGCCGGCGAGGCTGGCTCCGCTGATGACGACGTCGTAGTCGTGGGTCATGTACGGGTCGCTCCCTTGGGGTGTGGTGCCGTTCACGGGAGTGGTGCGGTGCCGAATCCGTCGGCTGGTTACCAATGGTAGGAGCTGCGCACCGGGTGCGGGACGGCCAGGACGGACGGTCAGGACGGTCAGGACGGGCCGAACCGCCCACCCCCGCTCCCCGGCGCGATCCGGTGATCACTCGCCGCCTAGAGTCGGGCGCATGACTCTCGCTCATGACGTAATCGGGGACGGCCCCGCACTGGTACTGCTGCACTCCGCGGTCTGCGACCGGCGGATGTGGGATCCGCAGTGGTCCGCCCTGGCCGAGGCCGGATACCGGGTCGTGCGCCCCGACTTCCGCGGCTTCGGCGAGACTCCGCTGCCGGACCGGCGGCACAACGACGCGGAGGACGTAGTGGACCTCCTGGACTCCCTGGGCATCGAGGAAGCGGCTCTGGTCGGCTCCTCCTACGGCGGACGCGTGGCCGTGGAGATCGCCGCACGCCGTCCCGACCGGGTCTCCTCCCTGGTGCTGCTGTGCTCCGGGCTGCCCGGACACGAACCCGGCGATGAACTGCGGGCGTTCGGCGAGCGGGAGGACGCGCTCCTGGAGGCCGGTGACGTCGCGGGAGCCGTGGAACTGAACCTGGACACCTGGCTGGGGCCGGACGCCGACGAGGCGGTGCGGGAGCGGGTGCGCGAGATGCAGCGGCGTTCCTTCGACATACAGCTGGCCGCCCCGGAGGGGGCCGGCCGGAGGGCGGTCGAGGCCGATCCGGCGGCGGTCAAGGCGCCCTGCCTCGCCGTGTCGGGCGGTCACGACGTCACGGACTTCCGGCAGATCGCCGCCCGGCTGCCGGAGCTGCTCACCGACGCCCGGCACCTCGAACTGCCCTGGGCCGGCCACCTTCCCGGCCTGGAGCGGCCCGCCGTCGTGACGGACCTGCTGCTCGACTTCCTGCGCGGGACGGCCTGACCAGTTGCCGCATATCTCTTGCTCTTGCGAGTAACAGGCAGAAAGCTGGGTGAGTTCTTACTTCCACCTCGGAACGCGGAGCTTCACCATGCCCGGACTGATGCCGGATTCCGGCCCCCAGCGCGTCATCGCCGCCTCGAACTTCGTCTACACCGTGGGCAGTGGCCTCTATCTGACCGCCGGGGTCCTGTACTTCACCGAGGCGGTCCACCTCCCGCCAGCCCTGGTCGGCCTCGGACTCGGCATCGCCGGTGCCGTCTCGCTGGCCATGGGCATCGCCGTCGGCCATCTCGCGGACCGATACGGAGCACGCGGTGTCTACGCGGTCACCCTCGTCGTGCAGGCGCTGGCCACGGCCGGGTTCGTACTGGCGGACAGCTTCCGGCCGTTCGTCCTGGCGGTCGGCATCGCCGCCGGCGCCAAAGCGGCCGGACTGGCCGCCCGCAGTCCGCTCATCAGGCACTACGGAGGGGACCGTCCGCAGGAGTTCCGCGCCTACCTGCGCGCCGTGAGCAACCTGGGCATCTCCCTCGGCGCGCTGCTGGCGGGCTGGGCCGTCCAGGTGGGCACGCTCCCCGCGTACCGACTGCTGGTCATCGGCAACGCGGTCGCGTTCGCGGCCTCCGCCGTGATCCTGGGCCGGCTCCCCGCGGTCGCGCCCGTCGCCGCCGTCGGCGGTCCCCGCTGGATCGCCCTGCGGGACCGCCCCTACCTCCTGCTCACCGCTCTCGACGGCATCATGGCCGTCCAGTTCAAGGTGCTGACCGTGGCCGTCCCGCTCTGGCTGGTCACGGCCACCACCGCCCCGCGCTGGCTCATCTCCGGCACCATGCTCGTCAACACGGTCATCGTCATCGTGTTCCAGATACGGGCCAGTCGCGGCATCGTCTCGCCGGCGGCCGGCGGGGCCGCCTACCGGCGAGCGGGTGTGGCGTTCCTCCTCTCGTGCTCCCTGATCTCGCTGTCGGCCGGGATCCCGGCGTGGGCCGCGGCCGCGCTCCTCACCGGGGCGATGGTGATCCACACGGTCGGCGAGCTCTGGCACTCCGCCGCGGGTTTCGAAGTGTCGTTCGCCCTCGCTCCACGGCACGCCACCGGCCAGTACCTCGGGGTGTTCGGCCTCGGCGCGGGACTGGCCGAAGCCCTCGGTCCGGCCCTGCTCATCTCGCTCTGCATCAGCTGGGGCCGACCCGGGTGGTTCGTCGTGGGAGCCCTGTTCGCCGTGACGGGTCTGGTGACGCCGCTCGCCGTCGGCCGGGCACAACGCCGGCAACGGCCCCCGGCGGGGGACTCACAGCCGGAAGCCGCCCGGAAGGGGGCGGTCGTCTGATCCGGGCAGGTGGAAGCCGTTGAAGAGGTCGTCCATGCCGCGCAGGGCCAGACGGTCGGGGACCGCCCGGACCGCGAGGTCGCGGGCCGCCGCCGCGAGGGGGTGGCGGAGGGCGCCGAGTCGGCCGACGCGGCGGGCCCGGACGCGGACCGCGTCCGTGCGGTCGCTGCGGGCGGCGGTGTAGGCGGCCAGGGCCGCCGGGACGGGATCGGTGCCGTGGGCGCTGTCTCCCACGGGGAGCAGGTGGGCCAGGACCACCGCGTCCTCGATGGCCTGGCAGCCGCCCTGACCGAGGTTGGGGGCCATGGCGTGGGCGGCGTCGCCGAGCCAGGCGATCCGGCCGTGGTGCAGACGTGGGAGCGGGGCGGCGAGGTCGTGGAGGTCGTTCTGCAGCACGTCGGCGGCTTCGAGGCGGCCGACGCGGTCCAGGAGGGCCGGGATCGGGTCGTGCCAGGTGCCGAAGCGGTCGCGGAGTTCGGCCCGGGGGTCCGCCGACCGGGTGCCGGCCGGGGCGACCGCGGTGGCGTAGAGGTAGTAGCGGCCGTCGGAGAGCGGGGTGATGCCGAACCGCCGGCCCCTCCCCCAGGTCTCGCTCATGGCCGGGATCCGCAGGTCCGGGGCGTGCACCAGGGCCCGCCAGGCGGTCTCGCCCAGGTAGTTCAGGCCGGGGTGGTCGGGGAAGTGCGCGCGGCGCAGCGGGCTGTGGATGCCGTCGGCGGCGACGACCAGATCGGCGGACAGGTCCGGTCCGGTCTCCGTCCGGACGGTCGGGCGGCCCCCGGGTTCGCCGCTGTCGTCGACGGCGGTCACGGCGGTCACGGCGGTGCCGTAACGGATGGTCCCCGGCGGCAGGGTGGCGGCCAGGGCGGCGGTGAAGGAGGGCCTCGGGACGGCTATGGGGGCGATGCCGTAGCGGGCCGCCATGTCCGCGGTGCGTGCCCGGGTCAGCCACTGGCCGGCGGAGCGGCGTACGCCCATCGCCTCGGGCACGGCGCTGCCGGTGGCGCGGACGGCGTCGACGCCGATGGCGTCCAGCGCGCGCAGGGCGTTGGGAGCGAGGCCGATGCCGGCGCCCGTCACGGGCTGCTCGGCGGCGCGCTCGCAGACGGTGACGTGCCATCCGCGCCGGTGCAGGGCGATGGCGGCCGTGAGACCCCCGATGCCCGCCCCGGCGACCACCGCGTGACGTATCGGCATGACACACCTCATCGTTCGGTTCGAGCCGGCTCCACGGCTGCGCCCGGCACCGCAACTGTAGGACGCGGACGCGTCACGTCCTGCCCAGCCGCCGGCTCCACGCCGGTCCGCTACGGCTCGACGAACAGGGGGCTCAGGGCGGCGCCGGCCGGGACGGCGAGGGACGCGGCCCGGCGCGGTGCGACCACCCCCGGATTGCGGCGCCGGAACTCCGCGGCCATGCCCCCGCCCGGCTCCACGGCGACGACGCGCGCCCCGCTCGCCCCGCCCGCCCGCAACAGGGCGGTGGCGATGCCCGTACCGGCCCCGATGTCGGCGGTACGGGCGCCTGCCGACGGGGAGCCGGCGAATCCGGCGACGGCGTCGAGGAGTTCGGGCGGGCAGGAGGGGCGGTGGGCGGCATGGCGAGCGGCTGTCGCGCTGACGGAGCGGGCCCGGGTTTCGTTCGTCATGCCGCCCGTGAGGGGGCTACTGGTACGGGTTGAAGGGGATGCCCGCCGGTTTGGCCTTCGCCAGGTGGTCGGCGAAGGCGCTGTCCTTCAGGCCGAAGTGCGCGCTGCCGAAATCGGCCTGGCTCAGCTTGTCCCGCAGTCCCGCGGGATAGCCCGACCATCCGACGAGGGCGGGGAACTGCCAGGTGCCGCGGTGGTTCTCGGGCGGTTCGTCGTTGGTGTTCGCCGCGCGGAAGCAGTGCGTGCCGATGCCGTCCTTGTGGTAGACGATCTTGGGGTGGGTGCCGTCCCAGCGGATCTGGTCGCGGGAGTGGACGACGAAGTCGCCGTGGGCGGAGGTCGAGACGTACTTGGCCTCGTCGCCCTGGATCCACACCACGACGTGTTCCCAGTCGTGCCGGTGGCCGCCGAGGCTGATGCCGGGGATCGCCTGGTCCTTCTCGAAGTACAGACCGTAGATCACGGCGCACCAGCCGTTGTTGCAGGTCCAGCGGGAGTAGCCGTTGGTGTTGGCGAGGTCCGAGGCGTCGTGGCAGTTGCCGTTCAGGGCGCCGGTGGGGTTCAGTCCGCCATTGAGGACTCCGGTCGGGCCTATGGCGGGGGTCGGGTAGCAGCCGTCGGTGTCGTAGTCGTACGCCGGCTGGAAGGTCAGCTCGATCGCCTCGGCCTGGCTGGGCAGTGCGGGCGGTGGTGCGGCGAAGGCGACCTGGGGCACGGCGACCACCAGCGCGAGGGCGGCGCCGACGACCGCTAAGGACCTGCTGATGTGACGGTTCGTCCGCAAGACGTGCCTCCTGGCCGGCCGGGGTCGGAATGGCGCGTGCATCGCGACCACCGTCGGCCGACACGCCGGGCAGCATCATTCGCGAACCGGCGCGGTGCGGCAAGGGTGCGGGCAGCCCGTCTTTCCGGCACGAAAGGCCATGAACTGCCTTACTAGGGACGCCCGTTGACGCCGCTTCCGAGCGGGACTCGAGTCACTCCGGGCGCGGCGGCCGCCCGCAGCACGGACTTCAGCGGACTTCAGGAGACAGGACCGTGACGTTCGTCGTCCGAGCCGCACCGGGGGTCCCGCTGAGCCTCCAGTTCGAACCCCCGGGGACCGAGTTCGAGCTCGCTCCCGGCGACCGGCTCACCTTCCAGTGGCCGGTACCGCCCGCCGAGGGGGCTGCCCGGCGGGGTGACGCACGAGCCGACCGGCTCACACCGCGCGCGCTCGACCGGGGCACGACCCGCCTCGGGAACTCGCACGTTCAACATGCCGGTCTTCGGCCATGAGCCGGCCACCGTGTCGCGCCGGTCTCCCGCCGGCCGGCCGACGGGCCCACCCGTCCGCCTCACACGGTCACGGTCAGAGGGTGTTCATCAGGATGATGGCGGCGAGGTCCAGCAGGATCACCGCGATGACGGCGATGACCGTGGCCCAGGCTCTGCGCGACTCGTCCATGCGTACGAGTCTCCCCCCGACCCGGTCCTCCCGCGAGGCAGACGCCCGGCACGCGTCGACGGCCGGGCGTGGGACCGGCCGGTCAGGAGACCCAGGCTCCGGTCATGCCCAGGACCGCCGAGCCGTCCTGGTCGGCCAGCTTGGTCCCGGTGAAGCCGCGGGCCCACTCGGAGGTCTGGATGCGGAACGCGGGCTTCTGGGCGGTCAGCGCCTCCATGACGGCCTCGGCCGCGCCCGCCGGGGTCTGGGCCCCGTTCGTGAACTGGCCGACGGTGCGCTCGATGTAGTGGCGCATCGCGTCGGCGTAGGGGCCGGCCGCGGCGACGGTGGCCTCGATGTCGATTCCGATGTTGTTGACGAACTCCGTCGCCACCGCGCCGGGCTCGACGACGGAGACGGCCACGCCGACCGCCGCCGCGACGGGCGCCAGGCTCTCCATGTACCCCTCCACCGCGAACTTCGCGGCGCAGTAGGCCTCGTTGAAGGGCTGGCCGATGACTCCGCCGACGCTGGTGACCGTGATCAGCCGGCCTCCGGTGGCGCGCAGGTGCGGCAGGGCCGCCTTGGACACGTTCAGCACGCCGAAGAAGTTGACCTCCATGACCTCGCGCACGTCGGAGACGGACTCGAGTTCGAGGGTGCCGACGTGACCGGCGCCCGCGTTGTTCACCACCGCGTCCAGACGGCCGTAGTCGGCGATCACCCCGGCCACGGCGGCGGCGACGGAGTCCTCGTCGACGACGTCGAGCTGCCTGATGTCGATGTCGACGCCCGCTTCGGCGGCGGCCTTGCGCAGGGCGTCCGCCCGGCCGGTGTCACGGAGGGTGGCGACCGTGCGCCATCCGGCGCGAGCGGCGGCCACGGCTGCCGCCAGGCCGATGCCGGAGGAGGTACCGGTGATCAGGACGGTCCGGAGGGAGGTTTCGGTGGTGGTGTCGGGGGTGAGGGGGGTCGACATGGCCGGAGCCTTTCACTGGGAGTGCCACGAGTGTCGTGGGGAGGGATCGCCTGTGTCACCGGGCGTGATTTATGTGCGTGCACACACACTATAAATTTATGTGCGTGTGCACGCAAGCCCTACACTGCCGACATGGCGAAAAAGCTCACCGAAACCCAGATGCCGACGGCCGACTACGCCTTCTACGGGCTGGTCTGGGCCGGCGCCACCCTCACCGACCGGGTCGACCGGGCCCTCGTCAAGGCGCACGACCTCCCGGTGTCCTGGTTCGAGGTGATGCTGTGGCTGGCCTCCAGCCCCGAGCCGGTTCCCGCCTCCACGCTGGGGAACAGCACGCTGCTCAGCCGCAGCCAGGTCTCCCGCGTCGTCGACGCCCTGCGCAACCGGGGCCTGGTGACCCGTACTCCGTCGGCGCGCGACGCCCGGTCGGTGGAGGTCTCCCTCACGGAGGCGGGACGCACGCTGTTCGCCGAGGCCGACGCAACTCGCCGCGAGGCGCTCGCCCCGGTCTTCACCGAGCTGCTCGACGAACACGACCTGGAGGCGCTGGAGAGGGTCTGGCGCAAGCTCAAGGCCGTCAAGGCCTCGCGGCCCGAGAAGGGGTAGTACGCAGGCGGCCCCGTCAAGCCGCCGACATCCCGGGCGGGGCCCGACTCCACGGGCACCGGACGACGGGCTCCGGACTCCCCAGGCTCCGGACCACGGGCTCCGGACTCCCCACGCTCCGGACGACGGGCCCCGGACCACGGGCTCCGGACGACGGGCCCCGGACCACGGGCTCCGGACTCGACGGGCACCACGTCGGCGGGCCCCGCGTCGGCGGGCACCGCACCGCGCGGGCTCCCGGTCTCAGCCCGCCCGGTCGTCCGGGGTGAGTGTCGCGGCGGCCGCGAAGAGGCGGGCGCAGCGGTCCGTCATGGCCGCCGGGGTCTGCTCCGGATGCTTGACCCACCAGCGGACGAGGGTGGCGACCAGGTCCCGCCAGACGTACTTGAGCGCGTCGGCGTCCAGCGGGTCCGCGGAGCCGGCCGCGCGCAGCAGCTCGGCCGTGCCGCCCGCGGCGAGCCCGTCGATGGCCGACCAGTACTCCGATGCCCGGCGCTCGGCCTCGCCGCCGGGCGGCAGCGTGGTGTCGTACAGCACGAACCACGCCTCCCGCCGCCCCTCCAGGGCCTCGAAGATGCCGCGCAGCACGCGCAGAGGCGTCTGCGGACCGGTGCCGCCGGCGCCCATCGCCGTCCGGACGGCTTCCAGGAGGCGGTCCCCTACGGGCACCAGGCAGGCGACGTAGAGCTCCTCCTTCGTGCCGAGGTACTGGTGCAGGAGCGTCTTGGTGACGCCCACGCGCGCCGCGATCGCGGGGAGCGACGCGGCCGCGTAGCCGCGGGTGCCGAATTCCTCCGTGGCGGCCTCCAGCATCTGCTGCCTGCGGTGCTCCCGCGGGACTCCCTTGGTGCCGGCTCGGGTCGGAGGGGTTGCCATGCGCCGATATTATCAGTAAGTAATTTACCCCTAGGTAAATTACCGCGACCTCCGGAGCGCATCCATGGCCGGCACCACCCCGCAGCCGCAGTCCCGCATCCGCTCCTGGTGGGGCTGGGGCTGGACGGACGCGCATCCCGACGACGCGGAGTGCGTCGCGATGGGCTCGCTGATACCCGGCACCCTGCCCCGCCCGCTCCCCGTCCCCCGCGTCCGCGACCTGGGCATCGGGGGCCCCGCCGTCGAACCGCCGCACAGCCTCGGACACCTGGTCTCGGCCGACCCCGGGGACCGCGCCGCCCACGCCATGGGCAAGGCCTACCGGGACGTGGTGCGGGCGCTGCGCGGGCGGCCCGGCCGGATTCCCGATCTCGTCGCCCGCCCGACGGACGAGCGGGAGGTGGCCGACCTGCTGGAGTGGGCGGGCGACCGGCGGGTGGCCGTCGTCCCGTACGGCGGGGGTTCCTCGGTCTGCGGTGGCGTGGAGTACCGCGGGGACGCCCACGGGGCGGTGGTGTCCCTCGACCTGACGGCGATGGGCCGGGTCCTGGAGGTCGACACCGGCGGACGGGCCGCGCGCATCCAGGCGGGCACCCTCGGGCCGGACCTGGAGGACCAGCTGCGGCCCCACGGGCTCACCCTGCGGCACTTCCCGCAGAGTTTCGAGTTCTCCACCCTGGGCGGCTGGCTGGCCACCCGCGCGGGCGGCCACTACGCCACCGGCCGCACGCACATCGACGACTTCGTGCAGTCGATACGGGTGGTCACCCCGGCCGGCACGAGCGGTTCCTGGCGGCTGCCCGCCTCGGGGGCCGGGCCCTCCCCCGACCGGCTGTTCCTCGGCTCCGAAGGCGCCCTCGGCGTCATCACCGAGGCCTGGGTCCGGCTGCAGGAACGCCCCCGCCACAAGGCGTCCGCCTCGGTCGCCTTCAGCCGCTTCGACGAGGCGCTCCGGGCGGTGCGCACCCTCGCGCAGTCCGACCTCTCGCCTGCCAACTGCCGTCTGCTGGACGCCGGTGAGGCGGCGCTGTCGGGTGCGGCACAGGACGGCTCCGCCGTGCTGGTCCTGGGCTTCGAGTCGGCGGACGAGCCGGTGACCGCCCGGCTCGAACGGGCCGTCGGCCTGGCCCGCGCGCACGGGGGCCGTCCCGGCGGTACGGCCGGTGCCGGCGAGGGCGGCGGAGGTGACGCGGCCGTCTCCGCCTGGCGTTCGGCGTTCCTGCGGATGCCCTACCTCCGCGACGGTCTGGCCAGGATGGGCGCCGTCGCGGAGACCTTCGAGACGGCTGCCACCTGGGACCGGATCCCCGGCCTGATCGAGGCGGTGCGCAGCGAGGTCGGTGCGGCGGCGCTGAAGGCGACCGGTCACCCCGCCATGGTCAACTGCCGTCTGACGCACGTCTATCCGGATGGGGCGGCCCCGTACTTCACCGTCCTGGCGGCCGGCCGGGACGGCGACGAGGACGCCCTCTGGGACGACCTGAAGGCCGTGGCGGTCGAGGTCCTGCACCGGTACGGGGCGACCGTCACCCACCACCACGCCGTGGGCCGGGACCACCGTGCGGGCTACGACCGCCAGCGCCCCGAGCCGTTCGCCCTCGCGCTGCGCGCCGCGAAGGGCGCGCTCGACCCGCACGGCATCCTCAATCCCGGCGTCCTGGTGGACTGACCTTTACCGGGGCCGCGGGCCGGCCACGGCGATGGCCGGCCCGCGCCCGGTCTCAGCCCACCTGGACGGTGACGGTGCTGCCCGGGTACACCCGCTGCGTGACGTAGGTGTACGTCGCTCCGTCGACGACCTTGGTGCGGGCCGGGCGGGTCACCCCGTCGACCGTGACCGTGGAGTAGGTGCCGGGGAAGCGGGCCTCCCAGGTGTAGGCGGAGCTGCCGGAGGTGTGGCTGAGCGAGGATTTCGTCGCCCCGTCGTGACGCAGGGAGAAGACCGAGTCGCCTATCCGCAGGTCGTCGATGCCCAGCCAGGTCATGCCCGACGGCAGCCGGGACTGGGTGCTCAGGGCGTGCGCGGGCGCGTCGGGGACGACGCCCAGGAGCCCCTCGACGGTCTGTCCGAGCAGGGTGAAGGAGACCTCGGGGTAGTCCCCGTTGGTGCCCTGCTTGGTGTTGACGTGCTGGACGTCCTTGCGGTCGTAGACGTGCTTCATCCACTTCCAGGCGGTGTCGTTGCGGTTGTTGCGGAAGAAGGTGTCGGGCAGGTAGGTGAGTGCCTCGATGTTGGCGGGCCGGTCCGTGCCCGAGGCCTGCTGGTCGATGTAGTCGAGATAGGCCTCGCGGCGGGCGCCCGGTTCCACGATCTGCTTCATCGGCATGAACCAGCTGTTCTCCTTGCCCCAGCCGGTCAGCGCGCGTCCGTCCGTGGTGTAGCCGCGCACCATGTCAGCGCCGGAACCGGTGCCGCTCCAGGTCGTGTTGAAGTACGCCTTCAGGTCGCGGGCCTTGGCCTCGTACCGGCCCGCGAGCACGCAGTCGCCCTTGGCGCGGGCGAGCGAGGCCACCGCCAGGTACGCCTGGTACTGGGAGCCGATGGCGTCGCCGGCCTCGGCGAGCGGTTCGCCGCTCTGCTCGTTGTAGCTCGCGGTGCCCTGGAAGATGCCCTGGCCGGTGCCTTCGGCGACCTTGACCGCGCCGTTGTCCTTCAGCCCGTCGTGCAGGGTGACGAACTCGTCGGTGGCGTGCCGGTAGAAGTCCCACAGGACCGGGTCCTCGATGTAGGAGCGGTCCCCGCTCCAGCGGTACGCCTCCTCCGACTTCTGCACCAGCTCGAAGGTGGCGGGGACCTCGCGGACGAAGTTCGAGGGGCTCTTGTAGTCGATCGACAGGTACGTCGTGGTGTCGAAGTTGAGGGCCCAGGCCGGGTAGTACTTGTGCGCGGGCGTGGCGGACGCGGCGAAGGAGCGGAGCATCGCCTTGTTCTCCGCGTGCAGTCCGAGGACCCCCGCGCCGGTGAGCTGGTGGGCCGTGTCGCGCGAGTAATAGCCGCTGCGGTTGGCGTATCCGGCCCAGTAGGAGGCGCCGTAGGTGCCGGTGCCGCTGCCGCCGGTGCGGTTCTCGTCCACATTGAGCGGGCCCTGGGTGCCCGGCAGCTGGACCCAGCTGTTGGCCTTGCGCTTGGACCAGTCGAACATCTCGACGATCTTCGGGTCGGAGGAGCTGATCCGCGGGTCCGCGGGAGACGAGGGCGAGACCATCACGTCGTCGGCGTTGACCCAGGCGTCCCCCGACTCGAAGGCGATCTCGAGCTCGTCACCGGGGGCGAGGGTGATCCGGCCGAGGGTGTGACGGCGGTAGTTGGAGGCGCTCGGCAGGGTCTGCGCGGCGGCGACCGCGCCGTTGACCCGGGCGACGTACCGGCCGTTCGGGCCGCCCGTCGCGATCCAGGCGGATATGTCGTACGTCCCGCGGCCCGTGGCCGTCACGGTCTGGGACACCTTCATCCCGGGCCCGCCGTCGAGGTAGGCGAGCCGTGCCCCGCCGTGCGGATAGTTCGTGGCGACGCCGGTGCCGGCGGTGAACCGCCATCCCGTACCGCCCTGTTCGAATCCGGGGTCGGTGACGGCGAGCAGGGCGGGTGCGGCGGGCGCGGGCGGCCGGCCGGCCGCGCCGGGCGGCGCCGCCGCGGCCGGGCCGCCGAGGACGAGGGGGGTGAGCGGCGCGAGCAGGGCGAGGGCGGACAGCAGCGGCACACGGGAACGCGTCATCGGGTTCTCCCGGGGTGTGGTGGGGCGACCGGCCTGCACGGGGCAGGGCGCGCGGCACGCTAGCAACAGTGACAGATGGATTGCAATCATTCCTGCCGTCATTCTTTGCTGGATCGAACTGAAAGTTTTCGTTGTTGTATTGCAAGTGTCGTGCGCATCTGGCTACAGTCCGGCCATTCGGCTTCCGCAACGGTGCGAGCAGGGGTGGGTCAAGGCATGGAACTGGAACGTCGCAGAGTGCTACGGATGGGCGGCGCGCTCGCTGCGGGTGCCGGGCTCACCGGCCTGACGGCCTGCTCCGGGACGGGTGACACGGGCGCGACCGGCACCGCCGGGGCCAAGGACAAGGGGAAGATCTCCGTCTGGTCCTGGCAGGGTCCGGCCGCCGAAATGAAGGCGCTCGTGCCGGAGTTCAACAAGAGGTACCCGGACATCGAGGTGACGGTCGAGGACATCGGCAACCCCGCGATCTGGGACAAGATCACTACCGGGCTGGCGGCCGGCGGCCAAGGCCTCGCCGACGTCCTGCACATCGGCGTCGACTACCTTCCGGGCTACGTCGAGAAGTTCCCCGGCGGCCTCGCCGACCTCGGCCCGCTCGGCGCGAACGCCTACCGGGACGCCTTCGCCCAGGGCATGTGGCAGACCGTCTCCCCCGCCGGGGGGCGCGTCAACGCCCTGCCCTGGGAGGCGAATTCGGCGGGCTTCTACTACCGCGCCGACCTCTTCGAGAAGGCCGGTGTGGACGCGGCCGCCCTCCAGACCTGGGAAGAGACCATCGAGGCCGGCAAGGAGATCAAGCAGAAGACCGGCGCCCATCTGCTCGGCATCGACAAACCGGCTTCACAGGCCGACGCCGCCAACTTCTTCCAGATGCTCCTCCAATTGCAGGGCACCTTCTACTTCGACCTCGCCGGGAACATCACCCTCGACTCCCCCGAGGCCGTGAAGGCCATGACCCTCATCAAGACGATGAACGACGCCGGCCTCGTCAGCGATCTCGCGGGCGGCTGGAACACCCTGATGAGCTCCCTGAAGGAGGGGACCGCGGCCGTGCTGCCGATGCCCACCTGGTTCGGCGGCATCATCGAGGAACAGGTTCCCGGTGAGGCGGGCAAGTGGAAGGTCAGGCTTCCCCCGGCCGTCCGCCGGGGCGGGTCCACCGCGGCCACGGTCAACTCCACCCACCTCGCCGTCGCGGGCAGCAGCAAGCACCAGGCCGCCGCCTGGTCCTTCATCGAGTTCGTCCTTACCCGCCCCGCCTCCCAGGTGCGGATCTACCGGGGCAAGGGCATCGCCCCCGCGCTGATGAAGGCCTACGACGACGCCGTCTTCCACGAGCCCTCCGCCTTCTTCAGCGGGCAGAAGAAGGGCGAGGTCTTCCTGGAGGCACTCAAGGCACCCTCGCCCGCGTTCCAATACACCGCCGACTACGCCCGCGCCCTCAAGCTGGTCACCGACGCCCAGTCCAAGGTCCTGCTGGCGGGCGCCGACCCGGCGAAGGTGCTCAAGGAGGCCGCCGAGCAGCTGGGCCGGCAGACCGGGCGCAAGGTCTCCCGATGACCGCGACGCTCACCGGCCGAACCCCCCGCGCCGTCCCCGCCCCGGGGCCGGCCGGGGCGGCTCCCCGGCCCCGGCCGCGCCGGCGCGTCGCTCCGTACCTCTTCGTACTCCCCGCGCTGCTGCTCTTCGCCGCCTTCAAGATCTACCCCATCGGCCGGTCCTTCGTGATCAGCCTGCACAAGACCGTCGGCGGGACCGAGCGGTTCGTCGGCGCCGACAACTACACCCGGCTGCTGCACGATCCGCTGTTCTGGACCGCCCTGAAGAACACCGCGGTGATCCTCGCCGTCCAGGTGCCGGTGATGCTGGCCCTCGCGACCGGGATCGCCGTGGCCCTGAACTCCGGCCTGCTGCGCGGGCGCGCGGTCTTCCGGCTCGGCTTCTTCCTGCCGATGGTCACCGGTCTGGTCGCCTACGGCATCATGTTCTCCGTCCTGCTGAGCACGGACTACGGGCTGGTCAACTGGCTGCTCGGGCTCGTCGGCCTGGACGCCGTGCCGTGGCTGACCGACCCGCTGTGGGCGAAGGTCTCCCTCGGGCTGGCGCTGACCTGGCACTACACCGGGTACAACGCGGTGATCCTGCTCGCCCGCCTCCAGGCCGTCCCCGCCGAGCTCTACGACGCGGCGGCCGTCGACGGGGCGGGCGCCTGGGGCGCCTTCCGCCACGTCACCCTGCCGGGTCTGCGCCCGGCGCTGCTGCTCACCACGGTGCTCTCCACCATCGGCACCCTGCAGATCTTCGACGAGCCGTACGTGCTGACCGGCGGTGGCCCGGACAACGCCACGCTGACCATTGGCGTGTACCTCTACCAGAACGCCTTCAAGTACTTCGACTTCGGATACGCCTCCGCCATCGCCTACGCCCTCGCCGTCCTCATCGGCGTCCTCGGCGTGATCCAGTTCCGGCTCCTCGGGGAGAAGCCATGACCGCCGCCGCCCGGCACCGCGGCAGGAGCATCCTGCTGACCTCCGGACTGGCCGTCGCGCTCGCGGCCGTCCTGGTCCCCTTCTACTGGCTCGTCGTCGCCGCCACCCACAGCTCCCGGGAGATCTTCGACAGCCCTCCTCCGCTCCTGCCCGGCAGCCACCTGGCCGCCAACCTGCGCACGCTCCAGGACACCGCCTCCTTCGGCCGGGTGGTCCTCAACTCCGTGCTCATCGCCGCGGTCTACACCCTGTGCGCGGGCGCCGTCTGCACCCTGGCCGGGTACGGCTTCGCCAAGTTCCGCTTCCGCGGCCGCGAGGCCCTCTTCGGCCTGCTGATGCTCGGGCTCGTGGTCCCCGCGCAGGTCACCCTGGTACCCCTGTTCCAGATGATGGCCGAGCTGCGCTGGCTGAACACGTACCAGGCCGTGATCATGCCCAACCTGGCCCTGCCCTTCGGCATCTTCCTGATGCGCCAGTCGATGGCCGCGCTCCCCGACGAGCTCCTCGACTCCGGGCGCATGGACGGCTGCGGCGAACTGCGCCTGTTCTGGAGGGTGGTGGTCCCGCCGATGAAACCCGCCCTCGCCGCCCTGGCCATCTTCCTCTTCCTGTACCAGTGGAACGACTTCGTCTGGCCGCTGATCGTCCTGCGCGACAGCGCCTCGTTCACCGTGCCGGTGGCCCTGGCCTCGCTGCAGGGCCTCGACGAGACCGACTACGGCGCGATCCTCGCCGGAACCGCGGCCGCCGCGATCCCCATGGCCCTCGTATTCCTGGCGCTGCAGCGTCAGTTCGTGTCCGGCCTGCTCGCCGGCGCCGTGAAGGAGTGACCGTGCACACCACCAGCGCCCCGGCGCAGGTCCCCGAACCCGTGACCACCGCGGGGCTGGCGCCCGCCCGCTTCGAGCCACTGCTCGACGGGGTGTCGATCTCCGTCCTCGCCCACGCCCGCGGCGTCGAACCCGTCTGGTCCCTGGGCCGACCCGCCGGCGGAGTGCGCATGCTGGAGGTGCGGGCCGACGGCGCGCCCGTCGAGGTCCGCTTCTCCGTGCCGCTCGGCGACGCCGCCGGGTACTGGCATCCCCAGGGCGGCTGGCGGCGCACCCTGCTCGCCGACTGGGAGGGCCGCTCCCGGGTCTCGCTCGTCGACGGGCACGCCGCCGGATGCCTGTACGACCACTCGGGGGCCACCCTGCTCGCCTTCGCCGCGGCCGACCCGGTCCCCGAGGCGACGCTGCGCTTCGGCGTCTCCGAGGAGAACGACACCCACGTCGTCCACCTCCGCCTGCCCGCCTCGCGGGACCCGCACAGGATCCTGCTGGTGCCTCGCTCGCCGTCCGTGTCCGGGGCCTTGCGGGCCGTGCGGAACTGGTTCGCCACCGCACTCGCCCCCATGCCGGTGCCCGACGCGGCGCGCACCCCCGTCTACTCCACCTGGTACGCCTTCAACCAGGACGTCAGCGCGGCCGCCGTCGAGACCCAGGCCGAGCTGGCCGCGGCCCTCGGCTGCGGCGCGCTGATCCTCGACGACGGCTGGCAGGAACTGGGCCACGGGCGCGGCTACGCCGGCTGCGGGGACTGGCTGCCCGACCGGGCCAAGTTCCCGGACCTGGCCGGGCACGTGGCCCGGGTCCGGGCGCGGGGTCTGTCCTACCTGGCCTGGGTGGCGCCCCTGCTGCTCGGACCCGGAGCGGCCTGCCACGCCCGGTGGGCGGCCTGCGCGCCGGCCCCCGCCACGGTGCCCGGCGCGTACGTGCTCGACCCGAGGCGCCCCGAGGTCCGCGCGCACGTCGTCGGGGTCTGCGTGCGGCTGGTAGGGGAGTACGGGCTCGACGGGCTCAAGCTCGACTTCCTCGACCAGGCCATGGTGTACGCGGGCGACGGCACGGGGGACGTCGGACAGGCGATGGTGGTCCTGCTGACGGAGCTGCGGGCGGCACTGGAAGCCGTACGGCCGGACCTGCTGCTGGAGCTGCGGCAGCCCTACACCGGTCCCGGCACGGCCCCGTTCGGGAACATGCTGCGCTCCTTCGACTGCCCGGCGGACGCGACCGCGAACCGGGTGCGCACCGTGGACACGGCGCTGCTCGCCGTCGGGGGTGCCGTCCACTCGGACATGCTCCTGTGGTCCCGGGAGGCGCCCGTGGCGGCGGTGGCCCGGCAGCTGATCGGGGCCCTGCACGCGGTGCCGCAGATCTCCGTACGACTGGATCGCGTCCCAGCGGGGCACCTGGAGACGATCGCCTTCTGGCTGCGGCAGTGGCGGCAGCTGCGCGGGCTGCTGCTGGACGGGGAGGTGGAGCCGGGACGCCCCGACGAGCTGTACCCCCTGGTGCGGGCGAGCGCCGGGGAGGAGTGCCTGATCAGCGTGCACGGCGATCGGGTCGTCCCGCTGGACTTCGCCGCGCACCGGCGCTTCCACCTGGTCAACGGCTCGGACCGGGACCGGGTGATGGTCGAGGTGCGGGGCGGCGGGGGCCGCATCCGGGGCACGGTCCACGGACCCGACGGCCGTATGATGGACGGTCCGCCGCCGTTCCTGCCGGAGGGGGCGCACTCGCTGGCGGTGCCGCGCGGAGGTCTCGCGGCGCTCACGATCACGGAAGGACCGCGATGAAGGTCGGTATCACCGAGGTCGCAGCCCTCGCCCAGGTCAGCGAGGCGACCGTCAGCCGGGTGATCAACCGACGCCAGGGCGTGTCGAAGAAGACCCGGGACGCCGTCGAGCAGGCCATGTCGGAGCTGGGGTACGAGCGGCAGACTCAGGGCCAACTGGTCGCGGTGATCACCGAGTTCGTGTCCAACCCGTTCTTCGCGGACGTCGCCGAGCGGATCGAGTCGGCCCTGGCCCCGCACGGGCTCAAGACGATCCTGTGCCCCGCCTTCCCCGGTGGGGTACAGGAGCGGGACTTCATCTCCGCGCTCGTCGACAAGGGCGTCGCGGCCGTCGTCTTCCTGTCCGCGTCCAACACGGTGGAGGGCTCCGACACCGACACGTACGAACTGCTGCGCCAGCGCCGGGTCCCGTACGTCGGGATCAACGGCGAGTTCGCGGACGGCGTGCCCGTGCCGGTCTTCTCCACGGACGACGCGCTCGCCGCCGAGCTGGCCGTCGACCACCTGCACCGGCTGGGCCACCGCCGGGTCGGGATGGTCTCGGGGCCGGCCGGCAACCAGCCGGCCGACCGCCGGGTCCGGGGCTTCCTGGAGGCGATGGCCAAGCGGGGGATCGACGACCCGGAGCGCTGGGTGGTCCGGCAGTCCTACACGGTGGAGGGCGGCCAGGCCTCGGTCGGCCCGCTGCTCGCGCTGGGCGCCACCGCGATCGTCGCGGCCAGCGACTACATGGCCCTCGGCGCGATCCGGGGCGTCCGCCGCCAGGGTCTCTCGGTGCCGGGGGACGTGTCGGTCGTGGGTTACGACGGTTCGGCGGTCACGGAGTTCACCGATCCGCCCCTGACCACGGTGCGGCAGCCGGCCGACCGGCTGGCCCTCGAAGTGGGACGCAGCGTGCTGGCGCTGGTCAGCAACCGGGACGTGCCGAACGGGGAGCTGCTGTTCGACCCCGAACTCGTCATCCGGGCCACGACCGGTCCGGCGCCCGCGGAGACCGGTTCCGGGGCCTGAGGCCGACCGGTCCCGGCCACGCGGGTTCAGCGCTCCTCGCCGGCGACGACGAGTTCGCCCACCGCGTCCGCGAGGACGGCCCGGGCGGGGGCGGGCATCGCGGCGTCGGTGACGAACCAGTCGGCGCGGTCCAGGGCCGCGAATCCGCTGAGTCCGACCACGCCCCACTTGCTGTGGTCGGCCACGACGGCGACCCGCCGGGCCGCGGCGACGAGCGCCCGGTTGGTCTGCGCCTCCATGAGGTTCGGGGTGGTCAGCCCCGCCTCCTCGGCCACCCCGTGGGCGCCGAGGACGAGCAGGTCCACGTGCAGGGAACCGATCACCAGGTCGGCGAGCGGACCGACCAGGGCGGCCGAGGGGGTGGGCGCGCCGCCGGTGAGCAGCAGCGTGGGGGCTCCGCCGCCCGGTTCCCCGTCCGCGGCCCGTACCAGCTCGGCGACCGGGAGCGAGTTGGTGACGATCGTGAGCCGCGGGACGCGGAGCAGCCGGGCGGCGACCGCGTGCGCGGTGGTGCCGCCCGAGACCGCGACCACGCTGCCCGGTTCCACCAGGGCCGCGGCGGCTTCCGCGATGGCCGCCTTCGCGGCACCCTCCAGATCGGACTTGGCGTCGAATCCGGGCTCGTGGCCGCTGGCCCCGCCCGCGGCGACGGCCCCTCCGTACACCTTCTCCACGGCGCCGGACCGGGCCAGGGCGTCGAGGTCCCGGCGGATCGTCATGTCCGAGACGCCGAGCCGCCCGACGAGGTCCGCCACGCGCACCGCTCCGTCGCGCCGGACGGCGTCCAGGATGAGCGCGCGCCGCTGGTGGGCCAGTTGGGCTGCCTGTTCGGCCACGATCGCTCCCCCGGTGTCGGCCCGTGTTCGGAAGGCAGCAAGATAACACGGCGGGCTGTTGAACTATGGCTGACTTCAAGCATCTTGCTGGTGCCTGCTGTTCGGTTCTGTTTATTCTTGAGGGGTGAAGAAAACACTCGCGAAGCTCGCGGACGGCCGCGAACTGATCTACTTCGACACCGACCGGAGCGCCGTCCGCGAGGCGCCCGACCTGCGCCCGCTGGAGCCCGTGGAGAGCCGGCCCGAGCTGCGGCAGGACGAGGCGACCGGCGATTGGATCACGATCGCCTCCCACCGGCAGGGCCGCACCTACCACCCGCCCGCCGGGGAGTGCCCGCTGTGCCCCTCCCGGGACGGCCGGCTCGGCGAGATCCCGGCCGCCGACTACGAGGTGGCCGTCTTCGAGAACCGCTTCCCCTCCCTCGCGGGCCCGGTCGGACGCTGCGAGGTCGTGTGCTTCACCCCGGACCACGACGCCCGGTTCGCCGACCTCACCCCGGCCGCCGCCCGCCTGGTCCTGGACGCGTGGACGGACCGCACCGCGGAGCTCTCCGCCCTCCCGGGAGTGGAGCAGGTGTACTGCTTCGAGAACCGGGGGGCCGAGATCGGGGTGACGCTCAGCCACCCGCACGGCCAGATCTACGCCTTCCCGTTCGTCACGCCCCGTACGGCCAAGATGACCGCCGCGGCGGCCGCGCACCGGGCCGCCACCGGGCGCAACCTCTTCGAGGACCTGGTGGCACGGGCCCGCGCCGCCACCGAGCGCGTGGTGACGGCCGGGGAGCACTGGACCGCGTTCGTGCCGTACGCCGCCCGGTGGCCGTACGAGGTGCACCTCCACCCGCACCGCCGGGTCCCCGACCTGACCCGCCTCAACGAGGCCGAGCGGGCCGAGTTCCCCGGCATCTACCTGGACCTGCTGCGCCGCTTCGACCGGCTCTTCGCCGTGGCCGGACAGCCGCAGGAGGCGTCGGCTCCCACCCCGTACGTCTCCGCCTGGCACCAGGCGCCCCGTACCGGCGGCGGGGAACTGGCCCTGCACCTGGAGCTGTTCACCATCCGGCGGACCGCCGACAAGCTCAAGTTCCTCGCCGGCACGGAGTCCGGTACGGAAGCCTTCATCAACGACGTCGCCCCCGAGGCGGCTGCGCGGCGGCTGCGGGAGGCCCTGGCGTGAACCGGACGGACCAGTGGGACGACGCCGGCCGGGCGCGGCGCGTCGCGGACGAGTTCCGGCGGCTCTTCGGCCATGCCCCGGACGGGGTCTGGGCGGCGCCGGGCCGGGTCAACCTGATCGGCGAACACACCGACTACAACGACGGGTTCGCCCTCCCCATGGCGCTGCCCCAGAGCACCCTGCTCGCCGTTCGCCGCCGTACGGACGGTGTGCTGCGGCTGCACAGCGCGCAGGGCGACGGCCGGATCACCGCACTCGACGTGGCCGCGCTGGCCCCGGGCGCCGTGACCGGCTGGGCCGCCTATCCGGCCGGAGTGGTGTGGGCGCTCGCCGAGGCGGGGCACCCGGTCACGGGCGCGGACCTGCACTTCGACAGCACGGTGCCCACCGGGGCCGGCCTGTCCTCCTCGGCCGCGCTGGAGTGCGCGGTCGCCCTCGCCTGCGACGAACTGCTCGGACTGGGCCTCTCCGGTGCCGGTCTGGCCCGCATCGCCCAGCGCGCGGAGAACGCCTTCGTCGGCGTGCCATGCGGGATCATGGACCAGATGGCGTCCATGTGCGGCGCCGCCGGATCCGCCCTGCACCTCGACGCCCGCAGCCCGGAGCGGCACCGGCACGTACCGTTCGACCTGCGGGGCCAGGGGCTGCGACTGCTGGTGATCGACACCCGGGTCGCCCACGACCTCGGTGACGGCGCCTACGCGGCCCTGCGCAAGGGGTGCGAGAGGGCGGCCGCCCTGCTCGGCCTGCCCGCCCTGCGCGATCTGCCCGACGCGGACCTCCCGCGTGCGCTGGAGGGGCTGCCCGGGGAACTCGCCCCGCTGGTCCGGCACGTGGTGACGGAGAACGCCCGGGTCACCGAGGCCGTGTCCCGTCTGCGTGAGGGGGACGCGGTGGCGCTCGGCCCGATCCTCACCGCCGGCCACGCCTCGCTCCGCGACGACTACCGGGTCTCCTGCCCGGAGACCGACCTCGCGGTGGCGGCCGCACTGGACGCGGGCGCGCTGGGCGCGCGGATGACGGGCGGCGGATTCGGCGGTTCCGTCATCGCCCTGGTGCGGGCGGGTCGGGAGGACGCCGTGGGCGACCACGTCACGGCCGCCTTCGCCGAAGCCGGCCACCGCCGCCCGCACCTCCTCACCGCGACTCCCTCGGCGGGCGCCCGTCGTGTCACCCTGCCGGCGGAGGGGGCTCGCTCCGCGCTTTCTTAGCGGCACGTTAGATCTCGCTGCCGGACCTTGTCCGGCCGCGGCGGCGGACGCATGCTCTGGGAACTTCCCCAGCACGGGGGGCTGGGGAAGTTCCACGTCTCGCGTTCCTCGTCCCGCACCGGGGACCGGGGACCTCCGTCTGGAGCCGCCATGTCCTCGTCCGCCGCCCTGCCCGGACCATCCTCCGCCGACGAGCGCGGGAGGCGCCGCCTCGCCCTGATCGGCGGCTCGCTCGGCAACCTCGTCGAGTGGTACGACTGGTTCGTCTACGCCAGCTTCGCGATCTACTTCGCCGACTCCTTCTTCCCCGGCGACAACCCGACCACGCAGCTGATGAACACGGCGGGGATCTTCGCGGTCGGCTTCCTGATGCGTCCCGTCGGCGGCTGGATCCTCGGACGCGCCGCCGACCGGCACGGCCGCAAGAGCGCCCTCACGCTCACCGTGACCATGATGTCGGTGGCCGCCCTGCTGATCGCCGTGGCACCGACCTACGGCCAGGCGGGCTACTTCGGCGCCCTGGTCCTGCTGCTGGCGCGGCTGCTCCAGGGCATGAGCATCGGCGGCGAGTACGCGGCCAGCGCCACCTACCTCACCGAGGCGTCGGCCCGGAACCGCCGCGGCCTGGGATCGTCGTTCCAGTACGTGTCGATGACCTGCGGCCAGCTGCTCGGCCTGGGCATCCTGATCACGCTCCAGCACACGCTCAGCACGGCCCAGTTGACCGACTGGGGCTGGCGCGTCCCCTTCCTCCTCGGCGCCGTGTTCGCCGTGGTCGTCTTCTGGCTGCGACGGCGGCTCCAGGAGACCGACGCGTTCAAGGAGCAGTCGGCGGACGGAGACGCCCACGAGGACGGCACGCGCGGCACCCTGAAGGCCCTGTGGGAGCACCGGCGCCAGGCGGGCCTGGTCATGGCGCTCACCCTCGGCGGCACCGTGGCCTACTACACGTACACCACGTACCTCACGAAGTACCTGGTCGGCAGCGCGGGGATGGCCAAGACGACCGCCACGCTGGTGAGTTTCACCGCGCTGACCCTGTTCGCCGTACTGCAGCCGTTCGCCGGGATGCTGTCGGACCGGATCGGCCGCCGCCCCCTGCTGATCACCTTCGCGGTGGGCTGCACCGTCGGCACGTACCCGATCATGACCGCCCTCGGGTCCGCCTCCTCGTACTGGTCCGCACTGGGCCTGTCCCTGCTCGCCCTGGTCATCGTCACCGGCTACACCTCGATCAACGCGGCCGTGAAGGCCGAACTGTTCCCGACCCGGGTGCGGGCCCTGGGCGTGGCGCTTCCGTACGCGATCGCCAACGCGCTCTTCGGCGGCACCGCGGAGTACGTGGCGCTGTGGTTCAAGAACAGCGGCCGCGAGACGATGTTCTTCTGGTACGTCTCCGGGTGCGCCCTGGTCTCCCTCGTGACGTACGTCCTCATGCCGGACACCCGCAACGCGGCGCTCAGCCGCTCCGAGGCCGAAGCCGGCGCCGAAGGCGCTGCCGGTCCCCGGCCGGCCGCGGCGCCCGCCGATGCCGTGCACTGACGCGCCCCGGTAGCCTGTCCGACGTCACACGTCACACGTCGCAGGTCACCGGCTGTCGGTCACGAGGAGGCCGTTCGTGCACGCGCTGCTCGTCGAGGACGACGACCGCATGGCCCAGGCGCTCGGCACGGCCCTCGCCCAGCGCGGGCACACCGTCCGCCGGGTCGCCCGCGCCCTGGACGCCCTGCGGCACGTCCGCGAGGCCGAGTTCGTCCTGCTCGACCTCGGCCTGCCCGACCTGGACGGGATAGAACTCCTGCGGCGGCTGCGCACCGTCTGCGACGCACCGCTGATCGTGGTGACCGCCCGCTGCGAGGAGCGCGACATCGTGCAGGGGCTGCGGGCGGGCGCCGACGACTACGTCGTCAAGCCGTTCCGGATGGCCGAGCTGATGGCCCGTATCGACACCGTGCGCCGCCGGACGGACGCCCACGCCGCCGGCGCAGCCCCCACCGGCGACGAGCCCGTGCGCACCGGGGACGTCGAAGTCGACCTGGCGGGCCGCACGGTCAGCGTCGCGGGCACCGAAGTGCAGCTGACCCGGCGCGAGTTCGACGTGCTCGCGCTGCTGGCCGCCCGCCCCGGCGAGGTGCACTCCCGGGAGGAGATCCTGGACCGGATCTGGGGGGACGCGTTCCTCGCCGCCTCCCGCTCGCTGGACGTCCACGTGGCGGGCATCCGCGCCAAGACCGGCCGCTCCGGCCTGGTGCGTACGGTCCGCGGGTTCGGCTACCAGCTCGGCACCCCCGCCTCCCGCGGCGGCCGGGACGGCGCTCGGTGAGACGCAGGCTCCTCGCGGTGCTGACGGTGCTCATGGGGGTCGCGGCACTGCTGCTCTGCCTCCCCCTGGCCGACGCCTACGCACGAGGGCGGACCGAACACCTCCTCCTGCAGCGGCGCTCGGAAGCCGTGCGGTTCGCGGACCTCGCCGACCGGATGCGCACCGACGCCGACCGGTCGGAACTGTCCGCCGAGATCGGCCGGTACGCCGAGCTGTACGGGGCACGGGTGGTCGTGGTCGACACGGCGGGCACGGTGACCGCGCAGGCGGGCACGGGTGCGGATGCCGAATCCGGCACCGGCTCCGGCACCGGTGCCGGAGCCGGTGCCGGGGGCGTCTCGGCCGCTTCGGACGCCTGCCGGCGCGCCCTCACGGGCCGCTCCACCGACCGGCTCCCCACCGTGCGCCCCTGGGGCCCGGCGTCCGTCGTACTGGCGGAGCCGGTGGGCCGGGACGAGCGGGTCAGCGGCGCCGTCCTGCTGACCGTGCCGACCGCCGCGGCCCGCCGGGACGTGACGGTCCGCTGGTCACTGATCGCCGCCGGGGCGTTCGCGGCGTTCGCGGCGGCGGCCCTGGTCGCGGCGGGCATCTCGCGGTGGCTGATGCGCCCGCTCCTCGACCTGGACCGGGCGGTGGAGGGCCTGGCCGCCGGCAGTCTCCACGCCCGGGCCGTCTCCGCCACCGGCCCTCCCGAGCTGCGCCATCTGCGCCGGCACTTCAACGCCATGGCGCAGGCCGTCTCCGAGTCCATCGGCCGCCAGCGCGACTTCGTCGCCGACGCCTCCCACCAGCTGCGCAATCCGCTGGCCACCCTCGTGCTGCAGCTGGAGAACGTCGAACCGTACGTCGCCCCCGGTCCGGGCCGGGCCGAACACACCCGCGCCCTGGACGAGGCCGGACGCCTGGAGGAGCTGCTCGACGGCCTCCTGGCCCTGGCCCGGGTCGAGTCCGGTGCGGCGGAGCCGAAGGAGCAGGACGTGTCGCGGGCGGTACGGGAACGGGTGCACGCCTGGCAGCCGGTCTTCCGCGACGCCGGGCTGGTCCTGGCGGCCGCGGACCTGGCCGAGGACCTGCGCGCCCGCGCCCTCCCGGACGCCACGGGCCGGATCCTGGACTCCCTCCTCGACAACGCCGTCAAGTTCGTGCCGCGGGGCGGCAGCGTCGAGGTGACCACCGCGCGGGGCAAGGACGGCACGACGGCCGTGGTGCGGGTGTCCGACGACGGCCCGGGAGTGCCTGAGGACCAACTCGCACTTCTGGTAAGGCGCTTCGCGCGCTCTCCCGAGCACCAGAACGTTCCGGGCAGTGGTCTCGGACTGGCCATCGCCGACGAGATCGCCCGGATCAGCGGCGGCCGGCTCGAGGTCGGGGCCAATGCGCCCCACGGCCTGGTCGTCGAGTTCCGGCTCCCCGGCGCGTGAGCACTCAGCCGTACACCGAGCGGTAGTACGCCACCGCGCCCGGGTGGAGCGGCACCTTCCCGGTCGAGATGGCGAACCGCGGCTCCAGGCGCGCGCCCGCCGTCACCTCGCGCAGCAGGTCGCGCCAGCGGTCGAACACCACCTGGAGCACGGTGCGTACGGCGCTCGCCGGTACGTCATCACGGGCCAGCAGGTAGTTGCCGACGCCTATGGTCCCCACCGGCTCCGTCAGCCCGTACACCGAAGCCGGGAAGGTGACCGCCGTGTAGACGGGGCCGTAGCGTTCCCGCAGGGCTCCCACGAAGCCGTCCAACGGCAGGAAGCGCAGAGGGAGTTCCCCCGCCAGTCCGGTCAGGGCAGGAGTGGGCACGCCGCCGGACCAGAACAGCGCGTCGACCGTGCCCGTGCGCAGCGCCAGCGCCGATGCGGTGAGGCCCAGTTGCCGCTCGTGGGCCTGGGACGGGCCGTCGCCCAGCCCGGCCGCGACCAGCACCCGTGCGGCCACGACCTGCACTCCGGAGCCCGTCGCACCGGCCGCGACCGGACGGCCCGCCAGCTGGTCCACCGTCCGCACCGGGCCGTCCGCGGGCACGAGGAGGTGGGTGTAGTTCACGTAGATCCGTGCCAGCGCCGTCACCCGGGCGGGCCGGGAGAACCACTCGCGGCCGAGCGCTGCGTCCTCGGCCACGTCCGCCATGGCCAGCGCCAGGTCGGCGGAACCGTCTGCCAGCTGCCGCAGGTTGTCCACGCTGGCGGACGTGCTCACCGGTACGACGTCCAGCGGGGCGCCGCTCGCGGCGACGGCCTGCGCCAGGGCGTGCCCGAAGGCGTTGTACGGACCGCCCTCCGGCCCCGTCGCGAGTCGCAGGCGCCGCACCGGGGCGGACTCCCCCGAGCAGCCGGACAGCGCGAGTGCGAGCGCCCCGGCCCCGGCTGCGACCGCCCGTCGCCGGCTCCACCGTTGGCTGCTCACGGCCGAAGCGTAGCCGCCCTCACAGCCGCACGACGATGAGGGCGGTGTCGTCGGTGACTCCGGCGAGCGGGATGAGGTCGGTGAGGAGGGCGTCGGCGAGGGTGTCGGGATCGGAGGTGTGGTGGCGGGCGAGGGAGCGGGCGAGCCGGTCCAGGCCGGTGTCGATGTCCTCCCGCCTGCGTTCGACCAGCCCGTCGGTGTAGAGGACGAGTACGGAGCCCTCGGTGAAGGCGGTCTGCGCCTGCGGGCGGGGGACGTGTTCGGGGCGGACGCCCAGGGGAGGGTCGGTCGCCCCGTCGAGGAAGATGACGGTGCCGTCGGGCCGGCACAGCGCCGGCGGGGGGTGTCCCGCGCTGCTGTAGGCGAGGGTGCCGCGGGTCCAGTCGATGAAGACCGACACGGCGGTGGTGGATTCGGCGCCCTCGACGGAGCGCGAGTACAGCCCGACGACTTCGAGGGCCCGGGCGGGGCCGTCGGCGACGCGGGAGGCGGCGGACAGCGCGCTGCGCAGCTGCCCCATGACCCCGGCCGCGCTCAGTCCGTGGCCGACGACGTCGCCGACCGCGACGGCGGTGCGGTGTCCGTCGGCGAGGTCCACGAGGTCGTACCAGTCGCCGCACACGTTCAGGGCCCCCACGGCGGGCCGGTAGCGGACGGCGGCCTGGTGGTGGGCCAGCGGCCGGGGTGCCGGCAGCATCGCCTGCTGGAGGTGGAGCGCCACTTCGCGTTCGCGGGCGATGGCCGCGCGCAGCCGCTCGTTGAGTTCCTGGAGCTCCCGGGCACGGGTGTAGAGCTCGGCCTCCAGGACCGAGGCGTGATCGCTGCCGGAGCGGTCACCTCGGGCGCGGATGAGCTCCGTGACCTCCTCCACGCGGTGCAGCAGCAGCGCCACGGAGCCGTCGGCCGCGAGGACGGGCACGTTGACGGGGCTCCAGTAGCGTTCCTCCCACACGCCGGGCCGGTCCGTGTACTCCACGTCGTAGCGCTGCAGCGCCATGGTGTCGCGTTCGCCCGTGACCGCGACCCGCCGCAGGGACGCGTACAGGTTGCGCATGCCGGTCGCGCCGGGGTCATTGGGGTTGTCGGGGAAGACGTCGAACAGGTAGCGGCCGATCACCTGCTCTCGGCTGCGCCCGGCCATGGAGAGGAACGCCTCGTTGGCGTCCGCGTACACCAGCTCGGGGGTCAGCAGGGCCACGGCGCCGGGCAGGGCCTGGAAGACCGCCTGGTAGTCGATGACGGGTCCGCTCATGTCGTCCACCTGCCCGAAACGCCGGCCCCCGTTCCGATCACGTTCCCACCATGCCACGAGGGCCGCGGACGGGCCGTTCACGTGACGCGGGTGTGTCGGTGCGGAGCGGCGACGACACGGTCCGGCACGGTGGGTCACTGTGCGCAGCCGTCCGCGCGGGGCGGCGCCCAGAGGTACGTGTGAGGGGTTCGCATGGCCGGGAACGAAGCCGGACGGCTTGCCGGGAACGGCATGTCCGCAACCAGCCGCCGGGCGGTCCTGCTTGCCGCCGGGTCGGCCGGGGCAGCGGCGCTGACCGCGGCCTGCGGCGGCCGGGCCGGCACGGGGGCCGCGGCGGGCCGGCCGTCCCGGCCGCCGGGCGGGAACGCCGGCCCGGGCTGCGTCCTGGCCACGGAGGCGGGCGCGGGCCCGTACTACATGGATGTGGACCGGGTCCGGTCCGACATCACCGAGGGCCGCGGCGGCGTGCCGCTGCGTCTGGACCTGACGGTGGTCAAGGTGTCGGACGGCTGCCGGCCGCTCGAGGGCGCGGGCTTCGACGTGTGGCACGCCGACTCCTCGGGCGACTACTCCACCGGGAAGGCCACCTTCCTGCGCGGCACACAGGTGACGGACGCGGCGGGCCGGTGCGTGTTCCGGACGATCGTGCCCGGCTGGTACGCGGGGCTGGCGCCGCACATCCACTTCAAGGTGCACCCGGACGCCCGTACCGAGACGACCTCGCAGTTCTTCTTCCCCGAGGACCTCCTGCTCGAGGTGTACGCGCGCCAGCCGTACGCGCGCCGCCCCGCGCCGAAGCACCCCAACAGCCGGGACAGCCGCTACCGGGCCGCCGGCGCCACGATGACGCTGCCCCTCTCACCGGACGGCGACGGGTACCGCGCGGCGTTCACGGTGGGCATCGCTTGATGTTCCCGCTGGAGGAGATCGTGCGGGCACCCGAGCACATGGAGTCCCACACCCGGTTCGGCAAGCTCGTGGTCACCGTGGACCACTGACACGAACCGGATCGGCTCGCCTCAGGCCGGGTAGCGGATCGATCCCAGGGGCGGGCAGGGGATGAGCAGGGTGCCGGCACCCGGGTGTTCGACGAACGCCCGGGCCGCTGCGGCCTGCTGGCGGCGGGTGTCGAGCGCGTCGGCGTGCCAGGCGTCGCGCCGGGCACTGGTGTAGTCCCACGTGTCGTCGATGAGGCTGAGGCTGGTGTTGCCGGCGCTGCGCTGGAACTCCGCCCTGATCGCCGCCTGTTGGAGGGCCGTCTGGGTCGCGGCCAGTTCGATGCGGGTGATCAGGACACCGGGGGTGTTCGGTTCGCGGGTCGGCATGGGGGCCTGCGGGAGGAGGGACACCCCGGTGTCGAGGCGGCCGAGGTTGTCCACGGTCGCGTCCCGCGCCTCCCTCGTCATGATCTGCATTTCCTGGTGCAGCCAGAGGAATTCGTCGAGGTCGGCCTGCGTGACGCGCATCCGCTCGTACAGGGCCCGGAAGCGGGGTTCGCCGTGCAACGGGCGTATGGGGGCGCTGTGGAGCGCCACGCAGTCGTTGAAGCCGCCCGCCACCGCGGCCTCCAGGTGGTGGATGACCTGGTCCGCCTGTCCGCGGGCGAGGGCCAGGCCGCCCAGGGCCCCGTGGCCCGAGGCGGCGACCCAGGCACCCTCCGGGCCGAGCCTCGTGGCCCGCGCCACGACGTCGTGGAACGCCGCGGTGGGATCCCCGGCGGCCCCGCCGCTGGTCATGAACGAAACCAGCAGTTCGTGGATGCGGGCGGCCAGTGAGTTGACGGTGTCGACCATGGGTCTCCTCGGATTCCTGTCAGCCGGTGTGGAGGACGCGGAGGCGCTCGGGTTCCGCCGGATCCCGGTCTACGACCTGGACCGGCGGCCACGCCCATTGCCATACGCCGATCCCGGGCGCACGGGTGAACCGGATCCGTCCCCGGGTGCCCTCGGCCTCGACGCGCGACCAGGATCCGGCGATGCGCGCCCGGTCCGTGCCGTGGGTACGCAGCACCTCGGCGAGGACGGTGACCGTGTCGTACCCCTCGAAGGCGACGAACGAGGGTGCTTCGGCCAGTTGCGCGGCGAGGGCCTTCTCGACTCCGGCGCCGAGCGGGGTGAGGTTCTCCGGCAGGTAGCGCAGGAACGGGACCGCGGCGCCCTCATCGCCCAGTGAGGCCGCCCATTCGGCGAACTCCGGCTGTCCGGCGGGAGCACCGATCATGATCCCGGCGAGGCGCCGGTCACGGCGGACGGACCGGACGATCGGCACGGCCGGCTCGGGGAAGCCGGTCAGGAGGAGGAGGGCGGTCGCGCCGCTGCTCGCGAGTTGGTCGCACACGGCTGTGGGGGCGAGGGCGCGCGCATCGAGCGCGGTCACGGTGCCGCCGTGCGGGGCGAGGTGGTCCCGGAGGATGCGGGCCCCGGACTCCCAGTACACGCTCGGCTCGGCGGCCACCGCGATGCGACTGTGGCCGGCGCCGAGGAGGAAGTCCGCGTAGGTCCTCCAGCCGTGCGACTGGGCCGGGGCGAGGCGCGCGACCCAGGGCGTCGGCTGTTCGGTGAGGGCGTCGAGCACCGCCGACGAGCAGAGGAACGGCAGGCCGAGGGCGTCGGCCCGGGCGGCCGCGGAGCGGGCGACGACGCTGTGGTACTCCCCCACGACGGCGGCCACACCGAGGCCCGCCAGTTCGTCCACGGCCCGCGCGGCCCGCTGCGGGTCGGCAGCGGTGTCCCGGACCAGCAGTTCCAGCGGCCGGCCGTCGATCCCGCCGGCGTCGTTGACCTCGCGCACGGCCAGTTCCAGGCCGGCGAGCAGATGGCGGCCCGCCTCGGCCCAGCCGGGCCTGGTCAGCGGAGCGAGGGCGCCGATCCGGACGGACGCACCGTCAGTTCGCCTCGGTCCGGGCTGAGATGGTGGCGTGTGCATACGCTCGGCGTCCCCCGTTCGACGATCTCTGCCGCAGCTTATCCGGAAGTACGAGCGGATCGTCGTCGCGGGGAACGGGGCGGCGCCACCGCTCGGCGGGAGGGGACGTCCGGTCAGTAGGGTCGGCCGGGCGGGATTGACCCTCGACCTGGTGGAGGGACCAGAGTTCCGGGTGTGGAGAGCGAGATGCGCAGTATCGGTGAAATGGCCCGGGACAGTGGGCTCAGTGTGAGTGCCCTGCGGTTCTACGACCGTGCGGGGGTGCTGGTCCCGGCCTGGGTGGATCCGGTCAGCGGCTACCGCTGGTACGGAGCCGAGCAGCTGGAGGAGTCCCGGCTGCTGACGCGGCTGCGCCGGGCCGGGATGCCGCTCGCGGACATCCGGCTGGTCCTCGCCGGGTGGTCCGGTGCGGACGCCGACCTGGTCCTGAAGCTGCTCGACGCGCATCTGCGCCGCCTCGAACTGGGGCTGTCCGATGCCCGCGGCGAGTTCTCCACGGTCCGAGCACTACTCGAACACAGGGAGAGTCCCATGACTTCGCTCCGTACCACCACCACCATCCGGCCGGCCGTGTCCGCGTCCGAGCTGGCCGCCGCACTGGACGCGGTCCGCTTCGCCGCCAGTGCCGATCCGGAGCTGCCGATGCTCGGCGGCGTCCTGTTCGACATCGAGGGCGGGGCGCTGCGCGTCGTGGCCACCGACCGGTACCGGATGGCGGTGGCGCAGATCGCCGCGGCCGGTGATGCGGGGCCGCGCGTGCAGGTGATCGTGCCGTCGCCGCTCGCCGACGCGATGCGGGCACTGCTGAGCGACGACGCTCCCGTCGAACTCACCGTGGAAGGTGACCGCGTGGCCATGGAGACCGGCGGCCGTCAGGTGGCGGGCCGGTGCCTGGACCACGAGTTCCCCGACTACCGCCGCCTCGTGCGCCTGCCGGCCGGGCGCCGGGTCCTCGTCGACGTCCCGGCCTTCCGGGAAGCGGTGGAGAGGGGCCCGGCCCGTGCGAGCGAGGTGCGCGAACAGGACGGCGTGGCCCGCGATCTCACCGTGCTCAAGGTGACGGGCGACGGGGCGGTGGCCGTCTGCGAGGACGGCGACGAGAACGGCGACGAGGACCGGGAACGTGTCGCGGTGAACCGCGAGTTCCTGCTGCAGGCCCTCGCCGCCGGGGCCCGGGACGAGCTGGTCCTGGAACTCGGAGCCCCGACGGCGCCCCTGGCGATCCGCCGCACGGACACCGAGGACACCTTCTCGCTGCTGATGCCCGTCCGTCTGGACAACTGACCTCCGGGTCGAGCGACCCCGATGATCACTCGTCGGGGTCATCTCCGCGTGCCGTCGGCGCGGGGACGGGCCCGGGTGCGCCACAGTGATCGAATGCGCCGCCGGACCCTCCCCCTCCTCCTCGCCGCCCTCCTGGCCGCCTCGGGCTGTGTCACCGTCTCGGGGACGGGTGCCGGTGACGGCAAACCGCCGGCGGCCCGCCCCACCCCCAGTGCGCCCCCGGCCGCCTGGCCGCTGCGGGAGCTGCCCACGAGCCCGGGGCCGGCACCGGCCCCCGCGGTCGCCGGGCCGGAGAAGACCGCACCGGACGCGGGCGGGCAGCGCCCCGAACTGCGCCGGGAGCCCGCCTCCGGCGCCGACGCCCGCCGCCCGGCCGCCGAGCGGCGGGCCGGATCCGTACCGGAGCCGAAACCGCGGCCGAAGGTCAGGCCGAAGCCCAAGTTCAAGGCCGAGCCGAAGCGGCGCGCTCCGGGCACGAAGCCGGCGGCGCCGCGGCACGGCGGACCGGCGCACGCGCCCGGCCGCATCGACATGGCGGAGCTCTGCCGTTCCTCGCAGGGGGTCACGAGCCCCGCGATCACCCAGCTCTGCAACGGCACGTACGCCCGGCGCTAGGGGGTGTTGCGAAGGTCCTGTGCGGCACCGTGCGGGTCTTTCGCAACGCCCCCTAGGACAGGCCCGCGTCGATGACGTACTCGGCGAGTTCCCGGGCGGCGGCCGCGGGCCGGGGGCCGGGGCGGGTCGCGCCGGCGGCGAGGAGGCCGTCGACGAGGATGAGCAGCTGGTCCGCGGCGAACTCGGGGCGCGCGTGGCCGAGGGCGGCCAGTTCGTCCCTGAACAGGCCGTGGACGGTGGTGCGGTAGGCCCGGGTGACCTCGTGGCCCGGGTGGGCCGGGTCCGAGAGCGCGAGGTCGGCCGCGAGGTAGCGGCAGCCGTGGAAGTCGGGGGCCGCGGCGATCGCGCCGAGCCGGTCGACGACCGCGAGGAGCCTGGCCCGGGGGTCCTTTCCGGCGCCGGCCATCGTGGCGCGGTATTCCGCCTCGTCCTCGGCGGTGCTGCGGCGCAGCACCTCGGCGATGAGGCCGTCCTTGCCGCCGAAGTGCTCGTACAGCGAACGCCGGGCGACGCCGGCCGCCTTGAGGAGGGCGTCCACTCCGACGCCGACGCCCTGGGTGTACGTGAGCTCCTGGGCCGCGAGCAGCAGCCGCTCCCTGGGGCCCGGCTTGGCGGCGGCGGCAATGGCGGTGGTCGGTGAGGCGGTCATGGGCTGATTCTGCCAGCCCTTGACACGGTAGATCAACCGGTCTATCTATATGAGTAGACCGAACGGTCTATCCCTTTCGAGGAGGCGTCATGTCCGTCCGCACCACCGCCGAGGTCATCGAGCGTTTCAACCGCGCGTTCATCGAGCACGAGGCCGGTCTCCTGCACGGCCTGATCGCCGAGGACTGCGTGATGGAGAGCGTCCAGCCCGCGCCGACCGGCGAGCGGGTCGTCGGGCTCGAAGCCTGTACGGCCTGGTGGGGAGCGCTCGCCGAGGACCGCAGCACGCAGTTCACCCCGCAGGAGGTGCTGGTGGCGGGCGACCGCGCCACGATCCTGTGGACGTACCGCTTCGGCGACGGCCCCGACCAGTGGGTGTCCGGGGTCAACGTCATGCGCGTCACGGACGGCCGCATCACCGAGGCGCTCGGCTTCAGCAAGACCGCGGGAGAGGTTCCACTGGCCTCCGAGGAGCCGATGCGGCCGGTGGAGAACGCCGGCTGAGGGCTACGACCAGTCGGCCGCGATGGCCCTGAGCGCGGCGAGGTGGCGCCGGTACGCCGCACCGCCCTCCGGGTTCAGGGAAAGCCAGGTCCGCGGGCGGCGGCCCACGCGGCCCTTCTCCACGTCGACGTAGCCGGCCTCCTCCAGGGCCGCGACCTGCTTGGAGAGGACCGAGTCCGAGACCTCGACCAGGTCGCGCAGAAAGCCGAACTCGGCCTTGTCCAGCGGCGCGAGGGCCCCGACCACGGACAGCCGGACCGGGGCGTTGAGCAGCGGATCCAGCCCGTGCCGCGGGTGGGCGCCGGGCCCCGGGTCGGGGCTCACGGCTGCCGCCGCAGTTCGAGCACGGCGCCGACGGCCGCGGGCCGCGCGCAGACGAGCGCCCCGGCGGCGGCGAAGGCCACGCTGTCGGCGAAGACGGTGACGCCCAGGACGACGGTCGCGCCGAAGAGCACGCTCCAGATTCCGATGATCACCACATGCCTGGCCCCGGCGCCGCGCCGCATCACGCGCTGCCTGGCCGCGTGGACGCTCAGGCCCCCGACGATCACGGCCTGAGCCACCGCGAACAGAAGACCTGCGGGACGCCCCGACATGTGGCATCCGTTCCCGCTTGTCACAATGGCCGCATGGCCGGTACGGGGCACCCGAGCGGGGGCCGTTACGGTGAGCGGGTCTTCCGTCCCGAGGAGCGGGGCGAGGACGAACGCATCGACCTCGGCGCCCTCGTCTACGACGACACGACCATGGCCCGGCTGCGGCAGCTCGGCGCGGGACCCGGCTGGAGCTGCCTGGAGGTCGGCGCGGGAACGGGCACCGTCGCGCGTCGGCTGCTCGGCGAGGCGGGAGTGGACCGGGTCCTCGCGGTGGACCGCGACGTACGGTTCCTCGCGGCGCACCCCGTGCAGGGCCTGAGCACCCTGCAGGCGGACATCACCTCCGAGGACTTCTCCCCCGGACTGTTCCGGCTGGTCCACGCCCGGTTCGTACTCATGCACCTGCCGTCGGCCCGGCAACTGGTCGCCCGGCTCGCCGGCCTGCTCGCCCCCGGCGGGGTCCTGGTGGTCAGCGACGCGGTCGACCTGACCACGGACTCGGCGCCCGAGACCCCGTACACCCTGGCCATGCGGGCCATGTGGCGGGGGCTGCGCGACACCATCGGGACGGACGTCTCCCAGGTCACCCGCCGTCCCGAGCTGCTGCGGGCCGCCGGGCTGGAGGGGGTGGCGGCCGAGATCCACGTACCGCCGCTCCTGCCGGGCAGCCCGATCAGCCGGTTCTGGGCCGACACCTGGGGCCGCGCCCGGGCGGCGATGGTGGCGACGGGACTGGTCGACGACGCCGGGCTCGACGCGGCGGTGCGCTACCTGGACTCCCCCGAGTGCACCGGACTGTCCCCGGGCATGCTCACCGCCTGGGGCTGGAAGGGCGAGGGCACCGGGCCGTCGAACGGGCTCTGACCCGGCACCGGGACGGGAGCGGAGGGGCGGGGGCCGAGGGCACGCCCCCCGTCAGAGCCAGCCCTGGCGGCGCGCGGCGCGGACGGCCTCCATGCGGTTGCGCGTGCCGGTCTTGCCGATGGCCGAGGAGAGGTAGTTGCGCACCGTCGACTCCGACAGGAACACCTTCGCCGCGATGTCGGCGACGGTGGCCCCGTCCGCGGCGGCGTTCAGTACGTCGACCTCGCGCGGGGTCAGCGGGCTGGGCCCGGCGCTCAGCGCGGCGGCCGCGAGCGAGGGGTCGATCACGGTCTCCCCGGCGAGCACCCGGCGTACCGCGGCGGCCAGTTCCTCCACCGGCCCGTCCTTGACCAGGAACCCCGCGGCTCCGGCCTCCATCGCCCGGCGCAGGTAGCCGGGCCGTCCGAAGGTGGTGAGGATCAGCACCCGGCACCCGGGGCAGGCCGCGCGCAGCTCGGCGGCCGCGTCGAGGCCGCTGCGGCCGGGGAGTTCGATGTCGAGCAGGGCCACGTCGGGCCGGGCCTCCAGGGCGGCGGGCACGATCGCGTCACCGGCGGCGACCTGCGCCACGACCTCGATGTCCTCCTCCAGCCCGAGCAGCAGGGCCAGTGCACTGCGCATCATGCCCTGGTCCTCGGCCAGCAGGATCCTGATCATCGGCGCCCCTCATCGGCTTCGACGTCCGCTTCGACGTCCGCTTTCCCGTCCGCTTCGACGCCGGCTTCCTGGGCCGGCTCGACCGGGAGTTCGGCGGTGACCCGGAAGCCCCGGCCCGGTGCCGGGCCGCTGCTCAGGGTGCCGCCCGCCGCGGCGAGGCGTTCGGCGAGTCCGGTCAGACCGCTGCCCGGAGGGGTCGAGCCTACGCCGCCCCCGTCGTCCGTGATCACCAGGGCGGCGCGTTCCGGCCCGCCGCGCACCTCGATCTCGCAGGTGGCCGCGGCGCTGTGGCGGATGGCGTTGGTGACGGCCTCGCGGACCACCCAGCCGAGCAGCGCCGCCGCCTGCGGGGGCAGCGGGTGTCCGGACTGGCGTACGACGGGCTCGATGCCGGCGGCGGTCAACGCGCCGCGGGCCCGGTCGAGTTCGGCGGCGAGGCTCGCCTCGCGGTACCCGGTGACGGCCTCGCGGATCTCGGTGAGCGCCTGGCGCCCCACCGACTCGATGTCGCGGACCTGTTCGAGGGCGGCGTCCATGTCGCGGGCGGCGATCCGGCGGGCCGCCTCCGACTTGACGACGATCACGGACAAGGTGTGGCCGAGCAGATCGTGCAGGTCGCGGGAGAAGCGCAGCCGCTCCTGTTCCACGGCGGCCCTGGCCAGTTCCTGGCGGGTCTCGCGCAGTTCCCGCACCGTCTCGGCGAGGGCCAGGATGGCCCCGGTGACCATGCCGGAGAGCAGGGTTCCGTAGACGATCCCGATGGCGTCCCAGCCCTCGTGCAGGGCCGAGACCGCGGCCGCCAGTGCCGTGACGGCGAGCATCGCCAGGCCGAGCGCGCGGCCCCGGAGCACCGCCCCGGTGGCGAGGCCCAGCAGCGGGAAGAACAGCAGCCAGCTGCCCCCGTACGCGAGGGCGAGCGCGCAGGTCACCAACCCCAGCGCGACCAGGCACCAGCGGGTGCCGGCCGCCTCCCGCGCCCGCTCGTGGAAGGCGCGGAACACCAGGGTGATGTAGAGGGAGTTGAAGGTCAGCAGCCCCAGGGCGCCGACCCAGGGGTTCGGGGTCTCCCCGTGGACGACGTTGGAGACGGCTCCCATGCCGAGGAGCAGCCAGGGCAGGAGGGTGAAGGCCCGCGGCCCGCGCCCCGGACCGGGGTCGAGACCGCCGTCACCGCCGCAGCCCCGGTCGGGGCCGTGGTCCTTCCCGGAGGGCTCCGAGCCCGCCCGGCGCCTCTGTCCGGCGACCTTGCCGCTCATTCCGGGTTCCCCGTTCCATGGCCTGGACAGCTTCGGCTTCGTCGTCTGCGTCATGCCCACCACGCTAGGGAGCGGGGCGGTCGCCGCGGCAGATGCGCATGTACGGACGCCGGCAGTACAAATGTCACGGCCCCGCGGCCCTGCGGCCGGTGACGGGGCCGGAGGCGGCTCAGCGGCGGCGCGGCGGGCGGTCAGGCCGAGGCGGCGGCCGGTCCGGGCATCGTCCAGGCGGAGTTGTGGGCGGTGAACCCGACGTGCGGGTAGTAGTCCACGGCGGCGGGGGCCGCCAGCAGGATCAGCTTGGCTTCCGGGGCGGCCTCGCGGGTGGCGCGGATCAGGTCGCGGCCCACTCCCCTGCCCTGGTACGCCGCGTCGACCGCGAGGTCGCTGAGGTAGGTGGAGTAGACGCCGTCGGTGATCGCGCGGGAGATGCCGATGAGGCGGCCGTCCTCGTCCCGGGCGACGATGACGAGGTTGGCTCCGGCGAGCATCCGCGCGAAGCGCTGCGTGTCCTCCACCGGACGGCGCTCGGCGAGGGTGGACGCCCGGTAGAGAGCGGCCGCTTCCGCTACGTCGAGTTCGCCGCCGACGACCTGTTCACACTTCCACATGCTGCTGCAGCTCCTTGCCGGTACCGAGGTTCTCCCCCCAACGGTAATAGATCAGATGCCATCCTGGCTATTACCCTCTCCCGTGCGGCCCCCGTACGCCGGCGCCCGAGGCGGTCGTACGCGGGTTGTGCACCGCCGTGGGCGCAGCGGCGGCTACAGGCTGAGCGCGTCCTCCGCGTTGTCCATCCACGGGGTCACGGAGTTCTTGTCGGGCGAGACGTACAGACCGGGCGTGGAGGCCTTGAGGGGCGTCTGCTCGAGGTCGGACTCGGTGCTCATGGTCATGGCGATGCCGTTGACGGTCTTGCCCTTGCCGTCGGCGGCGCCGCCCGTGAGCCCGGCGTAGGCGGTCTCGCCCGGGGCGAGCCTGATGGCGTCCTCGATCGCGGGGGCCTTCCCGCGCTCGGTGGCGTGGCCGTCCAGGTCGCCGAAGGTCACGACGGGGTGACCGAGCGCCTTGCAGGTCTTGGTGCCCTTGTTGGTGATCTTGAGCAGGTAGCTGCCGGTCGTCGGCTCCGCCAGGCTGGCGGTGAACGTCACGTCGAAGGTGCTGCACGGGAAGACGTCGTAGTCGGGGTCGGCGGACGCCGTCGGCTTCGGCTTGGGCTTCGGCTTGGCCGGCGTCGCGGCCTTCGTCTTCGCCGGACTCGCCGACGGCGTCGCCGCCTTCGTCGGGCTCGCGGGCGGCGTCGCGGACCCGCCCGCCGCGTCGTCCCCGGTGGGCCCGCAGGCGGTCAGCGCGGCGAGTGCGGACGCGGTGGCGAGGAGGACGGCGGTTCTGCGGACGGTGCTCATGAGTTCCCCCCGGGTGAGAGGCGCGAGGTGCGCTGGACTGGGCACCAGCGTCCCGCCGTAGTTTCACGGCTTGGTGACGGCGTCTTCCCGAGTCCACCACGATCAGCGGCGCGTCGAGAACGGCCCGTTGGCCGCGAAGGCCAGCTTCGCGAAGCGTTCGGCGATGAGAGCGTGCGTCGCGGTGTCCGGGTGAAGGTTGTCGGGCAGCGGCCGTTCGGCCGCGTCCGGGGCTCCGTAGAGCTCCCGGCCGTCGAGGTGGTGGAGGTTCGGGTCGTCGGCGGAGCGCTCGCGCACGATGCGGGCCAGCTCGCGGCGGATGACGCCGAGAGTCAGCTTTCCGGCGGCGACCTCCGCCGGGTCGCCCGCGGCCCGGAATTTCAGCTGCCCGGCGGCGACGGTGGACGGGTCGACGGCGGTGGGACCCGGCGTGTCCTCGTGCATGGGGCACAGGACCGGCGAGACGACAAGCAGCGGCGTCGTGGGGTGGCCTTCGCGGATCGTGTCGAGGAAGCCGTGCACCGCGGGGCCGAAGGCCCGCAGCCGCATCAGGTCGAGGTTCACCAGGTTGATGCCCAGCTTGACGCTGATCAGGTCGGCGGGGGTGTCGCGCAGTGTGCGGGCGGTGAACGGGTCGAGCACCGCGCTGCCGCCGAACCCCAGGTTGACCAGCTCGGCGCCCGCGAGCGCCGCGGCGCGCGCGGGCCAGATCGCGCTGGGACCGGTGGCGTGGGAACCGTGGCTGATCGAGCTGCCGTGGTGCAGCCAGACCGGTAGGCCGCGGTCGGGCATCGGCTCCACGGGGGCGTCGGTGCGCAGGGCAACCAGCTCGGTGGTCTCGTCGTGCGGGAGCCAGATCTCCACGTCCTTGGCGTGGCCGGGCAGGCCGGCGAACCGGACCGTGGAGGGCTTGCCGGGGCGGAATTCGGTGCTCCAGTCCGTCATGTCGATGGCGAGGGTGTTGCCGCCGACGCAGGTGCCCTGCGCGGTGAGCCGGCCGTCGACGAGCAGGTCGTACACGCCGTCCGGCCGGGGCGGGGCGCCGGCGTAGACGCGTTTGGTGGGCAGGGTCTCCAGTTCGACGGTGGTGGCCGTCGTACGGAACGCGAGCCGCATGCCGGAGGGCTGGGCCTCGGCCATGGCCAGCTGTCCGTCGGTGCACTGGGCGCGGGCCCGGGCCGGCAGCCGGTGCGGCAGCAGTCCGTGCGCGGTGCGCTCCAGCTCGATGGCGCCGCGCAGCAGCCCGTCGGTGATGGGGGTCGCGATCGGGGCGGCGGTCCGGGTCGGTTCGGCGGTCATCGTCTGCTCCTGGTCAGGGGGTGGGCCAGTTGGACAGCAGGGAGTCGAGGGCGTCGACGGCCCGCTCCCAGCTTTCCTGGCTGTCGGGGGCGCTGTGGCTGAAGCCGCCGGCGTTCTCGAGGCTGACGTAGCCGTGGAAGAGGCTGCCGAGCAGCCGGACGGCGTGGGTCTGCTCCGGTTCCGCCAGGTCGTAGCCGCGCAGGATGGCCCGGGTCATGCGCGCGTGCCGTACGCCGGCACTGGCCAGGGCGGTCTCGGTGTCGAGGGGGAACTGGGTCGCGGCGTAACGGCCGGGGTGCTCTCGGGCGTAGGCGCGGAAGACGCCCGCGTACGCGGCGAGCGCGTCCTTCCCGGACCGTCCGGCCAGGGCGTCGGCAGCCTCGTCGGCCATTTCCTCCAGGGCGAGGAGGGCGATCCGGGTCTTCAGGTCGTGGGAGTTCTTCAGGTGCGAGTACAGGCTCGCCACCTTCACGTCGAAGCGCCGGGCGAGCTCCGACAGGGTCACCCGGTCGAAGCCGATCTCGTCCGCCAGCTCGGCACCGGCGCGCACCAGCCGCTCCGGGGTCAGCCCGACCCGCCCTGCCATGCCGCCTCCTCCGCCCATCGACCTAAGAGGAGTATGCGATTGCCTAAAGCTTTTAGGCAAATCGCTGCAGTCTCATGGCCGGCTCGTCGTGTGGGCGCTGACGCCGGGCGGCGACACCTGGGAGATGCGGAGGGCGAGCTGGAGTTCCAGCGCCCTCTCCGGGCGCTGCCAGTCCCGGCCCAGCAGCTGACCGATGCGGTCCAGGCGCTGGACGACGGTGTTGATGTGGACGTGCAGGGCCTCGCGCGCCTTCGTCTGGTTCATCCCGGCGGCGAAGTACACCTGCAGGGTGTGCAGGAGGTCGGTGCCGCGCCGGGCGTCGTAGTCGAGGACCGGGCCGAGGGTACGGCGGACGTAGCCGCGCAGGTCGGCCTGGTCTACGAGGAGTACGCCGACGAACCCGAGGTCGGCCAGTGCGGCTCCGCGGCCCTCGTGGCCCAGCGCCCTGAGGGCCGACAGGCAGCGCAGGGCCTCGGCGTGGGCGTCGGCGAAACCTTCCGGCCCGGCGACCGGTCCCGCGGCGGCGACCGTGACCGGTGCGGCGACGGCCGGCCCCAGTTCGTCCGCCAGGCGTGCGGCGCAGGCGCTCGGGGTGTCGGAGGGGCATACGAGGACCACCTCCTCGCGGTGCGTGCCGGCCAGTCCGTGGCGGTCCTGCGCGGTGCGGGAGGCCGCGGCCAGCAGCCGGGGCCGGGGGACGGCTGGCGCGTGGAGCACGAAGACGGTGTGCGGACGGTCCAGGTCCACCTTGAGCCGCCGGGCGCGGGCCGACAGGGTGCCGAGGTCGGCGGCCCCGGTGAGGAGGTCCCCCAGGAGTTCGCCGCGGATACGGTCCTCGGTCTCCGCGACGGAGCGGCGCAGCAGCAGGAGCAGGGCCGTGACGACGCCGGCGCGCTCGAAGAGGCGCCGGTCGGCCTCGCCGAGGTCGGGGCGGCCCGTGAGGGCGATGCTGCCGAGGAGTTCGTGGCCGGCGAGTACGGCGCAGACCCACGTCCCGTCCACGGGTACGGCGCGCCCGCCGGCCCGCGAGGCGGCCACGGCCTGCGGGGGCGGCAGCAGCGCTTCGGCTCCCGCCCGGGCGAGTTCGGCTCCATCGGCGTCGTGGATGAGGGTGCCGCCGCCGAGGATGCCGCCGATGGCGGTGGCGACGTCGGTGATGCCGCCGCCGCGCAGGACGAGGTCGGTGAGCCGGTCGTGGGCGTCCTCGGCGCGTCGTACGGCCTCGCTGTGCGACGCGATGGTCTGCGAGGCCTCGTTGAGGTCGACCAGGGCCGTACGCGTCTCGTCCATCAGCCGGGCGCTGTCGATGGCGATGGCGGCGTGGTCGGCCAACGAGGAGAGGAGCGCGACCTCGTCGGGGCCGAAGGTGCGGGCGGTGCGGTCCGCGGCGTAGAGGACGCCGATCACCCGGGTGCCCAGGCGCAGCGGCACACCGAGGATGGCGTGCAGTCCCTCCTCCATGACGGCGCTGTCGATGGTGCCGGTGTGCTTGAAGCGGGTGTCGTCGCGGTAGTCGCCGGTCGTGTAGGGGCGGGCGGATTCGGCGACGAGACCGCCGAGGCCCTCCCCCATGCCCAGCCGTACCTGCTGGAACGCGGCGGAAACACATCCGTCGGTGACCCGCATGTAGGTATCGCCGGCTTCGTCGTCGTTGAGGGAGAGGTACGTGACGTCCGTGCCCAGCAGCAGTTTGGCCCGGTGGGTGATGGCTCTCAGGACGGCGTCCAGGTCCCTGAGCGCGGCGAGGTCCCCGGCGGTGTCGAAGAGGGCCGCGAGCTCGGCCTCGCGGCGCCGGTGCTGGCTGAGGGTGCCGCGGATCCGCAGGGCCACCCGGGTCGCTTCCGCGATCGCCTCGGCCTCGGCCGCGTCCGCGCCCACGGCCTCTTCGGCAGCGAGGGTGAAGTGCTCGGGCGGCGCGCCCTGGGCGAGGAGGTCGAGGAGGCGCCGCAGGGCGGACCACGGCTGCCGCCCGGTGCGGGGATCCTTCAGGGTGCTGGACATGGGGGTTTGCTCCGTGGTCGCGTGCGGTCGGGCGGCACCGGCCCCGCGTCCGCCGTCCACCGGGGCGGGGCAGAGGCGGGGCGGTGGGACGACTCACCCGGCGGCGGAGGCCGACCGGTGTTCTGTCTGGCGCGCGCCGGGAACCGCGGCGCCGGCCGGGGTGTGGTTCCGGGCCAGGTCGCGCCCTCGGGTCTCCTTCGCGACGAGGACGGTCAGCGTGGTGACGACGACCGCGGCCGCGAGGTAGAGCGAGACGGGAAGGGACGCCTCGTAGTCCTTGAGGAGTTCGACCGCGACGATCGGGGCGAGGGCGCCGCCGATGATCGAGGCGAGCTGGGAGCCCATGGAGGCACCGGAGTAGCGGACGGTGGTGTCGAACATCTCGGAGATGAAGGCCGCCTGCGGCCCGTACATGGCGCCGTGGAAGAGGAGTCCGACGGTGACGGCGGCGGCTATCACCGGGAACGACTTGGTGTCCAGCATCGCGAAGAAGGCGAAGGCCCATCCGGTCATGCCGACCGAGCCGATCAGGGTCACGGGACGGCGTCCGACGCGGTCGGAGAGCGCGCCCCAGGCCGGGATGGTGACGAAGTGGACGGCGGAACCGATGAGGACGGCGTTCAGGCCGTTGCTCTTCGACAGTCCGAGGTGGGTGGTGACGTAGACGAGGAGGAACGCGGTGAGGATGTAGTACGAGATGTTCTCGCCGAGGCGGGTGCCGATGGCGGTGAGGACCCCGCGCCAGTTCGTACGGAACACCTCGGCGACGGGGAGCTTCTCCTTGGCGCCGGCGGCAGCCTGCGCGGCCGCCCTGGCCTGTGCCTCCAGGAAGACGGGCGACTCGGCGACCGACACCCGGATCCACAGTCCGACCACGACGAGGACACCGGAGAGCAGGAAGGGGATGCGCCAGCCCCAGGCGAGGAACGCCTCGTCGGACTGGACGGCGGCCAGCAGCGCGAGGACACCGGTCGCGAGCAGGTTCCCGCCGGGCGCGCCGGCCTGCGGCCAGGAGGCCCAGAAACCGCGGCTCTTGTCGTCCCCGTGCTCGGAGACGAGCAGGACCGCGCCGCCCCATTCGCCGCCGAGGGCGAAGCCCTGGATCAGGCGCAGCAGGGTGAGGAGGACGGGTGCGCCGACGCCGATGCTCGCGTGGGTGGGCAGCAGGCCCATGGCGAAGGTGGCGCCGCCCATCATGAGGAGGCTGAGGATGAGGAGCTTCTTGCGGCCGATCTTGTCGCCGTAGTGCCCGAAGACCACACCGCCGAGGGGGCGGGCAGCGAAGCCGATGGCGTAGGTGAGGAAGGCCAGGAGGGTGCCGACCAGGGGTTCACTGCTGGGGAAGAACAGCTTGTTGAAGACGAGGGCGGCGGCGGAGCCGTAGAGGAAGAAGTCGTACCACTCGATGGTGGTCCCGACGAGGCTCGCCGCGACGACTCTCCTGATGTTGCCGGGGCTCGCTGACGGTGTGGCAGAGGCGGCCATGAGTACCACTTCCGGGCTGGGGGCGGGGACGAATCCGTGTCGCCACACCATAGGAACGCGCAGGTCAACGGCACATGGTGCCGGTCGCCACACTTCCCGCCCCGAGGATGTGGACCGCACCCATGTCTCCGTCCGACCGACCCTGCCGGGGCCCCTGGTCGGGACCGTCCGCGCGTCCGGAGGGGGCGCAGACGGGTGGTCCGGGGTCGTCGTGGGTGCGTACCGCCGGCAGCCGGGCGGCGGCCTCGGGGATGTCCGTCAGGTGCACACGGAACCAGTCGGGGGTTCCCATGCCGTGCTCGGCCTGGCCGGCGTGGCGTCGGTGAGGACGTCGGCTGCTGCCGGCGGTCCCGTCAGGGAGCCGGGGAGTCGGTCGCGCGGGTGATGCCGTCCAGGCGGCCCTCGAACCACGCGTGTCGCGCCGCGTCGCGAGCGGCCGGGGGCGTGCCGGGGTGTCGGTCACGGGTGCGGGGGTTCTCCACGACCGCCCAGCCCTTGCCTCCGTCGAAGGTCCTGAACTCGACCAGGCGGTGGTCAAGGTGTCCAGTGATCATCACTGCCATGAGGGACAGGTACTCTCCCCGGAGGTCGGGGGTGAGCCCGCCCTCCTGCGGCTCTCCCAGGAGTACCTGCTGCTCCTCGGCCAGGAGCGTGCAGGTGGTCTGGACGGCTCGGACGAGTGCCTCGAACTGCTCTCCGCTCAACCGCGTCCGCAACAACTCCAGATGGGAGCCGAGGACGTCGGCCTCCAGGCCGCCTCCCGGCCCGCCGGTATCCACCGGCGTTCCAGGCTCTCCAGGGTCCGGCGCATGATTCTCGGTCACGCTTCCGCCCTTCTCCAACGGCTGTTGCCCTGCGCAGTGTAGGCAGAGGCCCCCGCTCCGAGGGCGCTCTTCGGCCACCCGGCCGGCCGGGCTGTCTTCTCTCAGGCACCTCTGGCCCCAGGCACTCCGAACGCAATCGACTATGCCAATTGCACATTCGAAATGATCGCGATTTCGGCAATTCCGGGATGGATTACCTGCGTTCACTCCGCCAACATTGACAGCGTGCTGCGTCTTGGGGGTAAATGAGTTCACAGGTGGCCTGATGTAGCCGCAGACGGGCTGGATCAGGCCAATCCGTGACCGGTTCAATCCGCCCGTCACCTGGCGTGGACACGGCGATGTCGCAGGAGAGGGGCGTTGGAGTCGCGGGTGTACAGCGCGGTCGGGCAGTGAGCGGGTATTGACGAATCCGATTCTTCCGTGGGGGATCAATGGCCCAGCTCGGTTCTTTTTCCGTCCCCGATTTCCACCTTCCGTTCGGAAACTCCAAGCATCCCGGGGCCGCCCGGGCGAACGCCGAGGCGACCTCGTGGGTGTTGCAACACGAACTGGTGACCACCGCAGCCGAGCAGTTCTCGGGCATCGGCGTGGGCCACCTGGCCGGTCGGGTGAGCGGTGACGTCCCCTACGAGCGGGTCCTCCTGCTCGCCGAGTGGATGGCCTGGTCGTTCGTCCTGGATGACCAGCACGACCACCTCATCAGGGCCGGAAAGGTCGCGGCCTGGCGACCCGTCACCGATGCGATCACCGGCTATCTGCGAACGGGGCGGATCGAGAGGTCGACAGCGGGCCGAAATCCGTTGGTGACGGGATTCGTGGACCTGTGCGACCGGATCCTGGCGGGCATGAACGAGGGGACCGCGGCCCGTTACCGCACACATGTCCCCCTCATGCTCGACTCCTTGGACCAGGAGGCGGGCAACCGCGCCACCACGAGCCGCCCGGGGGTCCAGGAGTACGTCCTCATGCGCCGCCACAGCTCCCAGATCCTTCCGATGATGGACATGGTGGAGGCCGGGCTCGGGATCGACCTCCCGCAGGACGTCCACGACCTCCCCGAGTTCCGAGCTCTCGCCGCGAGCGTGCTCGATGTCATCTCATGGGGCAACGACGTGTTCTCCCTGCCGAAGGAGCACGCTTGCGGGGACCCCAACAACCTCGTCTCCCTCATCTCCTTCTGGGAGAAGTGCTCCCTTCCCGACGCCGTCCAGGCGGTCGAGGGGCGCATCCAGGAGCGCATCGAGCAGTATCTGACCCAAGAAGAACGTCTGGTTCAGGCCGTCGGCGCGCTCCCCGGGGCGGACCCGTCGCTGGTCGACGCGGTCACGCGCTGCGTGCGCAGTTACGAGGACTGGATGATCGGCGCCGATCTGTGGCAGCGTTACGAGTGCACGCGGTACAGCGACGAACGGTTCGCGGCCGGACTGGAGTCTGCGTACACCCGCCCGGATCTTGTCTCCGCGGCGTGACGGAAAGTCAGCTCATGGCATCTGAGACGCATTCCGGTCCCGAGGTCCATGCTCCGGTCGCTCCAGGACGGTTACCGCTCCTGGGTCACGCGCTGCAACTGTGGCGCCGGCCGATCGCGTTCCTGGAGTCGCTCCGGGAACACGGCGACATCGTACGGCTCGACATCGGCACCTGGCCCGTCCACGTGCTGACGAGCCCGGAGCACGTCCACTCCGTACTGGTCCAGCAGGCGCAGCAGTTCGGCCGGGGAAGGATCTTCGACAGGCTCCGCCCGGTGTTCGGCAACGGGATCGTGACCACCGACGGTGACTTCCACCGCAAGCAGCGCCGCATGATGCAGCCCGCCTTCCATCAAAAAAACATCACAGAGTACGCCGAGGTGATGTGCCGGCAGGCGGAGGTGATGTCCGCGTCGTGGACGGCCGGCCGTGAGATCTCCATGGTCACGGAGGCGCGCGGGTACGCGATGTCCTCGGTCGCCGAGATGATCTTCTCGGGGGACCTGAGCCGGCCCGCCGTCGACGAGGTGCACCGCTCGCTGCCCATCGTCCTGGAGGGCATGCTCGTGCGGGCGGTCATGCCCAAGTCGCTGGACCGGCTGCCCATTCCCTACAACCGGCGGTTCGACGGCGCAGCCGCCCGGCTGCGCCGCATCATCGACGAGGTGATCGAGCAGTACCGTGCGGAGGCGCCGACCGGGCGCGGCGACCGCCACGACCTGCTCTCGCTGCTGCTGGCGGCCGTGGACTCCGAGACGGGCTCGCCGATGGATGCCGAGCAGGTGCGGGACGAGGTCATCGCCATCATGCTCGCCGGCACCGAGACCTCTGCGACCACCCTGTCCTGGATCTTCCACGAGATCGGCCGGCACCCCGAGGTGGAGGCGCGCGTCCACGCCGAAGTCGACTCAGTGGTGGGGTCACGGCCCGTGCGTCCCGAAGACATACCCGCGCTGACGTACACGCACGACGTCTTCCAGGAGGCCCTGCGCCTGCATTCCCCCCTGCTCTTCACCCGCAGGGCCCTGGCCCCCCTCACCCTCGGCGGAACCTCGATCCCGGCCGGCGCCGAAGTGGCCTACAGTCCGTACGCGTTGCACCGGGACCCCGTGCTCTTCCCCGACCCCGGCGTCTTCGACCCGGACCGCTGGCAGAAGAGGGCGAAGGAGCGCTCCCGCACCCACAGTTACGTACCGTTCGGGGCCGGCCAGCACAAGTGCATCGGCGATTCCTTCGCCGTGACGGAGATCCTGACCGCGGTGGCAACCGTCGCCTCGCGATGGCACCTGAAGCCGGCCCCGGGCATCACCGTGCGCGAACGTCCCGCGGGGATTCCGCAGCCCAGCGAACTGCCGATGATTCCCGTGGCGCGGAAGATACAACACTCTTCTCATATGAGTGACGAGATTCCGCAATAGTGTGCTGAAACAACATCAACTCCTCCTCCGACCCGTACACTCTCCCGCACGTGGTGGAGGGGGCAAAGGATGTCGCAGGTCACGGAACCGAGTAGCTGGAACACTCAGCCCCTGCTGGAGCGGGAGGCGGAAGTCCTCGCGATCCAACGCGCGGTGGACGTCCTCTGCGGCATCGCGGGCAATGGCTCGGCCAACCGCAGCGGGGGTGTCCTGACCTTCGCCGGATCGGCCGGCATAGGCAAGACCACCCTCCTGAACGAGGCCCGCCGCCACGCCGCCGACCGCTCCTGCACCGTGCTCTTCGCGCGCGGCGGCGAGCAGGAGAGGCAGGTTCCGTTCCACGTGATGCGCCAGCTCATCCAGCCGGCGCTCGCCGCCATGAGCGAGGACGAACGGCGCGAGGCGCTCGGCAACTGGTACGGCATCATCGCCCCCGCGCTCGGGCTGACGGCCGCCCCGAAGGGTCCGACGGGGCCCGACCCGCAGGGCGTGCGCGACGGACTCGACTGGGTGGTCACACATTTAGCGGTACGCAACGCCCCCGTCGTGCTGATCGTCGACGACGCTCACTGGGCGGACGCGGAGTCCCTGAGCTGGCTCACCTCCTTCGCGGCGCGCGCCGAGGAACTGGCCATGCTGATCATGGTGGCCTGTCGGCCCGACGAGATCCCCGCCGGCGCCGCCGCGCTGCGCGCCCTCATGGGACGCCAGGGGACGCGCCCGCACGAGCTGGCTCCCCTGACCACGAGCGCCGTCGCGCGCATCGTGCGCGACGCCCTCGGTGAGAACGCTGACAACCTGTTCTGCCGCGAATGCTGGGCGATCACCGGCGGAAACCCCTTCGAGGTGGTCGAGCTGGTCATGAAGGGCCGCGACCGGGGGCTGAAGCCGTACCAGGGCAACATCCCCCAACTGCGCGAGCTGGCTTCCGCGGTCAAGGGTAGCGGCCTGATCGACCGGCTCGAACAGCTCGGCACGTCCACCGTTCGGCTCGCGTGGGCAGCCGCCGTGCTCGGTACCGCCGTCCCCCTCGGCATCGTCAGTGGCGTGGCCGCCCTCGGTGAGGCCCAGGCCGCCGAGGCCATCGACCGGCTGCGGGCCGCTCGCATCCTGACCGTCCTCCCGGGCGTGCGGCGCAAGGAAGTCGTGGAGTTCTTCCACCCGCTCATCGCCACCGCCGTGTACCGCTCGATTCCGCCCGGGGTACGCGTAGCCATGCACGGGATGGCCGCCCAGGCCGTGATCGACGACGGGCAGGGTTCCGCGGCCGCCGCCCGCCACCTCCTGGAAATGCACCCCGAGGGCGACCCCTGGGTCGTACAGCAGTTGCGCCAGGCCGCGCGCGAGAGCTTCTCCGCGGGCGCTCCCGATGCCGCGCGCCGCTACCTGGCCCGTGCCCTGCGTGAGCCCCCGGAGATGGAGGACCGCGCCGAGGTCCTGTTCGAACTCGGATCCGCCAACCTCCTGCACGACCCCGCGACGACGATCAACCAGCTCAGGGCCGCGCTGGAGGAGCCCAAGACCGACCAGGCCCTGCGCGAGGCGATCACGTACCGGCTCGCCCAGGCGCTCGGCCACACGGGCCAGCTGGGTCCGGCGGCAGAGCTCCTCGCGGACGAGGCCCGGCGTGCCACGAACTCCCGTACGCGGCTGCGCATGCAGGCCGAGCAGTTCAAATGGAACGCCGTCCGGTTCGACGAGGAGAACTCGCCCGCCCGCTCCCGGCTCCTCGCCCAGTTCGCCAAGCGGCTCACCGGCCGGGGTCTGGCCGAGCGGCACATCCTCGGTCTGCGGGCCTGGGACGCCGCGATGCGCGGAGAGCCCGCCTCCACCGCCCTGGAGTACGCGGAACAAGCGCTCGACGGGGGCATGAGCTGGACCGACCAGGACTTCGGCTTCGAGGTGCCCGCCGTCCTCGCGGTCACGCTCATGTACTGCGACCAGCCCGGCCGGGCCGAGGACCTCTTCAACACGGCGATCATCGAGTTCGAGGAGAAGGGCTGGCGCGGCGCGCACCTGTCGTTCGTCTACACCCTGCTGGGCTACGTCCGCTACCGGCGCGGGCAGCTCGCCGAGGCCGAGGACTTCGTACGCAACGGCCTCCAGATCGCCGACCGCGTCGGCACCGGGACACCGGCGCAGTGGTACGCGATCGGTACCCTCATCGAGACCCTGCTCGCCCGGGGGAACACCGCCGAGGCCCAGCGCATCGCCAATGCCTACAGGCTGGCGGACGGCTTCCCCCAGGCCGTGGTCTATCCCGATCCGCAGGCGGTGTGGGGCAAACTGCTCCTGGCCCAGGGCAGGATCGAGGAGGCGGAGCACCACCTCACCGCAGCCGGCCGGCGCCTGGATCTGCGCGGAACGCGCAATCCCTCCTGGAGTCCCTGGCAGCTGGACCTGGCGCTCGCACAGGCAACGCACGCGCCCGAGCAGGCACGGGCCACGGCGGCCGAAGCTGTCGCACGGGCCCGCGCGTTCGGGACGTCCAGCGTGATCGGACACGCCCTGCGCGTCGCGGCCACGGCCGCGGACCCGTTTCAGGCTGCGGGCCTGCTGCAGGAGGCGGTGGAGTACCTCGAACAGTCACCGGCCGCCTGCGAACTCGCGCACGCGCTCATCGACCACGGCATGGCCCTGCACGCCATCGGCGACCCGCACCAGGCGGCACAGCAGACCTACCGCGGCATGGAGTTGGCCGCCGACTGCGGCGCCGACGGGCTCGTGAGCCGGGCCAGGACCCAGCTGGCCGCGGCAGGTCTTCGGCCCCGCCGTCTGCGCACCTCCGAGCAGGACACCTTGACCGTCGCGGAGCTCACAGCTGCCCGCCACGCCTCGGCGGGGATGGACAACAGGTCGATCGCCGCGGCGATGCGCACCGACGCCAAAACGGTGTCCGAGCTGTTGTCCGCGGTCTTCACGAAACTGGGCACCGACCGGCTCGGACTGCACCGGGCGCTCGGGGCCTGATCGCCCGGACGGCCGGGAAGGGGAGTCCGGGCCGGAGTCCACGCGTGCGCAACCACACACGCGAGTCGGCCGCAGCGCCGGTCCGCGGTCCACGGCCGGCCGTCGGCCACCACAGCGTCGCCGCGTCAGCGAAGCCGGCGCAGGTACGGGTCGTACGGCCGGGCGGGGGCGAGCCGCATCCGGACGTCCACGATGTCGAGGCCGTCAGGACGGGCGATGACCGGGTTGAGGTCGGCTTCGGCGAGCTGCGGCAGGTCGTCCGCCAGCCGGGACAACGCGGCCACCTCCGCCAGATCGTCCGGGCGGACCGGCCGGACGGCGACGGTCGCCCCGTCCGCGAGGAGGACATGGACCTCCCGCGGCGCCGCCACCGTCCGTGACATGGCCGTCCTCCTTCCGGAGCATGCGGCCGGGGCCTCACCTGCCGGGCGGGGCCCGGGGAGCCGCAGAAACCGGCCGGGGCGTGAAAGAGGCGACCCCGCCCCACGCGCACGAGGGGGCGGAGGGAGTCCATCCGCTTCTCGCGGATCCTGATGGTGCGGTGCACGGCCGCCGGCCGCTTCTCCGCAGCCTCCCGGGACTCCTTCCGTCACTTTCATCACACCACGGTCCGGTGGGGCCCGCCACGGCCCGACGGCCCCTTTCCGTCCCCGGGGAGCCCCGGCCACGTACGCGGTGTCGGGCAGCGAGCGCGGTGCTCACGAGGGGTCTTGGCGGATGTGCTCGATGTCCAGTTCCAGGAAGTGCGCCGAGCACGAGATGCACGGGTCGTGGTTGCGGACCGCACGTTCGCACAGCCGGGTGAGCTCGGCCTGCGAATCCTCGCCGCGGTCGAGTCCGGCCTGGACGATCCGGCGCAGATCCTCCTCGATGGCGCCCTGGTTCTGCGCCGTCGGCGGAATGAGACGGGCGTCGGTGACAAGGCCGCTGTCGCCGAGCTCGTAGCGGTGGTAGAGCAGGCCCCGCGGCGCTTCCGTGGCCCCGTGTCCGGTGCCGGCGCGGGCCGGCACCTCGACGTACGGGTGGGGCGGCGGCTCGTACGCGGCGATGATGCGCAGCGCTTCCTCCACGGCGTACAGCACTTCCACCGCACGGATCAGGATGCTGCGGTAGGGGTTCCTGCCGACCGGACCGGGCCCGGCGCCCACCGCCCCGGGGAGCAGTGGAGGCCCGCCCAGTCCGGCTTCCCGGGCCGCTTCGAGGGCCGTGGGTGACAGCAGGTGGCCGCTGATGGCCCAGCGCGCGAGCGGGCCGGTGAGGTGCCTGCGTCCGTCCAGCCGGGACTGCAGAGCCGTGGAGTACGGGACGTGCACCTCGGTGACGTGGTCGCAGAAGTCCTGGAGCGGGAAACCGCGGGGCGCCGGGGGCTCGCCGTACGGCAGCACGGTGGGGGTGCCGGACTCGATGGCGTACGTACCGGTCTCGGCGAGGGCGAACAGGTCGGCGTCGCACTCGGCGTCGGGGAAGTCGAAGCCGGCCACCCAGCGGACGGTGTCCCACGCGTCGTCCAGGGCGGTACGCAATCGCTCCGCGAGGGGCCGGAGCTCGTTGCGGGTCGGGGTGCGGTGAAAGCCGCCGAGCCGGACGTTCACGGGGTGGATCGCCCGCCCCCCGAGCAGCTCGACCACCGCGTTGCCGGTCTGTTTGAGGCGCAGTCCGCGCTCCACGTGCTCCCGGTGGTCCCGGGACAGGCCGATCACGTCCTGGTGGCCGAGGAAGTCCGGCGCGTGCAGCAGGTGGATGTGCAGGGTCTGGCTCTCGATCCACTCTCCGCAGTACAGCAGGCGGCGCAGGGCGGCCAGTTGTCCGCCGACGGTGACGCCGCACGCGTCCTCGATCGCCCGGCAGGCGCTCAACTGGTAGGCGACGGGGCAGATCCCGCAGATGCGGGAGGTGAGGTCGGGGGGCTCGGTATGGGCTCTGCCGCGCAGGAAGGCCTCGAAGAACCGCGGGGGCTCGTAGATCGCCAGTCGCGCCTCGGTGACGGTGCCGTCATGGACGCGCAGGTGGAGCGCGGTCTCGCCCTCGACGCGGGTGAGGGCGGGGATCCGCAGGAGCCGGGAGCGTGGGGTGGGCCGGCTCATCCGGTTCCTTTCGTGTCCGTCACGCCGGGTCCCTGCTCCTCGACGGCGGTGAACGCGGTGACGTTGAAGGTGTGCAGGAACCTGCCGATGTCCTCCTCGTCCATCCCGTCGCGGTGCAGGAGCGGTACGAGCGCGGGCAGGTTCGTGGTTCCGGCCGGACCGAAGCAGCCGTAGCAGCCGCGTCCGTAGGTCGGGCACAGGGCTCCGCAGCCGGCGTGGGTGACCGGGCCGAGGCAGGGCGTGCCGTGGGCGACGGTGACGCAGACGTTGCCCCGGCGCTTGCAGGCGAAGCAGACGCTGTGGTTCGGGATGCCCGGTTTGCGTCCGGCGAGGAAGGCCGTGATGACTTCCAGCAGCTGTCCGCGGTCGATGGGGCAGCCGCGCAGCTCGAAGTCGACGGGGACGTGGGCGGAGATGGGTGTGGAGGTGGCGAGGGTCGCGATGTAGTCGGGGCGGGCGTAGACGGTCGCCAGGTACTCCTCGGCGTCGGCGTGGTTGCGCAGGGCCTGGACGCCTCCGGCGGTGGCGCAGGCGCCGATGGTGACGAGGTGGCGGGAGTCGGCGCGGACGCGCCGGATCCGGTCCAGGTGCTCGGGGGTGCTGACCGAGCCTTCGACGAGCGCGAGATCGTACGGGCCGGGCGCGACGTCGCCGGACGCCTCAGCGAAATGGGCGATCTCCAGCTCGGCGGCGATGCCGAGCAGTTCGTCCTCGCAGTCGAGGAGCGTGAGCTGGCAGCCGTCGCACGAGGCGAACTTGAAGACGCCCAGCCGGGGGCGGGCGGTCCGCTGCGGCGCGGTGGGGGTGTTCATCTCACAGCTCCCGTACGGTGAGCAGGGATTCGGCCCGGTCGTAGCCGATGACGGGGCCGTCCCGGCAGAGCAGCAGGGGGCCGAGCTGGCAGTGGCCGCAGTGGCCGGTGGCGCAGCGCATGTTGCGTTCGAGGGAGACCTGGATGTGGGTGGGGTGCACGCCGCGGTCGACCAGGGCGCGCGCGGTCGCCCGGATCATGACCTCGGGACCGCAGACGAAGGCGGTCGTGTCCGCCGGATGGAACCGGGCTTCACCGATCAGTGCGGTGACGACTCCGACCCTGCCGGTCCAGTCGGCGGAGGGCCGGTCCACGGTGGCCTCCGCGAACGGTCGTCGCCACGCGGGGAACTCGTCCGCGTACAGCAGATCGCCGGGGGTCCTGGCGCCGGCGAGGACGCTCAGCCGCCCGTAGGCGCCCGGCTCGGCCAGTACGGCGTGGACGAGGGGGCGCAAGGGGGCGAGGCCGATGCCTCCGGCGACGACCAGGACGTCCCGGCCGCGGGCGGCGGCCGTGTCCCATCCGGCTCCGAACGGGCCCCGGACCCCGACCTGCGCGCCGGGCCCCAGCTCGTACAGTGCGCGGGAGACCGCGCCGACCGCCCGGACCGTGTGCGCGGTTCGCCGCCCGTCGGGGAGTCGCGACACGGAGACGGGGATCTCGCCCACGCCGAACGCGTACAGCATCGCGAAGCGGCCCGGGGTGAAGGCGGGCAGGTGCTCACCGACGGGCTCCAGCGTGAGCGTGACCGTGTCGTGCGTCTCCTCCCGCCGGTCCACCACACGGTGCGGAAGCGGTGTCAGGGCCGGTGTCGGGGTCACGGCGTGGGCCCGCTCTGCGGCGGTCCGTACAGGTCGAGCAGCCGGGTGCGCGTGGCCCTGAGCCTTTCGCCGATCGTCCCGGCGACCTGCGTGACGAATGCCAGACCGAGCGCGGGCCGTTCCGTGCACAGGGCGCGTACGGCGGCGGCGTCGAACTCCCAGGCGCGGGTGGGTTCCCGGGTCTCGGCGCCGAGGTGCCACTGCCGGGGCGGGCACAGCCACGACCAGCCGAGCAGGCCTCCCGCACCGATCGTCTCGACGACCACCCGGCCCCGGCCGGGCACCTGGACGTCGAGTGCGACCGTGCCCGAGCGGATGATCCAGAAGCGGTCCGCCTCGCCGCCTTCCTCGAACACCCGCGAGGCGCCCGGCATGAGGACGTCGCGGGCCAGGGCCGCCAGCCGCTCCCGGTCCCGCTCCTCCACGGGCAGGCCGGCGAGCAGTCCCCCGCCGCCCGGCGCCTCCGGAGCCGTGGTCACGGCCCGCCCTCCTTCCGTACGGCCTCCTGGTGCAGTGCGCGGGCCTCCTCGGTGAGGTCGATACCGGTGGGGCACCAGACGATGCAGCGGCCGCAGCCGACGCAGCCGGAGCTGTCGAACTGGTCGTGCCAGGTGCCCAGCTTGTGGGTGAGCCACTGGCGGTAGCGGCTGCGGGGGGAGGACCGGACCGGGCCGCCGTGCAGCAGCGAGAAGTCCAGGTCGTAGCAGGAGTCCCAGCGGCGCCACCGCTCGGCGTGGTCGCCGGTCAGGTCGGTCACGTCCTCGGTGGTGGTGCAGAAGCAGGTCGGGCAGACCATGGTGCAGTTGCCGCAGCTCAGGCACCGGGCGGTGACGTCGTCCCAGCGGTCCGCGTCCAGCGTGTCCCGCATCAGCGCGCGCAGGTCCACCGGCGGCATGGACCGGCCCATCCGGGCGGCGGCCTCGCGCACCCCGTCCTCGGCGGCGGCACGGACGGCGTCGTCGGCGGCGTGGGACGGGAGTTCCGCGAGGACCGCTGCCCCCTCCTCGGTCCCGCTCCGGCACAGGAAGCGGTGGCCCCCGTCGTCGACCACCTCGGTGAGCGCGAGGTCGTATCCGGCGTCCACGGCCGGTCCCGTGCCCATCGAGACGCAGAAGCAGGTGGCGCCCGGCTCGGTGCACTCGACGGCGATCAGGAAGGCTCCCGTCCGCCGGGACAGGTAGGCGGGATCCCGGAAGCGGCCGCCGGACATCACCCGGTCCAGGATCCGGATGGCGCGCAGATCGCAGGGCCGCACGCCGAGGAACGCGTACGAGACCCTCTCCGGCTCCTCCTCGCGCACGGTCAGCGCCCCGCCGGGCCCCCGGTCGGCCGACCACTGCCGGACCCGCTCGGGGTGCAGGAACGACTTCCAGGACTGGGGTCCGGCGCTGTGCGCGAAGGCGGCCCCGTCGTCGCGCCGGCGCACCCGGTACCGCCCCGCCTCCAGCTCCACGCCCCACCCGTAGGGCAGCTCGGCGGCGGAATCCAGTTCGTCGAGGACGATCGCTCCGTCGCGCAGGGTCGGGCCGATCACCGTACGGCCGCGGCCCTTCAGGACCCGCACGAGCGCGTCGAGACCGCTGCGGTCGAGCACCGCCTCGGCACCGCGGCCGGGAGCCCGTCCCCTCGCGGTGTCCTGGGGATCGCTCATGCCTGTACCTCTCCTCCGCGCACGAAAGCCCGGGGCGGAGCCCGCGACGCAAACGGCCCACCTGCTCACGGACAGGGTGTCAGGCGGGTGGCCGCCGCGCCCCGAACGCCGTCCGGCGAGTCCCGGCGGGTGGTGGTCCCGTACCGGAGCCGCCGTGGCGCGAGGACACGTCGTGCCGTGCGATGTCCGCCTCGATGCGCCGGGCCAGACGTGGCACCGCGGCCGCCACGCCAGGGGTCGTGCCCGCACCCAGCGAGCGGTCCGCGCCTTCGACCGCGTACACGACCAGACGGCCGGGGCGGCGCCCCAGAACCTCGCCGAGCCGCAGCGCCTCGGCCAGCCCCAGCCCGTGCGTACTGTGTCTCCCCGGGCCGGCCGGACGCAGCGTGCTCCCTTCGGTGCCCTCCCACCGGTGCGTCCGCCCCGGCTGCGCCGATGGCGGGAAGCAGGCATCGACGACGACCGCGAGGCCGGCATCCCCCCAGAGGTCGAGCAACCGCCCGGGATCCCCGTCGCACTGCGCGAGGACGGTGCCCGGCGGCAGCCGCCGCTGCGCCGCCCGCCCCCTCAGCAACGAGACGACGGCCCACCCGGCCCCGTCGTCCCGGCGGAACTCGTTGCCGATCCCGATGACCACCGTGCCGCTGAACCCGACCACTCGTCCCCGCTCCAGTCTTCGACGACCTGCCCCGCGTCCGCACCGCTCGGGCCCGTCCTGGACCGCTGCGCCCGTGTGCCGGTCAGGGGCCTGCGCGGGGCGGGTGGCGCCGGGCCACTGATCGATGATCGGCCCGGGGCCCGGCGTCCGCACCCCGAGGCGCGCGGGGGCGGGGAACCCGGGTAACGTCAGCGTCCTCACCGATGAATCCGTAGATCACTTCACATCACCACCGGGAGAACCCGTGCCCGACAGCAAGAACATCGACAACCCCGTCGGCCAGGGCGGCGGCCAGCGCAAGAGGCAGTCCCGCGCCGAACGCCAGAACAACGGTCCGCACCGCAACCTCGACCGCCAGGGCGCCGCCGACAGAAAGGCGGAGCTGGTGCGCAAGATGCGCGAGAAGGCGGCCGCGGCCGCGGCCGCGGCCGCGGCCGCCGACCAGGCGGGCGGCGCCACCGCACAGAACTGACGCACCGCGGCGACCGTGCGTCAGGCGCTCGCTCGGTGCCAGGGAATCTCGGCCCACACCTGCTTGCCTCCGCTGAGCGGCACCGATCCCCAGGCCATCGTCATCGCCTCGACGATGAGCAGCCCCCGACCGCCGGTCTCTTCCCAGCTCACCGACATCGGTTTGACGGGGCTGCGCGGCGACGCGTCGTTCACGGCGATCCGCAGTCGGTCCGCCGACAAGGTCAGGTCCATGCCCACCGCGCCCTGGGTGTGCGCGATGGCGTTGGTGACCAACTCGGACACGACCAGCAGGGCCGCGTCGAGTTCCTCCGTCACTCCCCAGGCCCGCAGGGTCCGCGCCGTGAAGCGGCGCGCGTGCATGACCGCGTCGGGCAGCCGCCACACCGTCCAGTGGCTGCGCATCGGCCGGTCCCGTGTGCCGTCGTAGCGCAGGAGCAACAACGCGACGTCGTCATGACGACGGCCCACGGTGACGACCAGTTCGTCGGCGACCCCTCCCACATCCACCGGGTTGGACGCGGCGAGCACCTCGCGCACCCGCCGCATGCCCTTCTCCAGCGGCAGCCTGGCGGACTCGACCAGTCCGTCCGTCAGCAGCATGAGCAGGGTTCCGGGAAGCAGCCCCGCCTCGGTCATGGGGAATTCGGCTTCCGCGAGCACTCCCAGTGGAGGGCCGCCCTCGACCTCCAACTCCTCGGTGACACCGTCGGGATGGCGCAGTACCGGCGGCAGATGGCCCGCACGTACAACCTTGGCGATGCCCTCCTCCATGTCCAGGTCCACGTACGCACAGGTGGCGAACAGGTCGGTCTCCATGCCTACGAGCAGCCGGTTGGCCCGCGCGACGACCACATCGGCCGGGTGGCCCTCCACCGCGTAGGCCCTGACTGCCGTACGCATCTGGCCCATGATGGTGGCCGCTGCCGCGCTGTGCCCCTGTACGTCCCCGATGACGAAGGCCGCGTGACCGTCACGGAGCGGAATGACGTCGTACCAGTCGCCGCCCACCTCGAGTCCCGCCGTCGCGGGGAGATAGCGGGCCACCGCGACCGCGCCCGGCAACTCCGGGAGCTTGCGGGGCAGCAGACTGCGCTGGAGCATGCTGGCGAGTTCGTGGCCCGCGTCCAGAGCGCGGGCCCGCACCAGCGCCTGCCCCGCGAGCCCTCCTGTCGCGGTCAGCAGCGAACGCTCCTCCGGTCCGAACCGGTGCTCCGCGTCCCACCCCACCAGACAGGCGCCCGTCATCCTGCCCTCGGCGGGCAGCGGCAGCACCGCGAGACCGCCGGGGCCCACGCCCAGCAAACCGGTTTCGAGCGCCGCGCCGGGCGGCCACAGACTCATGTGCCCCTCACGCAGCGCGCTCCGCAAAGTGGGCAGGTCGCCGAGCGGGACGTCGGGCCACACGGATCGCCATTCCGAGCGCCAGACCTCGGGCCAGGCATCGGGCTCCGGCGGGTCGAGGGCGGTGACGACGAGCCGTTCCGGCTCCAGTACACCGACCGCGACCCGGGAGGCGCCGAGCGGCTCGCGCAGCGCGGCGACCACCAGCCGGCTGACCTCCCGGATGGACGCCGCTCCCGCCAGCGCGGCCGAAAGCCGCTGCACGAGGGAGACCTCGTCGGCACTGGGCCTCAGATACGCGGCATCGGCCACCACGCCCAGGACGCGCTGCGGAGCGCCCCCGGAGTCCACTTCCACGCGGCAGCGCAGACCCAGCCAGCGCAGCTCACCGTTCGGGCGGCGGATACGGAACGCCAGCTGCTGCCCGTCGGCGGCCAGCCGGTCCGGCTCCACGATCGCCATCAACGCGGGCATGTCGTCGGGGACGGCGCAGGCGAGCAGGGTCTCCACCTGCCCGTCGAACCGCTCGGGAGGCAGACCGAGCAGTTCCAGCACGTGCGCATGGGCCTCCATACGGCCGGTGCTCAGTTCCAGGATGAAGGCGCCGCCTTGTTCCGGTACCAGGGACTGTCCCAGATGCACCTGCGGGGCCGCACGTCCGGCGGAGCGGGCGGCCACCGACTGGAGTCCGGCGGCGACCTGATCGGCGTAGAGCTCCAGAAGGCTGCGGTCGTCGGCGCTGAAGCCGTCTCCGACGGCTCCCGCCACGATCAGGCACCCGAGATCTTGGTCGCCGTGTCCCAGGGGCAGCGCGCCCAGCGAGGTCCTGGCCGGCGAGTCGGGGCCGTCGTCCCGGGCGCGGGTGGGGACGTGGTGGGGATCTTGCTCGATGAACGTGGCGAGTTCCTTGGGATCCAGCCACAGCGGGCGGCCGGACCTGAAGGCCGCGGCGGCGGGCGAATGGCCGGCCACGGCGAGCACCGCGGGCAGCCCGTAGAGGACACCGAGGTTGCCGGTCAGCTCGGCGAGATGCAGTTCCCTGCCCTGGTCGGCGACCACATAGACAGCGGCAAGCTCGGCGCCACAGAACGCAAAGCCATCACTGGTCACTGTCCGTATCGCCTCCTCCGAGGCATTGCGCCGGCCGCCCCTCCCTCCATGCTGTCGCGCCCCGGGCCATCCGGGCGAGTCGGAACGCGGGCCGAAGGGGCCGTGCCGCCTCGCGCTGCGTTCCGTGCGGCGCCTCGACGACGGCGTCCCCCCACGCGAAGTTGCCAGAGCCCGCCTGCCCTCGGCGCGAGTCACTCGTCCGGAGTGCTCGGGCTGCACGGACACCGCGCCCGGTATGAGGCTGGAAGCCAAGCCCGTGGGAACTCGGGGGTGCCGCCGTGCCGCCCCTCCTCCAGGAGCGTGAACATGGCCCGGAACCGCCGTCTGATCCTCAGCTCGCCCGCCGAGGTCTGGGACCTGCTGTCCGACGGCCACCGCTACGGCGAGTGGGTGACGGGAACGCGGCAGGTCCTCGCCGTGGACCCGCACTGGCCGGAGGCCGGGGCTCGGCTGAAGGTCCGCGTCGGTGCCGGGCCCCTCACCCTTGACGACACCTGCGTCGTCCGCATCTCCGAACCGCTGCACCGCCTGCAGCTGGAAGCGAAGGCCGGACCCTTCGGTGCGGCCCGCATCGCCATGCGGCTGCTCCCATGGGGCGAGCACACCCTCTTCACCCTCGACTGGCACCCCCTCCGGGGCCCCGGCACGCGGATGCACGGCCTCCCCGTGGACTACGTCGTCGCGGTCCGCAACGGCATGATGCTCACGAAGCTGGCGCGGATCGCGGTGCGCGAGCACGCCGCGCAACTCCCGAACCGTTAAGCGCGCTGACGGGACGTCCGGGGCGTCCGGGCTGTGATCAGGAACTCATCCGCTTGGTACGACGGCCTGCCGGGCTGTAGCGTCACGTCGACATCTGCACATAGCGACGACGGCGAGACGGAAGTCCGGTGTGAATCCGGCATGGTCGCGCCACTGTGTGCTGCGACGGCGCTCCTCACCGGGGGTGGCGTCGCGGCGAGTCAGACCCTCGGACCGTCGTTCCGCACCACCACATGGGACGCGTCGTTCCCCGAGGAGGTTCCACCATGGCCGAGGCCCTTGCTCCCGCCGCCATACCCGCCCCCGCCGTCTCGCCGTCGGCTCCGCTGCCCGTCAAGGCCGTCCTGCCCTGGGCGCTGTTCGTCGGTCTCCTGATGCTCGTGGCCCTGTACTTCGTCGGCGCCGAGCAGGGTGCCACCGCCGTGTTCTCCGGCGAGGGCGTGCACGAGTGGGTGCACGACGGCCGTCACCTGCTCGGCTTCCCCTGCCACTGAGGGGCCTGCACATCATGTACGCCTCCACCGTCAGAGGCCTTCTGGTCCGCGGCATGCTCGCGGGCCTGATCGCCGGACTCTTCGCCTTCGCCGTCGCCTACGTCGTCGGTGAGCCCCCGGTCCGGGGCTCCATCGCCGTCGAGGAGGCCGCGGCCGCCAAGGAAGCCGCCCCCGCGGGCGGTCACGCGGGTCACGGCGCTGCCGCGCCCGCCGAAGCCGCCGCCGGCGCCGCCGAGGAAGAGGAAGAACTCGTCAGCCGGCCCGTCCAGTCCACCGTCGGCCTCGCCACCGGTGTGCTCGTCTACGGGGTCGCGCTGGGCGGCATCGCCTCCCTCGCGTTCTCCTTCGCCCTCGGCCGGGTCGGCGGGTTCAGCCCCCGGGCAACGGCCGCGCTCACGGCGGCGGGTGCCTTCGCCACCGTCTACTTCGTGCCGTTCCTGAAGTATCCGGCCACCCCGCCGGCCGTCGGCAATCCCGACACCATCGGGCAGCGCACCACGCTGTTCTTCCTGATGATCCTGCTCAGCGTGCTGCTCGGCGTCGGCGCGATCATCCTGGGACGGCGGCTGGCACCGCGTCTGGGCAACTGGAACGCCACCCTGGCGGCCGGTGCCGGCTTCGTCGTCGCCACCGCCCTGGCCTTCCTCGTCCTCCCGGACAACAGCGACGCCGTCAAGCCCGAGTTCCCCGCGGCCCTGCTGTGGGAGTTCCGGGTCGCGTCGGTGAGCGTCCAGGTCGTGATGTGGGCCGTGTTCGGAATCGTCTTCGGCGTCCTCGCCCAGCGGCTCCTGGCCCACCGCACCGACCCCGCCGGTACGGAGGCGGCCGCGCCCCGGCCTGCCTCGGCCCTCGGCTGATCCCCGCACCGCGGCCACCTGTGGGGCCCTGCCGCTCCGGACCTCCGGAGCGGCGGGGCCCTGCTCGTCTCCCCGGGCCCGGGCCCGGTCAGGGCACCGAGCGGATGCGGCGCACGAGGAGCGAGCCCGCGAGGGCGAGGCCGCCCGCGAGGGCGTACAGAGCCGTGTACCCGCCGAGGTGGGTGACGACCGGCGCCGCGATCACCGGGGCCAGGACCTGGGGCAGCGCGTTGGCGATGTTGATCACGCCCAGGTCCCTGCCCCGGTCCTCCGCACTCGGCAGCACGTCGGTGAGCAGGGCGAAGTCCACCGCCGTGTAGACGCCGAAGCCGAGGCCGAGGACGAGCGAGGCGACGACCGCGCCGGTCCAGGTCTGCCAGACGGCGAGCAGCAGCGTGGCCCCGGCGATGACCAGCCCCGACCGGATGACGTAGGACTTCCGCCGGCCGCTGCGGTCCGAGCGGATGCCGCTGATCACGACCGTGGCGAGCAGGGTGAGCGCGTTGAGCGCGGTGAGGATCAGCACGCCGGTGTCCGCGTCACCTCGGTAACGCACCGCGTCGGTCAGGTAGTAGAGCAGGTACATCGTGCTGATCGAGTACGAGAGGTTCATCAGGAACCGGGTGAGCCAGGCCCAGCCGAAGTCGGGGTGGCGGCGGGGGTCGATCCAGAAGCCGGTGAGGAAGGCCCGCCACCGGAAGGCCGGCCGGTCGGCCGGTGCGAGCGTCGAGTCGCGCCGCATCAGCACGTACGGCACGGCGGCGAGCACCGAGAAGCCCGCGCAGGCCAGGTAGCCGGCGGTGATCCCGCCCGCGACCGTGGCCAGCGCCGTGCCGGCCAGGATGCCGACGACCTGGGAGACGCCGAGCCAGCCGCCGACCAGGCCGCGCCGGCGGGGCGGGACCTGGTCGGGGACGGCCGCGGTGAGGGCGGCGAAGGCCGCGTTGAGGGCGAGCTGGACCAGGCACCAGCCCGCGATCACGGCCGTGACGCTCGACGCCAGGGAGAGGAACACCAGGCCGGCGGCCCCGCCCGCGACCCCGGCGGCCACCCAGGGGATCCGGCGGCCCGCGCGCGCCGTCGTACGGTCGGACAGCGCTCCGAAGACCGGGTTGGCGGCCATCGAGACGGCCGCTCCCAGGCCCGTCACCAGGGCGAGGGTGGCCGCCTTGTGTTCGGGGGTGAGCTGCTCGGCCTGGCGCGCCAGGAGCAGTTGCAGCGGGCCGAACCAGCCGACCCACACCCCGATGTTGGCCAGGGACAGCGCGCCGATCCACCGGCCGCCGGGCGCGGTGCCCGGTTCCTCGGGGTCCTCGGGGTCCGCGGGGTCCACGGCGTCCGCGGCCCTCGGCCCGGCGGTCATCTGCCGCTCTTGATCAGGTCGCGGTACCAGGCGTACGACTCCTTGGGCGTCCGCGCCAGCGTGTCGTAGTCGACGTGGACGAGCCCGAACCGCTGTCGGAAGCCCTCCGCCCATTCGAAGTTGTCGAGGATCGACCAGATGAAGTAGCCGCGGACGTCGGCACCTTCGGCCATCGCCTGGTGCAGGGCGCGAAGGTGGCCGTCGTGGTAGGCGATCCGGCGTGCGTCCTCGACCCTGCCGGTGCCCGGGTCCGGGCCGTCGCCGTACGAGCAGCCGTTCTCGGTGATGTACAGGGGCGGCAGCCGGTCGCCGTAGCGCTCGCGCAGGGTGGCGAGCAGTTCGCGCAGCCCGTCCGGGACCACCGGCCAGTCGAAGTCGGTGCGTTCGTACCCCTCGATCTCCCTGATGGCGAAGGGGAGTCCGGAGGGGATCTCGATGCCGCCGAAGGCGGAGGCGGCGGCCGGGGTCGGCGCGCCGACGAGCATCGGGTTGTAGTAGTTGACCCCGTACCAGTCCAGCGGGGCCGAGATCGTCCTGAGGTCCTCCGCCACCGGCCCGGGCAGGAGGGAGTCCAGGCCGTCCGGGTAGGCGCCGGTCAGGATCGGGTCCGCGAAGAGGCGGTTGGTGAGGGTGTCGTACAGCTCGGCGGCTGCGCGGTCCTCGTCGCTCTCGCCCGCGGCCCAGACGGGACTGTGCGAGGCCGCTATGCCGATCCGGCGGGCTCCCGCCGCGCGCAGGGCCTGTACGCCCAACCCGTGGGCCAGGAGCTGGTGGTGGGCGGCGGGCAGGGCGTCGAAGACGAGCTCCCGGCCGGGGGCGTGTTCGCCCAGACCGTATCCGAGGAGGGTGACCTCGGCGGGCTCGTTGATGGTGATCCACATGGGCACCCGGTCGGCGAGGCGCTCCGCGACCACGGAGGCGTACGCGGCGAACCGCTCGGCGGTGTCGCGCTCCAGCCAGCCGCCCCGCTCCTCCAGGGCGAGCGGGGTGTCCCAGTGGAAGAGGGTGGGCGCCGGGGCGATCCCCGCGGCGCACAGTTCGTCGACGAGCCGGTCGTAGAAGTCCAGCCCGGCGCGGTTGACGGGACCGTGCCCGTCGGGCAGGACGCGGGACCAGGAAACCGAGAAGCGGTAGGCGTCCACGCCGAGTTCGGCCATGAGCGCCACGTCCTCCCGGTAGCGGCGGTAGTGGTCGGTCGCCACCTCCGCGTTGGAGCCGTCCTTGACGCGTCCCCGCTCGCCGGTGAAGGCGTCCCAGGAGGAGGGGCCGCGGCCGTCGGCCGTGGGCGAGCCCTCGATCTGGAAGGCGGAGGCGGAGACGCCCCAGAGGAAGCCGGCCGGGAACCGGGGTACGGGCACTGTCATGCGGACTCGCTTCGGTCGGGGAGCGCGGATCCCCGCAGGGGCGGGGAGGGCGCTGCCGGGCGTGCGGTGGCGCAGCTGCTCACGGAACTCTCGGGTCCCGGGACCCGCCCTGTCAATGGAAAGTGAACAATCCTCAACTTTTCCCGGGCGGGGTGGACGGGCAGTTGCCCGGGTGCGTCCGCCTGGCGCCTCCGACCGGCAAGTCGGCTGCAAGTGGGCTGCAATCGGCCTCCGAAGACTGGAAGGCATGACCACGAACGACGTTTCAGATTCCGCTGCCCACGCCTACACCCGCGAGATGGCGATGATCCACCAGGTGTTCCGCCGCGAGTCGCGGCTGCTGGCCGAACTCGTCCAGGACGTCCAGCCCGCCGACACCGCACGCGCCCGGGTCCTCGCCGAGCACTGGCGGCTCTACACCATCGGGCTGCACGCCCATCACACCGGTGAGGACGAGATGCTCTGGCCCGTGCTCCTCCCCCACCTGGATCTCGACGCCGAGCAGGTGCTCGCGATGGAGGCGCAGCACCGCGAGCTGAGCGAGGGCAGCGGTGAGGTCCGGGTGCTGATGGACCGGTGGCAGGCGCTGGCCCGGGCGGAGGACCGGGACGAGCTGGTCGAGGCCTTGCGGCGGCACCACCGGCAGCTGTCCGCCCATCTCGACGAGGAGGAGCGTGAGGTCATGCCGCTGGTCGCGCTCCACGTGACCGAGGAGCAGTGGCGTGCCGTCGGGGAGCGGGGCCTCGCCGAGACGCCCCGCAACCGGCTGATGATCGCCCTGGGCGCCATCCTGGAGGACAGCTCCCCCGAGGAACGCCTGGAGTTCCTCACCCGTCTGCCGGTCCCGGCGCGGGTGCTCTGGAAACTCCTCGGGCAGCGGCAGTACCGCCGTGAGACCCGGCGGATCCGCGGCCGGCACGCCACCGCGTGAACCCGTCCGCCCGGTCCCCCACGGCCGGGCGGACGCCCCCGGCCGCCCCACGGCCGCCCCCGGCCGCCCCCAGGTCGCCTCCCTCCCTCCCTCCCTCCCTGTACCGATCGAGGAGTTCCACCGATGCGCATCGGATTCTCCGTACCGCAGTTCGGCCCGTTCGCCGACCCCCACCGCTCGGCCGGCCTGTGTACGGCCCTGGAAGCGCTCGGCTGCGACAGCCTCTGGGTGGCCGACCGGCTCCTGGCCCCGATCCTGCCGCCAGGCGGATACCCGGGCGGGAAGCCGATGCCCGTCCGGTACGGCACCCATCTCGACCCGCTGCTCGCGCTGGGCGTGGCGGCCGCGGCGACCGGGCGGGTACGCCTGGGCAGCAGCACGCTCAATGCGCTGTGGCAGCCGCCCCTCGTGCTCGCCCGGGCCCTGACGACCCTCGATCTGATCAGCCGCGGCCGTCTGGACGTGGGCCTCGGCCTGGGCTGGATGCACGAGGAGTACGAGGCCGCGGGGGTGCCGTGGCGGGGGCGCGGCGCCCGGCTGGAGGAGACCCTCGACGTCCTGGAGGCCGTGTGGGGGTCCGGGACGGTCGCGCACAGCGGGGCCCTGTGGAGGATCGCCGAGTCGACCGTGCTGCCGAAACCGTGCCAGAGGCCGCGGCCGCCCGTCCTGCTGGGCGGCTTCACCGCCGCGGCTCTGGAGCGGGTCGGCCGGCGGGCGGAAGGGTGGCTCGGGGCGTCGATGCCGCTGCCCTTCCTCCACGGTCTGTGGGCGGTGGCCGTCGAGGCCGCCGAGCGTGCCGGACGCGACCCGGCGGCACTGCGCCGGGTGTTCCGCGTGAATGCCGACGTCACCGCGACGGACGCCCCGGCCGGGGAGACCCATCACCGCGGAACCGTGCGCCAGATCTGCGATCACCTGCGGCTGATGTGCGCGGCGGACACCGATGAGGTGCTGGTGGACCTCCAGTTGACGACGGACTCCCCCGACGAGTTCCTCGATCTGGCAGCACGGTTCACGGCCGACCTGCGCGGGAGTTGAGACGGGAGCCGGGCTACGCGGACTCCGCGGGCAGTCCGGCCAGGGCTGTGCGGGCGGCGTCCGCCCAGTGGGGCGAGTCCCACGCCGCCGCCACCCGCGCCGCTTCCAGGTAGTGGCCCCGGGCCTGGTCCGGCCGGCCCAGGAAGGCGGCGAGTTCGCCGAGGGTCTGTGCGACCGGCCGGAAGACGAGGCTGAGGCTGCTCGCACCGCCCGCCAGCCCCTGGAGGGGCAGCAGGTCACGGTAGACCTCGCAGGCCGCTTCCCGGTCGCCGAAGGCGATGGCGGCGGCGCCGCGCAGCCCGGCCAGGATGGAGTAGGCGAAGTCGCGCCGGAGCGGCACCCGCATGCCGAAGACCTCCCGGGCCTCCTCGGGGCGTCCCGCTGCCCGCAGCGCGAGTGCGGCGAGAGCTTCGTTGTGGGGCTTGTACTGCTCCCACACCGCGAGGAGCACGGGCAGCATCTCTGCGATCCGGCCCTGCTGCACCCGCATGCACCCGATGCTCAGGGCGGCGAGCCCGCTGAGGTCCACCGCTCCACGGGCCCGCAGCTCCGCGACCGCGGTCCCCATGGCGTGCTCCGCCTCCTCGAAACGGCCCTGGGCCATGGCGAGCATGGGATGGCGCAGCCGGGCCACCGCGAACGCGCCCTGGAGCCCGTACGTGCGGGCGATCTCGTCCGATCGCGCGAGACACCGCTCCATCTCCACCGGGTCGTTGCGGGCGGCGGCGATCCGGGCGGCGACGTAGGCACTCATCCACGCGTACTCGGGGCCGTCCTGGGCCTCGGCCACCTCGGTGAGCTCGCGGTGGAGCTCCCCGTAGGCGGCCGGTTCGAGTTCGCCGTCGACCTTGCGCAGCAATGAAGTGAGGGTCAGTCCGCGCAGCCGGGGATCGCCGGCGGCCCGGGCGAGCTCGACGGCCCGGCGCGCCTCGGCCACGGCACGCGGATCGGTGTCGTCGAGCGCGTCGGCCAGCTGGTCGAGGAGCAGGCACCGCTGCCGGTCGGTCAGTCCCGGGTCCTCCAGCAGGACCTCCAGTTCGGCGACGGCCTCCGGGTCGGACGCCGCGTAGGGCCGCACGCGCCAGGGCGTCGGTTCGGTCCAGGTCGTGTACGCGGCGGTCAGCAGGTCGGCCCGGCCCTCCTCGCGGGCCACCGCCACGGCCTGCTCCTGTGCCTCGCGGGCGGGTACCACGGCGCCCATCCGGATCCGGCAGTCCACCAGCTGGCCCAGCAGCGTCACGCGCAGCAGGGCGACGTCCTGGTCCGCGAAGGCCGCCGGATGGTCGTCGAGGAGACCGAGGGCCGCGTGCAGGATGTCCTCGGCGTTCTGCGGCGCGTAGCGGCGTACGGCCTGTTCGCAGGCGAGCCGGGCGTGCTGGACGGCGGGCCCCGCGTCGGCGGTGACGACCGTGGCCGCCCGCAGCAGGTGGTGGGCGGTGGCGGCGACGTCGTCGGAGCCGAGGGCGATCAGGCTCCGGCCGAGCCGGGAATGCATCCGGGCCAGCCGCAGCCGGGTGAGGTCGGCTTCCAGGGCGTCGCGTACGAGGGCGTGGCTGAAGCGGACCGTGCCGGGACGCGGCTCGGTGAGCAGTCCGGCGGTGACACCGGCCTCCAGGGCGTCGAGGAGCTGATCGGCGTCGCTGTCCGCGGCATGGACCAGGAGGGCGACCGGCGCCTCGCGTCCGGCTACGGCGGCCAGGCGCAACCCGGCCGTCACGGTCGGCGCCAGCAGGGCCAGCCGTCGCCGCAGTACGTCCTGGACCCCCTGCGGGATGCGGTCCAGCGCCTGTTCTTCGCCCTCACTGGCCAGGAGCAGCGAACTCTCGCGCAAGTAGAAGGGGTTGCCTCCGGCCCGTTCGGCCAGAGCCGTCGCGGCCCGGTCGGTCATGCCGGTCGCGACGCGGCGCAGCAGGGCCTTCGCCTGGGCGTCTGAGAGCCCGCCCAGGGCCAGGCGCACGGGAGAGCGGGCGGCCAGGCGTGCCAGTGCCTCGGTCAGGTCCCCCTCGCCGGTGCGGTACGAGCCGATCAGGAGCAGCGGTGCGTCGCGCAGCTGTTCGGCGCAGAGCAGGAACATCTCGATGCTCTCCCGGTCGCCCCGGTGCAGGTCGTCCAGGACGATCGCGAGCGGCTGCCGCCGGGCGGTGTCCCGGAGCCAGCCGAGCAGGGCCCTGTGCAGGCGGAAGCGCCGTGCCGGGCTGCCGTCCGTCTGTCCGGGGGTGCCCGTGGCGCCGGGGGCCAGGAGCGGGGCGAGCTCGTCGGCGTACGCTCCCGGCGGGGCGGAGCGTGCGAGGTCCGGCAGCATGTCGAACCAGGCCCGGCCGGGCGGGGCGCCCTCGGTCTCCGGGCACTGCCCCGAGCCGACCAGCCAGCCCTGTCCGGGCAGTTGGCGCAGGGCGGCCTCCAGGAGGCTGGACTTGCCGATACCGGCCTCACCGGAGACCAGGACCACCTGGGCCCGGCCGGTGCGTGCCCGGTCCGCCGCGGCGGCGAGCAGGGCCAGTTCTCCGTCGCGGCCCAGGAGCCGGTCGGCCGTGAGCAGCGTGGGCGCGGCCGGCGTCGGCGTCCGGGGCTCGGTGGCGGGGACGGGGGACGTGGCCGGCCGCACGGCGGGGGCCGTGTCCGTGCGTACGAGGGCCGCGGCGGGGGCGGTGGTCGAGCGGTGGAGCAGGTCGAGACGCTGGTGCAGGAGGGCCTGTTCGAGTTCGAGCAGCGCGGGGCCGGGCTCGACGCCGAGTTCCTCGCCGAGGACGTGCCGGGCCCGCCGCAGCGCTGCCAGGGCGTCCCCCTGGCGGTCGCGGGCCCACAGCGCCAGGGCCAGCAGCCGCCAGCCCTCCTCGTGCAGGGGCTGCTCCGTGGTCAGGGCGCCCGCGTCGGCGACGGCTTGCGCGGCCTTTCCGCAGGCGAGGCGCGCGGCGGCCAGCCGTTCGCGGGCACTGCGGTGCAGCTCCTCCAGGCGGGTGCGTTCGCTCGCGGTCCACGGCTCGTCGGCGAATTCCGCGTACGGCTGGCCGCCCCACAGGGCGAGGGCGCCGGTCAGGTGCTCTTCGGCGAGGTGCGGCGGCGTCCCCGCCGTCGCGCAGGCCGCCACCCGGTCCTCGAACACCCACGCGTCCACGGCTCCCGGGTCCAGGGCCAGGGCGTAGCCGTAGGGGGCGCTGACCAGGATCCGGGCGGGGGTCCGCGGTGCCCGTTCCGGTTCGAGAGCGCGCCGCAGACGTGCGACGTACGCGTGGAGCGAGGTCTGTGCGCTCGGCGGGACGCTCGTCGGCCAGAGCCTTCCGATGATGCGTTCCGTCGGCACGACGGCGCCGCGGGCGAGCACCAGTTGGACCAGCACCATCCGTGCGAGCCGGCCACGCGCGTCGGCCGGACGGCCGTCGACCTCGACCCGGAACGAGCCGAGCACCTTCAATGTGATCATGACAAGAACATCGTAATCGGCACGCGGGGGCGCACCGGGGCCGGACCGGCTCCCCGGCGCTCAGTGGTGCGGCGATCCCGTCACCACCGGGGGGCCGGGAGAGTGGGCCGGCTTCGGCGACGGCGCCGGGTCCGCGAGGGCGCGGAACAGGTCCCACCGCACCTTCGGGCGGCGCAGACCGCGCCGTTCGAGGTACCGGTCGGTGGACCGCTTCGTCCGGCGCAGGACGCCGAGGGCGTCGCCGGCCCGGCCGGAGCCCATGGGTTCGATCACGGTGGACGGGACCAGCACCCACCCGGCGTCAGTGCGGCGCAGGTCGCCCCGTACGAGCGCGTTGTACATGTGGTCGAGCCGTTCGTCATGACGGTGCACCAGGAGGCTGGCCGGGCCCCGTTCGACAGGGCAGTCCGGCGGCACCTCGACGAGGTAGCCGGCCGGTGTCGGCCGCGGCCGGGTGCGGGCGAGGACCGGAGCGCCCGAGGCGTCGCGCGCGGCCAGGACGGCGGTGGGCAGGCTCGCCAGCTGGGCGGCTCCGGGCAGGGTCACGGTTCCGGTGGCGGGTGCCGGCTCGACCGGTGGCGGCAGTTCCGCGAGGGGCGGCCGCACGAGCACCAGTTCGGGCTCGACGGTGATGAGCAGGCGCAGGTAGTACCAGGACATCACCGGCCTCATGGGACGCAGGAGGTACGAGCGGCTGTGCGGCTGCCGCTCGAAGAGCCTGCGCCAGTACTCCTCGGCTCCTCGCGGACTTGCCATGACCGTGTCGGGGCAGTGGGCGCGGCCGCCGACGAAGATCTGCGGGGCGAAGTCGAGACCGCTTCCGGTCGGGTCCGAGAAGAGCAGTCCGACCCGTGCGTCACGACGGATGTTCAGGGCCTTCTGCGCGAACGCGAGTGAGGTGGTCAGCAGGAGGGTCCCGTCGTCCCGGCGTTCGACGGCCGTCGGCCAGGCCAGCGGGGTCCCGTCCTTGCCCAGGGTGACGAACTCGCAGGTCCGGTAGGCGTCCAGGACCTCGTGCGGAGCGGAGTCGAGAACCGTCGTCGGACTGCTCCGGAGTCGGGGGCGGACCCCGTCCGCCTCATGGGCGTGGAGGCTTTCGGAGGCACTGCTGGGGGACATGCTCGGACACTCCTGTATCGCTGGCCGGCAACGGATACAGAACGGTGGCCCGGCCCTCTTGGCCCCGACTTGCCATCGGCTTGCCACCGCATGCCGGCGCGGCTGTGTACATCCCCCGGTATCCCCCGGTTCAGGGGGTCGCGGTGGCGGGGATCCGGCCCAGCACGGGAAGGGAAACCGGAACGTCCGCGGGCGGCGCGCACCGCGAGGCCGGCCGCCGCAGCGTACGGCCCGGCCCCCTCCTGCGAACCCGCTCGGTGACCCGGCCGGACCCCGAGGGGGTGCGGACGGCCGCGCCCGCGATTCGTCCGGTACCACGGCAAGGCGAAGGGTGGGATAGGCACCGGTGATCCGGGTAGCCGGAGCACATGGACACAACGACCCAAACCACGCCGCTGCGCGCCGTCGCGCTGGTCTGCACGCTTTCGCCCTCGCCGAAGCGGTCCAGCTCCCAGCTGCTGGCCGAGCAGACCATGGCGGCCCTGGCCGACCACGGCGTCACGGGAGAAGTGATCCGGATCGCCGATCACGACGTCAAACCGGGCGTCGAGGTCGACATGGGCGGCGGTGACGCCTGGCCGGAGATCCGCGAGACCATCATGGGCTGCGACATCCTGGTCCTGTCCACGCCCATCTGGCTCGGCCACCCCTCCAGCATCGCCCAGCGGGTCCTGGAACGCCTCGACGCCGAACTCGGCGAGAGCGACGACGAGGGCCGCATGCTCACCTACGGCAAGGCCGCCGCGGTCTGTGTGGTCGGCAACGAGGACGGCGCCCACCACGTCAGCGCCGAACTCTTCCAGGGCCTGAACGACGTCGGGTTCTCCCTCGCCCCGAACGCCGTCACCTACTGGGTCGGCGAGGCCATGCAGGGCACCGACTACCAGGATCTCGACAAGACCCCCGAGAAGACCGCGGCCACGACGAAGACCCTCGCCGTGAACACCGCGCACCTCGCGCGCCTCCTCAAGGCCGCCGCCTACCCGCCCTCCACCTGAACCCTGTCCCTGCCCCTCCCCCTGCCGGAAGGAGACCGCGATGCCCTCCCACGACCAGACCCTCACCGATCCGGTATCGCTCCATGCCCGTCCCCCGTTCCCCGAGCAGGACCAGGACCACCCGGGCTCGACCGAGGCGATGGATCCCCGCCCCGACCACGGCGAGGAGAGCTACCGGGGCCACGACCTGCTCCACGGCCGCAAGGCGCTGGTCACCGGAGGGGACTCCGGAATCGGCCGCGCCGTCTGCGTGGCCTTCGCGCGGGAAGGCGCCGACGTGGTCTTCACCCACCTGCCCGAGGAAGCCGCCGAGGCCGAGGAGACCGCCCGCCTGATCCGCCGGGCCGGGCGCACCGCGGTACCGGTGGCGTGCGACATCCGGCACGAGGACGAGTGCACCTCCCTCGTCGACCGGACGGTGAGCGAGCTGGGCGGCATCGACCTGCTCGTCAACAACGCCGCCTACCAGATGGCCCAGCCCGACGGGATCGAGTCGATCACCACCGAGCAGTTCGACCGGGTGATGAAGACCAACCTGTACGGGATGTTCTGGCTCACCAAGGCGGCGCTGGCGCACATGCCGCGCGGCGGATCCGTGATCAACACCGCTTCCGTGCAGGGCTACCAGCCCAGCCCGCACCTCCTCGACTACGCCATGACCAAGTCCGCGATCGTCTCCTTCACGCACAGCCTGGCCCAGATGCTCGCCGAGCGTGGCATCCGGGCCAACGCCGTCGCGCCCGGACCGGTCTGGACCCCGCTGATCCCCGCGACGATGCCCGACCCGACGAAGTTCGGCGAGCAGTCCCCGCTGGGGCGGCCCGCGCAACCCGCGGAAATGGCCCCGGCGTACGTCTTCCTCGCCTCCCCCCAGGCCTCCTACATCACCGGCGAGATCGTCAACGCCACCGGCGGAACCCCCCTGCCGTGACCCCGGACGAAGCCCTGCGCCAGATCGCCTTCCTGCTCGAATGGCGCGGGGCGTCGCCGTACCGGGTGCGGGCCTTCCACACGGCGGCCGATGCCGCCCGCGCCCTGGAACCCGGACCGGTGGACGCCGCACGGGCCAGGCAGCTGCGCGGGGTGGGCCCGGTCACCGCCGAGGTGATCGCGCAGGCCTCCAGCGGGGCGGTGCCGGACTACCTCGCCCGTCTGCGGGCCGAAACCGGTCCGGCGGCCCGCGCCGGCTGGGACCTCGCGGCCGCGAGCACCGGGGACTGCCACCTGCACTCCGACTGGTCGGACGGCGGCAGTCCCCTGGAGGACATGGCCGACGCGGCCCGCGCCCTGGGGCACCAGTGGGCCGTTCTGACCGACCACTCACCGCGGCTGACGATCGCCCATGGACTGAGCCCGGACCGGCTCAGAAGCCAGCTGCAGGCCGTGGCCGCCGTCAACGCCGCGATGGGCCCGCACTTCCGGCTGCTGACGGGCATCGAGTGCGACATCCTCGAAGACGGCTCGCTCGACCAGGAGGAGGACCTGCTCGGCCGGCTCGACGTCGTCGTGGCCTCCGTGCACTCCAAACTCCGTTCCGAGCCCGAACCGATGACCGCCCGCCTGCTGGCCGCGGTGCGCAACCCGCACGTCGACGTCCTGGGGCACTGCACGGGGCGGATCGTCACCGGTCGGGGCCGCCCGCAGTCCCGCTTCGACGCCGAGGCTGTTTTCGCCGCGTGCGCGCGGGCGGGCACCGCCGTGGAGATCAACTGCCGGCCCGAACGACGCGACCCGCCGGACGACCTGCTCGTGCAGGCCGCCACCGCGGGCTGCCTCTTCGCCGTGGACACCGACGCCCACGCCCCCGAACAGCTGCACTGGCAGAGCTCGGGCTACGCACGCGCGGCACGAATCGGCCTGGGAGCGGACCGGCTGATCACGACCTGGTCGCTCGGCCGGCTGCTGGCGGCCTGAAGCCGCGGGGAGCGGAGGCGGCCGGCCACGCCGTGGCTCACCCTCCGTCGGCGCCGTCCCCCGGGCCGTCGTCGAAGACGATGCCGTCCACCCCGCAGATGGTGGCGGACATGTTGCGACTCATCATCTGCAGGGCCGCCGAGGCCAGGTCCGCGTCGATGTGCGCGACCGCGTCCTCTGCCACGACGACGTCGAAATGCCGGATGTGGGCGTCCAGGGCCGAGTACAGCACACACTGCTCGGTCACCTGTCCGCACAGCACCAGGCGTTCCGCCTCCAGTTGGCCCAGCAGGTAGGCCAGGGGCGTTTCGTAGAAGATCGAATGCCGCGCCTTGACCACGAAGAGCGAGTTCTCGTCGGGGGCGATCGGCTCCACCAGGTCGCCGTGCCGGCCCGCCAGGGTGGCCCGCAGGATCTCCCCGTGGTGGGAACGCCACTCGCCGAAGTTGTCGTTGACGTACACGACCGGCGATCGGCTGGCGCGGGCGTTTCTCAGCAGCGTCGTGATCCCCGGGAGTGCCTTGCGGACCGAGGGAACCAGGGCTTCGGCGTCCTCGTGCTCGTAGGTGTTGAGCATGTCGATGACGATGAGCGCCGTACGGGGCATGAGGTGGGCGCCTCCTCTCGCTCCGGCTGTGGGGGTCCTTTCCAGTCTCCGTCATCCCTCCGGTGGCGGGTCCGTTTGCCGCGCCGCATCAGGGAAAGGCGAGCAGCATGGACGATGTGGGAACCGCGCCGCGCTGTGTCGTCGTCACCGGAGCCAGTGGCGGGATCGGCAGAGCGTGTGCCGTGGCCTTCGCCCGGCGGGGCGACCGGCTGGCCTTGATCGCCCGCGGGCGTTCCGGCCTGGACGGGGCGGTGCGCGAGGCCGAGCGGGCCGGCGCCGCCCAGGTCATCGCCATCGAGGCGGACGTCGCGGACGCCGAAGCCGTGGACGCCGCCGCCCAGCGGGCCGAGGACGAGCTCGGGCCCGTCGACGTGTGGGTCAACGACGCCTTCGCCTCCGTCTTCGCCCCCTTCACCGAGATCACCCCCGAGGAGTTCCACCGCGTCACGGAAGTCACCTACCTCGGCTACGTCTACGCCACCCGGGCCGCCCTCAAGCGGATGCTGCCCCGCGACGCGGGGGTGGTCGTCCAGGTCGGCTCGGCCATCGCCTACCGCGGGATTCCGCTGCAGAGCGCCTACAGCGGCGCCAAGCACGCCATCCAGGGCTTCAACGAGGCGCTGCGGTGCGAACTGCTCGCCTCCGGGACCCGGGTGCGGACCACGATGGTGCAGATGCCTGCCGTGAACACCCCGCAGTTCGACTGGGTCCGCTCCCGCCTGCCCGAGCGGGCCCAGCCCGTGCCGCCGATCTACCAGCCCGAGGTCGCCGCCAGGGCCGTGCTGTACGCGGCCGACCATCCCGGGCGGCGCGAGTACTGGGTCGGCGCGGGCACCGTCGCGACCCTGGTGGCGAACGCCGTCGCGCCCGGACTGCTGGACCGCTACCTCGCGAGAACCGGGTTCCGCGCGCAGCAGGACGGCCACCGCCGCCGCCCTGGGGAGCCCGACAACCTCTACGCGCCGGTGGACGCCGGGCGGGACTTCGGCGCCCACGGCCGCTTCGACGACCGCGCCCGCGACCACAGCATCCAACAGCGTGCCGCGCACGCCCTCGGCTCCCTCGCCCGTGCGGTCCGGCACACGGCCGGCCGGGTGGCGGCCGGCCTGTCGGTCACCGGCCGGCCGTCGCGGGAGCAGTGACGGGGAGGACCAGTCGGGCGCCCCGCTGGTCCGTCCGGCTCAGCCCGTACCGCGCCGGTGCGCGAAAGCGGGCAGCGTGAGCCCATGCGAACCCTCATCGCCCGTCTCACCACCGCCGCCCGGCCGGCCGGCGATCACTGCGACGGCATCGGCGTCCGTGCTCTGAAGGTCCTCGACGCCGTGGCCGGTGCCGAGGAACTCGACCCGGTCACCGAGCCGCTGCAGCGCGCGGTCCGGGCGCTGCCGCTGGGGCGGATGCGCGGGGTGCTGCACGGTCGCCCGCTGGGGCACCCGCTGCACCCGGCCCTGGTCCAGATTCCGGTCGGCGCGTGGATCTCCGCGGGCGTTCTCGACCTCGTGCCCGGCTCGGAACGGGCCGCGCGCCGGCTCGTCGCGGTCGGCCTCGTCACCGCCGCCCCGGCGGCGTGGACGGGCTGGGTCGACTGGGCCGAGCAGCACGAGCCGCAGCTGCGCACCGGGCTCCTGCACGCCGCGTCGATCGCCGCCGCGGTGGGCCTGTACGGCGTGTCGTGGGCCGTGCGCTCGCGGGGCCGCCACGGGCTGGGGCGGGCCATCGGCTTCGCGGGGCTGGCGGCGGTCGGCACCGGGGCCGCTCTGGGCGGCCACCTCGCCTACCGGCAGGCGGCCGGTGCGAACAAGACCGGGTCCGTCCCCCGTCTGGTGGCGCCCGGCTGGCACACGCTCGGGCCCGTCGAGGAGTTCACCACCGGCCGGGGGGTGCGCCGGATGGTCGGTGAGGTACCGGTGCTGGTGGTGCGGGAGTCCGACGAGGTGTTCCACGTCCTCGCGGACCGGTGCAGCCACTTCTCCGGCCCCCTCTCGCAGGGCGAGATCGCGGACGGCCACGTGACCTGCCCCTGGCACGGCTGCGTCTTCCGCCTCTCCGACGGCTGGAACGTGGGCGGCCCGGCCACCGCCCCCCAGCCGGTGTTCGACAGCCGGACCGACGGCGCAGGCAGCCTTCAGGTCCGCCTGCCCGGCGCGAGCCGGCCCGGCTCCGGCACCAACTGATAGGCCGGAGCCGCTCATTGACCACACGTGGTCGTCCAGTGCGCCGGATACGGCTCGACGGGGCCACGGGCCGCCCCGTTTGAGACCCGCCCGAGTGGACAGACGCCGAGTGCGGCGCACCGGGCCTGTCGGCCCGTACGTACCAGCCACGCCCTCCGGCATCCTCCTCCCTCAGTGCCGGGGGGCGGTCGGCGATCCCGCAGGGCCCGTACGGGGATGCATACGGAGACGGATGCGGAGCTTCACCCGTCGGCGCAGCGGACACAGGTGGTCGCCGCCGGACGGATCTCCAGGCGTTCGGGCGGAATCATCCCGCCGCAGCCTTCGCAGCGCCCGTACCGGCCCTGTTCGAGTCGTTCCAGCGCCCGGTCCAGTTCTTCCAGGTGCTCGCGCGCCTGCGCCATGAGAGCGGCCACGTGGGCCCGTTCGAAGGCGGTGGTGCCACCTTCCGGATCGTGCTCGTCGTCGACGGCGATCAGGGCGTTCGCCGCCACGATCCCGTCGAAGTCGCGGCTGAGCGCGGCCAGGCGCGCGAGCGTGTCCGCACGGTCGGCCGCCAGGCGTGCCCGGATCGCGTCGACCGCCACGGCGTCCTCCCGAAGCGGGCCGGCTCACTCCGAGCCCTTGCCGCCGCCCGGCAGGAATTCCTGGATCTTCGCCTTGATCCCCTGGCGGACCACGGCGCCCCGGTCGCTGTCCCCGTGCAGCACGGCCGAGGCCGCGGCCTTGGCCTGGTCGAACGTGGCGTGCGGCGGGATCGGGGGCACGGCCGGGTCGGTACGGAAGTCGATGACGTAGGGGCGGTCCGCCGCCAGCGCGTTGCGCCAGGCCTGTTCCACACCCTCCGGGGACTCGACCCGCTCGCCCGCCAGCCCGATGTCCACGGCGAAGTCCGCGTACCGCACGTCGGGCAGCGCCTGCGATTCCTCGAACTGCGGCACTCCCTGCATGGCGCGCATCTCCCAGGTGACCTGGTTGAGGTCATGGTTGTTGAGCACGGCGACGACCAGACGCGGATCCGACCACTCCCGGTAGTACTTGGCCACCGTGATCAGCTCCGCCAGGCCGTTCATCTGCATCGCACCGTCGCCGACGAGCGCGATCGCCGGCCGCTCCGGGAACGCGAACTTCGCCCCGATGGCGTACGGGACGCCCGGACCCATCGTGGCCAGGGTCCCGGAGAGCGATCCGCGCATGGAGCCGCGCATCCGCAGGTGCCGCGCGTACCAGTTCGCGGCGGACCCGGAGTCCGCGCACAGGACGGCGTCGTCCGGCAGCAGCGCGTCCAGCGCGTGGACGGCGTACTCGGGATTCACCGGGTCGGCGGGAACCCCGGCCCTGCGCTCCATCACCTCCCACCAGCGCGCGGTGCCCTGCTCGACCGCGTCACGCCAGCTCCGGTCGGTCTTGCGCTCGAGCAGCGGGATCAGGCGCTTGAGGGTCTCCGCCGCGTCGCCGACGACGTTGACCTCGAAGGGGTAGCGCAGACCGACGAGGGACGGATCGACGTCGATCTGCACCCCGCGCGCCTGGCCGAACTCGGGCAGGAACTGGCTGTAGGGGAAGCTGGACCCCACCACGAGCAGGGTGTCGCAGTCACGCATCAGCTCGTACGAGGGCCGGGTGCCCAGCAGCCCGATCGACCCGGTGACGTAAGGCAGGGTGTCGGGCAGCACGTCCTTGCCGAGCAGCGCCTTGGCGACGCCCGCGCCCAGGACTTCGGCCACTTCCTCGACCTCGGCGCGGGCACCCCGGGCGCCCTGGCCGATCAGCATGGCCACCTTGGATCCCGCGTTGAGGACCTCGGCGCACCGGGCGATCTCCCCGTTGGCGGGAACCGGCGAGAAGCGCCCCATGCCCGGGCTCGACGGCACCATCTTGAACGCGTGCCCGGGCGCCTCGTACTCGAGGTCCTGGACGTCCGCGGGGATGATGACCGCCGTCACGGTGCGGCGGGCCGCGGCCACGCGCATGGCCCGGTCGAGGACGCCGGGCAGCTGCTGCGGCACGGTGACCATTTCGCAGAAGTCCGACGCCACGTCCTTGTAGAGGGAGAGCAGGTCCACTTCCTGCTGGTAGGCGCCGCCCATCGCGGAGCGGTCCGTCTGCCCGACGACGGCGACCACGGGAACGTGGTCGAGCTTGGCGTCGTACAGGCCGTTGAGGAGGTGGATCGCGCCGGGGCCGGAGGTCGCGGCGCAGACGCCGGTGCGGTGGGAGAACTTCGCGTACCCGACGGCCTGGAACGCGGCCATCTCCTCGTGGCGGGCCTGGATGAAACGGGGCCTGTCGCCCGCCCGGCTCCAGGCGGCGAGCAGGCCGTTGATGCCGTCCCCGGGGTACGCGAAGACGTACTCCACGTCCCACTGTCGCAGTCGTTCCAGCAGATGGTCCGAGACCTTCATCTTCGCGAACTCCGTCCGCAGCCGAACGTCGGCCCCGTGGGGACCGGGGGCGCGATCCGCGCCCTGTTGCGCGGCTAACCCGTGAGCACGGCGTCAAACCCCTTCGAGGTGACCGCGTGTTCTCGGTCGTCCCCCGGCCCCGGCGAAGCCGATGCTTTTTCGGCCACGCCCGGAGTGCCGAACCGTTCATTCCCCGAATAATCGGCGCAATATCTTCGATCCACCCGCGCAGAAATGCGGAGAACCGAAAATCAGGAACGTTTCCGCAGATGAGAACAACACCGGACGGAGCGTCAACGGGAGCGTGCGCGCAGGTCGGAGCGGCGGCGCTCCACATGGGATAAGGCGAGGTGGGAGAGGCATTCGCGCATCATCGGACGATCACGTTACTGCGCACTTCAGGTGAACGGCCGGGCATTGATTTCGGTTGACCGGTGATCGCTGATATCAATTTCCCTGCGCCCGGATCCGCGCCGAATAACCCCTCTCATTTCGGTCACGCACACAGTGCCCGAGCCCCCTTCGAGAACGGAATCCGCACCATGGGAATCACCTTCCGCAGGACCGTCGCCCTCGCCTCGCTGGCCCTGACCGCCTCGCTGCTGCCGGCGGGTGAGGCGGGAGCGACGGGTGCCGCCCGGGCCGCCGTGCCCGGCCGGTACTGCCTGGCCAACGCCTGGGGGACCGCCAACATCTCCACGAAGCCCTGCGACCCCGCGGACCGCGGCCAGCACTGGACGGTCTCGGGTCACCAGATCGCCCTCACCAACGACCGCAACTACTGTCTGGCCAACGCGTGGGGCACCCAGAGCGTCTCCACCAAGCCCTGCAACCCGACCGACCAGGGTCAGTACTGGAACGTGTCCGGTCAGCAGATCGCCCTGAACTTCGCCCCGGCGTACTGCCTCGCCAACGAGTGGGGCACCCCGAACGTCGGCACGAAGCCGTGCGACGGCGCGGACAAGGGCCAGAAGTGGGTGGTCTTCAACGACCAGATCAGCCTGGCGGCGGTGGGTACCTGATCGGCGGAGCGAGGGGTCCGGGCCCGCCCCGGCCCGGACCGCTCACCGCGTGCCGCCGCTAGACCGCCCGGCCCGCCGGGTGGAAGTTGATGCGTTCACGCACGACGGGGAAGCCGGCCTCGGCGAAGTTCGCGGCCATCGGGAGGTTGGTGCGGTCCGTCGCCGCGCTCACGGACTCCGCGCCCCGCTCGACGAGGAAGTGGGTGCACTCCGCGAGGAGGTCGAAGGCGTAGCCGCGACCGCGCTGCTCGGGGACGACGCCGATGTAGCCGATGATCGGGCCGGAGGGGTTGTGGGCCGGAATGTGGATGCCGGCCAGGTCGCCGTCCGGCGTGTACGCGGTCTGCCACCACTCCCGTGGCGAAGGGCACCAGTGGAAGAAGTCGAGCTCCTCCTGGGCGGCCCGGTCGAGGCCGCCCTCCTCGACGGCCCTGAGCGCGTGGGCGTCCAGGGTGGCGGAGTGGATGCGGCGCAACGCGTCGAAGAACACGGCGTCGTCGGGTTCTTCGCTGAAGTGCAGGCGTCCGGGCCGCTCGGGCAGGCCCCGCTCCGGGGTCCAGCGGTACAGGAAGCGTTCCACCAGGAGCTCGTACCCCGCCGCTCGTGCGGCGGCGAAGCGCGCCTCGGCGGCTGCCCGCAGCTCGGTCTTCTCCCGCCAGCCGCCGGGCAGGTTGATCTCGAGTTCGACCTGCCACGGGGCGGAGCGCAGGAGCTCGGCGCCCGCCTCCTCCTCGCCCTCGGCGACGTCGAACCAGTTGATGTTGACGGGGTGCGGGTCGTCGGGCCCGCCCCACCAGGCGCCGCGCGCGACGACCTCGCCGTCGCGCAGGGCGACGCGCTTCCAGTCGGGTCGGAACCGGGTGAGCCGATGGCCCTCACCGGCGCCCAGAGGGTCGGGGAGTGCGTCGAACAGATGGGCGTCGCTCGCGGAGAGCGCGCGGATGACCGGACCGGTCATGGAATTCCTCCGGGATGCAGGCTGCTTGGAGCGCTCCCCGGTCAGGACGTACGAACCACGCCGGAACAGCGGAAGGGGGAGCGCGCGAAAGGCGTGAACAGCACGGCACTCGCCTCCTTCCGTTCGTCTCGGGGCGTGCAGCCACACGGTACGTGATCCGCCGGGGTCCATCCACGGATTTGCCGGCTCTTCGGAGGCGAGGTGCCGGCCCCGGCTCCGGCGACCGGCGCGGTGGGCGGCGACGGCATCGCCGCCGGGCTGCGGCCGGAGGGGGCCGGTCAGCCGATCGCGGGCTGGTCGTGGGTGGCGCAGTGGATACCGCCGCCGCCCGAGGCGATCGCGTCGATCCTCACCTGGACGATCTCGCGGTCGGGGAAGTGTTCCTTCATGATCTGCTCGGCGCGGTCGTCGGCCCGGGCGTCGCCGAACCGGGGCAGGTAGACGCCCTTTCCGCCGATGTAGAAGTTCATGTACGAGGAGACGAAGGCCTCGCCGCGGCCGGTGATCCGGTCGGGGTCGGGCTGCGAGAGTTCGATGACCTCGATCTTCTTGCCGCGCGCGTCCGTTGCGTCCTTCAGGACGGACTTGGCCTGGTCGGCCGAGCGCGACCACACGTCGGCCGGGGTGCCCGGGAAGGCCTTGTCGAGCAGTACGACGCCGGGCGCGACGAAGCGCATCAGGCAGTCCACGTGCGCGTCGGTGATGTCCTTGCCCTTCACACCCGCCAGCCAGATCACCTTGGTCACGCCGAGGGCCTTCTTCAGCTCCGCCTCGACCCGGTCGCGGCTCATGCCGGGGTTGCGGTTGGCGTTGACCACGGAGCTCTCGGTGAGTACCAGCGTGCCGAGGCCGTCGGTCTCGAAGGAGCCGCCCTCGGCGACGATCGGGGTCCCGATCCGGTCGAGGCCGTACTTCGCCAGCAGCGCCCGGGCGACCTTGGCGTCGTTGCCGTGCTCCTGCTTCTTGCCCCAGCCGCTGAAGTTGAAGTCGACGCCCTTGACCTTGCCGCCCTCCTCGACGAAGACCGGTGCCGTGTCCCGGGCCCACAGGTCGTCGACCGCGAGCGGGATGACCTCCACGTCGTCGCCGCAGGCCTGCTGGGCGGCTTCTTCCTGGTCGGGCCGGGCCATGAGCACCACCGGCTCGCGCGTGCCGATGGCGGTGGCGAGTCCGGCGATGTCCTTGCGCACGTCGTCCAGCTGGTCGCCCCAGACGTCCTCCGACGCGGGCCAGGACATGAACGTACGGGTGTGCTTCTCCCACTCGGCGCCGAGCCGGCGACCGTTCGCCCCGCCCGGCCCGGGGGTCCGGGCGCCGTCCTGCTCCGGGTCGTCGGGCTCGGTACAGGCGGTCAGGCCGAGGGCGAGCACGCTCGCGCCCGCGAGGGTGCGCATCATGGCGCGGCGTGACAGGGCAGGGTTCAGCACGAGGTACTCCGGTGGGTGAGGGGGGAGCGGGGCGGCCGGGTCTGTCGGGACGAGGGTCAGGGCATCGGCTCGTGCATGGTCGAGCAGTGGATGCCACCGCCGCCGCCCATCAGGCGGTCGACGTCCAGCTGCACGACCTCGCGGCCGGGGAAGGCCGCGGCCAGCGCCTGCCGGGCGGCCTCGTCCTTGGCCCGGTCGCCGAACTGCGCGGTGATCACGCCGCCGTTGACGAGGACGAAGTTCAGGTAGGAGTCGACGAAGGCCGGGCTCTTCGAGCGGACGGTGTCGGGGCCGTCCACCCGGATCACCCGGAGTGTGCGGCCGCGCGCGTCGGTCGCGGCGGAGAGGATCGAGAACTGCTCGCGGGCGTCGCGCGCCCACACGTCGTTCCGGCCGGCAGGCGGCAGCTGCACCATCACCACGCCGGGGCGGACGAACCGCGAGGTGACGTCGACGTGGTCGTCGGTGATGTCCTTGCCCCTGATTCCGGGCAGCCAGATCATCTTGTCCGCGCCGTAGGCGTCGAGGACGGCGTGCTCGATCTCGTCGCGGCTCATGCCCCGGTTGCGGTTCTTGTTGACCAGACTGCTCTCGGTCGCCATCACCGTGCCGTCCCCGTCGGACTCCACGGCCCCGCCCTCACCGACCAGGTCGGCGTAGGTGAGGCGCAGGCCGCGGCGGCGGGCGACGCGCTCGGCGACCCGGGCGTCGTCGGTGTGGATCTGCTTGTTGCCCCAGCCGTTGAAGTTGAGGCAGACCGCGTCCAGGGCGCCGTAGCCGTCGCGGCGGAAGACCGGGGCGATGTCGCGCATCCACAGGTCGTCGGTGGGGACCGCGGTGGTCACCTCGGCCCGCGGGCCGCACATGCCGCGCGCCTCCCGGGCGCTGTAGTCGTCGGGCACGCACATCACCACGGGCTCGAACTCGGCGACGGTGCGCGCGATCAGCGCGATGTCCTCCTGGACGCCGCGCAGCTGCCGTCCCCACACCGACTTGCGGGACGGCCAGGACATCCAGGTCCTGGCGTGCGGGACGTCGTCGGCCGGCACCCGGGGGTGTGCTCCGGCCCGCATGGGCTGAGCCGAGGCGGAGGACTCCGTCAGGGCCCCGGCACCGAGGGCGAGGCCGGCCGCCCCCAGCAGGCTCCGGCGGGAGGGCAGGAACCCGAGCAGGTGGTCGGTGAGCGAGCGCTCGCCGCGGTCTTCGGTCATGGCATCTCCAGATCAAGTCGACCATCGCCGGGGCGGCGCCGCCATGGCAGGCATGCGGGCACCCGTCGGCCGGGGCTCCAGCCCTGCGCCCTCTTGCGCCTCACCCTCCCACTGACTGAAAGTTCAGTCAAACTCGTCGGTAGCCGTGAGCCGGGCGGGCCGTCCGCCGGAGGGTCCCCGCGTGCCGTCCTCAGAGTCCTGCCGCGAGCCGCCGCAGCAGGGCCGGGTCCGCTTCCAGGAGGCTGCGCACGACGTGGCGCCCCGGAGCCGGGGGGATGGCGGTGAGGGAGGGTGCGGCCAGCACCGCGCAGCCGGCCGCCTCAGCGGAGGCGACGCCGGCCGGGGTGTCCTCCACGGCCACACAGGCGGACGGGGTCGCGCCGAGCGCGGCCAGGGCCGCCCGGTAGGGATCGGGGTACGGCTTCGTGCGCGGGGTCTCGCCCTCGGCCACGGACGTGCTGAACCGGTGCCGCCCGAGGGCGCCGAGCACGGTGTCCACGACCGGCCGCGGCGAGGCCGACACCAGCGCCGTGGGCACACCCGCGGCGTGCAGCGCGGCGAGGAGCTCCAGGGCCCCGGGCAGGGGAACGACCCGCCCGCGGACGAGTCCGGTGAAGCGGCGCTGGAGCGAGGCACCGAGCCGGTACGGATCGACCCGGGCGGCCGCCCGGGAGGCCAGGTGGGCGGCGGTGTCGGCGATCGCGCGGCCGAGGATGAAGGGCAGGTCCGCGTCCGTGAGCGCGATCCCCAGTCCGAGAGCCTCCTCCTCGACCGCCCGCCGCCACAGCCGCTCGGTGTCGACGAGTGTCCCGTCCATGTCGAAGAGGACGGCCTGGAGTGCGGTGCGCAAGGAGGCTCCCGGGGGATGGGGTGGGGGGCCGGTGGTTCAGTCCTGGGTGGGACCCGGGTCGGGCCGGTCCCGCAGTTCGACGGTGCGTGCCGCGGTGGCGTGGAGTTCGAGGACGGTGATCTCGTTGCGGCCGGGACGGAGCACCGGCGCGGGTACGTACAGGGTCGCCTGGGGGCCCCTGGACCAGTAGCGGCCGAGCGGGAAGCCGTTGATCCAGGCGTGGCCCTTGGTCCAGCCGTCCAGGGCGAGGTGGCCGTCGGCGGGCCGGTCGATGTCGAAGCGGCCGCGGTGGAAGGCCGGCCCGGTCAGGGGTGCGGCGGGGACGAAGGCGATGCCCTCCAGGGAGTCCAGGGGCAGCGGACGGCTGTTCCACGCCGCGAGCTGCTCGCCGTTGACGGTGACCCGGCCGAGCAGGCCCTTGCGGTCGTGGATCCCGGGGCCGTAGTTCACCCGGCCCTGGTTCTCGACGAGGACCGCCAGGCGCGCCCCGGGCCTCGGAGCGGTGAAGGCGAGGGCGTGCTCGTGGTGCTCGCGCTCCAGTACGCCGACGGGCTGTCCGTCGACGAACACCTGGGCGCGGTCGCGGACCTCGTCGATCCGCAGCACGGCCGGGCCGGCGACCGGCAGGTCCGACTCGTACAGCACGAAGCCGAAGGACTGGCCGAGCTGTTCCATGCTCAGGGGACGCCCGGCGCGCACGGTCTCGCCGAAGAGGTGCTCCTGCGCGAACAGGCCCGCGCAGTGGTCCAGTTCGACGGTGGCCGGGGAGATCTTGGGCGCCCGGGCGGGAGCCGGCCCGGCGGGGACCGGGGCGTGGCGGGCGAGGACCTCGCGGAAGGCCGCGTACTTGGGGGTGGGGTCGCCGGCCTCGTCGAGCAGTGCGTCGTAGTCGTAGGAGGTGACGGTGGGGCGGTAGGTGCCCTTGTCGTTGGCTCCGTTGGTGAAGCCGAAGTTGGTGCCGCCGTGCAGCATGTAGATGTTGACGGAGGCCCCGGTGGACAGCAGCCGGTCCAGGTCGGCGGCGGCGTCGGCGGGGTCGCGGGTGGTGTGGGCGGCGCCCCAGCGGTCGAACCAGCCGATCCAGAACTCCGAGCACATCAGCGGCCCGGCCGGCTGGAGCCGCCGCAGCGCGTCGAGGCCGGCTTCGACACGGCTGCCGAAGTTCACCGTGCGCAGCACCCCGTCCAGGCCGCCGCGGGCGAGGTCGCCGGGCTGGTCGCAGGTGAACAGCGGGACGTCCACCCCATGGGTGTGCAGCAGGCCGGCGAGGTCGGCGAGGTAGCCGGCGTCCTCGCCGAAGGCGCCGTACTCGTTCTCCAGCTGCACCGCGATGACCGGCCCGCCCGCGCTGGACAGATAGGGCTTCAGCGGTGGGAGGAGGGCGGCGAGATAGGCGTCAACGGCGGCCAGGAAGCGCGGGTCGCGGCTGCGGAGCTCGATGCCCTCCTCGGCGAGCAGCCACGAGGGCAGGCCGCCGCCCTCCCATTCGGCGCAGATGTACGGGCCGGGCCGCAGGAGGACGTGCAGGCCCTCGGCCGCGGCGAGGCCGAGGAAGCGGGGCAGGTCGAGACCTCCGTCCAGCCGGAACTCGCCGGCCCGGGGGGCGTGCAGGTTCCAGGGGACGTAGGTCTCGACCGTGTTGAGTCCCAGCAGGCGCGCCTTGTGGAGCCGGTCGGCCCACTGCTGCGGGTGGACGCGGAAGTAGTGCAGTCCGCCCGAAAGGATGCGGAACGGTCGGTCGTCGAGGCGGAATCCGTCCTCGGCGATCTCCAGTCGGGGCATGCCGGGGTGCTCCTAGCTGTGCGTGCGGGTGCGGAGGGAGGGATCAGGCGAGCGGGCGGCAGAGCAGGGCGTCCGGGACGCCGTAGTGCAGCCACTTCCAGGTGTAGGCGACCCCGGCGAGGTACTCGTTGTCGGCGCACTGGCCCTTGTAGTAGCCGGGTGCCCAGTCGCTGGCGGTCGAACCTCCGGTGGCGGGCCGGTTGTCACCGTGGTCGAACCAGAGCACGCGTCCGGAGGTGGGCAGGGCGGTCGCGGCCGGGGCGCAGAGCAGCGCGGACATGGCGTTGCCGTTCACGCTGTAGCCGACGGCGAAGGTGCGGTCCGGGCACTGGAGCTTGTTGTAGCCGCCCGCCCAGTCTCCCCCGGTGACGTACCGCTCGTCGGTGACGACGGTCCAGGCGCCGCTGCCCTTCGCGGGCTCGTCGATGTCCGTGCACAGGCCGCGGCTGTCGCTGCGGCCGAGGCCGACGAGGCGCTGGGTGTCGGGGCAGTTGCCCTTGCGGTTGCCGGGCGACCAGTCCGGCTTCGCCAGCATGGTGGCGGAGACGTCGTAGTCGCCGTGGTCGAGGTTGAGCATGTTCCAGCGCGGGGCCGGGGCGACCTGGCCGGTCTTTCCGGAGGCGCCCACGAGCTTGTTCCAGTCGGTGGCGCGCCAGTCGCCGGCGTCCATGACGCCGAGCCGTGTGCCGTCCGCGCGGTAGTTGACCATGGCCCAGTTGTCGTTCGGCGTTCCGTTCGCGTCGCTCCAGCCGACCAGCGGCCAGATGGCGAAGTCGGTGTCGCCCCGCACCATGATGTCGGTGAAGTTGGTGAACCAGGCGCGTTCGCGGGCGTCGGCGTCGCCTCGGCCGGCGGCGCCGAACTCACTGATCCACACGGGTGCGGTGAAGTGCTGCCCGGCCCGGGTGACGAACAGCGCCTGGTCGTCGACGACCTGGGCGAGCTGTTCGGGGGTGAACTCCTCGTAGCGCGGGTCGTGGGTCTCGCCGGTGCCGGTGGCGCCGGTGTGGTTCGGGCCGGTGTAGCCGTAGAAGTGGGCCGAGTAGACGAGCTTGTCGGAGCGGATGAGGGTGTTGGAGAGGGTGGCGACCGGGGTGAGCGTCGGCCGGCCGTGGGGCGTCAGGTCGGTCGGTATGCCCTGCCAGTTGATGCCCTCCATGACGATCAGCATGTCGGGGTCGGCCTGGAGGATCCTGTTGCCGGCCTCTTCCAGGGCCTTGTTGAGGTCGTGGTCGTTGCCCCAGCCCCAGTTGGGGTCGTTCCAGGTGTCGCGGCGGACCTCGTTGCGCAGGTCGGCGCCGACGACCCGCTTGTCGGCCCGGTAGCGCTGGACCAGGAACACCCAGTCGTCGATCCACGCCTGTGTGGACTGGCCGCTGTTCCAGCGCTCGTTGCCGTCCAGGCCGCAGCAGAAGCGGTAGCTGGTGGTGTGGTTGTTGAGGATGACGGCGAAGCCGTCGGCGGTCAGCGCCGCGACGACGGCATCGAACACCTGGAGCGGAGTCTTGCCCTTGAGCTGCGGGTTGGCCGCCACGGCCGGGTCCGGGACCACAGTCGTGTCGTGGACCAGCGCGTTGGCGAACGGCAGCCGGATGCTGTTGAGGCCCATGGCGTGGAAGTCGGCCAGGATCTCGGCGATCGGCTTGCGGTCCAGGCCGAGCGGGAGGTTGTGGGAGTTCTGCCGCGCCTGGTGGTTGGCCACGTCGCCGATGTCCCCGTTGCCCTGCCACGTGCCCTGGGCACCGGCCCAGTTGCCGGACTTGAGTTTGAAGCGGTTGCCGTCGGCGTCGACGACGTACCGGCCCCGGGTGGAGAGCGGGCCGCGCCACGAGGCGGCGAGCTGCTCGCCGGTCAGGGCGGCGGGGGCGGACGCGGCGGCCGGCGCCGGGGCCGCGGCGAGGGCCTGCGCCCCGGGAACGGCCACGGCGGCGGCGAGCAGCCCCGCGGTCGCGAGCAGCGTGCGCAGTCCTCGTGTCACGGACCTCGGTGACCTTGCGGATCTCATGGGGTTTCCCTCCGGACGGAGTGGGGTGAGGGAGCGGGGTGGTGCGGCCCCGGACGGGAGGTCCGGGGAGAACAGGGAGAACGGGGAGGCCGGGCCCGGTCCGGGTCAGCCCTTGAGACCGCTCGTGGCGATGCCCTCGACGATGTAACGCTGGGCGACGAGGAACATGACGACCAGGGGCGTGATGGTGACGACGGCGCCGGCGAAGAGGCCGGGCAGGTTGATGGTCTGCGAGGTGAGGAAGGTGGACAGCGCGATCTGCGCGGTCCAGGCGGTCGGGTCCTGGCCGATGACCAGCGGCCACAGGAAGGAGTTCCAGCTCTCGATGAAGGACAGCGCGCCGAGCGACGCCAGCATCGCGCCGGAGCTGGGCAGGGCGATCCGGCCGTACAGGCCGAGCCAGCCGAGGCCGTCGAGCCGTCCCGCCTCTTCGATCTCGCTCGGGAACTGGAGGTAGAAGTTGCGGAACAGCAGCACGGCGAAGGGGTTGAAGAGGCCCGGCGCGATGATGCCCCAGAGGGTGTTGACCCCGCCCATCGAACCGACGACGACGAAGGTCGGTACGAAGGTGACCGAGCTCGGGATCATCAGCGTGGCCACCACCAGGGCGAGGAGCACCCCGCGCCCCCGGACCGGGATCCGGGCGAGGGCGTAGCCGGCGGCGGATGCCAGCAGCGTGGAGAGCGGCGCGGTCACGGCGGCGATCAGGGCCGAGTTGCCGAGGGCGCGGCCCATGGAGACGGTGGGGTCGGAGAACAGGGCGGTGAAGTTCTCGAAGTGCATCGTCCGGGGCCACCACGTCCAGTCCGGCGCCGTCAGGCTCCGGGAGTCCATGAGGGAGTTGCGGAGCATCAGGTAGAAGGGCGCGAGGAACGCCGCGGTGAGCAGGCCGACGAGCAGACCGCGGGCCAGCAGGCGGGCGGTTCGGGTGGGTCCGGGGAAGGTGATCACTTGCTTCTCACTCTCCGCTCCTGCCGAAACCGGTGAACCGGCCCTGGATCAGGGTCACTCCGACGATGAGGGCGGTCAGGACGAAGGCGCCCGCCGAGCCGAGACCGTAGTTCTGGCTGCCCATGGCGATGTTGTAGAGGTGGACCAGCGGAGTCTGCACCGGGGCGGTTCCGGTGCCCGACAGCCCGCTGTTGAACAGGTTGTAGAACTCGTCGAAGGCCTGGAAGGCGGCGATGAGGAGCAGCATGAGCACGGCGACGGAGGTGTTGCGCAGCATCGGCAGGGTGATCCTGGTCAGCAGGCGACGGCCGGTGGCCCCGTCGAGGGCGGCGGCCTCGTGGACCTCCCTGGGGATGGCCTGCAGTCCGGCGAGGAAGAGCACCATGTAGAAGCCGACCTGGAGCCACAGGCGCAGGGACACGAGCACGATCCAGTACAGCGGGGGCGAGCCGCTCTGCAGCCAGGCGACGGGCTCCGCTCCGAACCATCCGCCGATCGTATTGGCGACGCCTGCCGGGAGGCCGTTGAACAGGCACATCTTCCACAGCAGGGAGGCGGCGACGTACGAGACGGCCGCCGGGACGAGGAAGGTCGTGCGCAGCAGGGCGCGGCCGCGCCGGATCCGGTGGACCAGCAGGGCGAGTCCGAGGGAGGCGGCGAAGGTGACCGGCACGATGAAGGCGGTGAACAGCAGGATCTGGAGCAGCGAGTCGCGGAACGCCGGGTCGGCCAGGAGGGTGCGGTAGTTGTCGAGTCCGACCCAGTGGCCGAGGGCGATGGTGCCCCGGGCGTCGCTGAGGCTGAGCAGGAAACTCCAGCCGATCGCGACGTACTTGAAGACGCCGAGCCCGATCAGCATGGGCGCGGTCAGCAGCACGAAGGCGAGCCGGGCGGACCGGGCGGCGCGAGGCCGCCCCGCCCCGGCCCGGCCGACACCCGAACTGCCGCTCCGGAAAGCACCGTTCCCGGAGCCACCGCCCCGGGACACACCGGCCCCGGAGACGCCGGCCCCCGAAACGCCCGTCCCGGAGACGCCAATCCCCGATACGCCCGCCCCAGTGACGCCAGTCCCCGGGGCGCCGCCCCGAGGCGGGCCGGTTCCCGAGGCGCCGTGCGGGGTGGTCGTGGGCTTTCCCGCTCGCTCGGGTGCCGGCGGGGCGCCGACCGGTGGAGTCACCGCCTGCATCCGTTTCACCGGCCGAGCTGCTTGTCGATCTCGCTCTGCGCCTTCTTCGCGGCTTCGGCCAGGAGGGCCGACGGATCCCCCTGCCCGGCGGTGATCTTCGCCGCGGCGGCGTTGAACGTGCTGCTGACGGCGGTGTCCCAGGTCCCCGGGTAGTGCTTCCCGTACTTCGCCGCCAGCTCCACGGTCTCCTTGGCCGTGCCCGCGGCGAGCTTCTGGGCGGAGGCCGCCACGGACGTGCGCGGCGGGACGTGGAATCCGTAGCTCTCGGCGAAGTCCTTCTGCAGGTCGCTCTGGCCGACCCACAGCCACTGGACGAACTTCTTGGCGGCGTCCACGTTCCTGCCCTTGGCGTTGACGCAGCTGGTCCAGCCGCCGACGCGTACGACGGGAGCCGCGCCCGCCTTGAAGGCGGGCCACGGCAGCACGCCGAAGTCGTCGCCGAGCGCGGCGGAGACGGCGGGCATCGACCACAGGCCGCCCCACTGCATCGGTACGACGCCCTGGGTGAAGGCGGCGGGGTCCCACCAGTCCGTGGTGAACCCGAGGAGCAGGGAGTCTTCGTCGTGCAGGCGCTTGAGCCCGGTCAGCGCTTCGAGGGCCTGGGCGGATCCGAAGGCCACCTTCCCCTCACGGGTCACGAGGTCGCTGCCGTTGGAGAAGGCGGCGATGCTCGGGGAGTCGCCGAGGCCGTCGTTGCCGACGAACAGGCCCTTGTTCTTGTCGGTGGTCAGGGCCTTCGCGGCGGCGACGAGGTCGTCGAAGGTGGCGGGCGGGGTGATCCCGGCCTTGGACAGCGTGCTCCTGCGGTAGTAGAGCATCATGACGTCGTCGATCATCTTGACGCCGTAGAGCTTGCCGTCGACGGTCACCGAGTCCACGGCATTGGTGTTGAAGTCGCTCCTGGTGCTGCCGTACACGTCGTCGAGCGCGGCGATCTGGCCGCGGCGGGCGAGGGCCTCGCTGAAGTCGCCGATCTCGAAGACGTCGGGCGCCGAGTCGGTGAGCAGGGTCGCGTTGACCTTGGCGGCGTAGTCGCCGGGCACCCAGGTCACCTTTACGGCTATGTCCGGGTTGGCCTTGGTGAAGGCGGTGGCGTAGCGGAGCACCGCCTGCTGGGTCCCGGCCTCGCCGTAGGCGTGGTACCAGACGTTGAGGGTGGTCTTGGCGCCGGAGGCGGAACCGCCGGTGGGGTCGGTGCTGCAGGCGGTGGTCAGGACCGTTCCGGCGGCGACGAGCAGCGATCCGGTGAGGAATCCGCGTCGGCTGAGCTCGGGTCTGCGTGCGCTCATGTCGCATGTCCTTCTGTGAGGGGTGCGGGTGCTGGGGGTGCGGAGCGGACGTGCTGTGCTCCCCGGCCGCCCGCCCCGCCCCGGCCGTGCGTGCGGCGGAGGCGGGCGGGGGTCGGGGGCGGGGGGCGGGGGGCAGCGGTCGAGGGGTCGTGCGCGACGGCTGCGGGCGCGGGGTGCCGTGCCCGTCAGCCGGCGCCGAGCGTGGAGGGGGCGGCGGGCTGCGGGAAGAGGGCCTGGATGGCCACCGCGGCGCCGCCGCGGGCCCACTCCTGCCACGGCAGCGGGCGCAGCGACAGGGGGCACCGGGAGGCGGCGCCGAAGGCGTGTGCGGCGTACGCGTCCTGGATGTGGCCGCCGAAGAGGTCGTAGGTGTCGACCCCTTCGCCGCTGACGACGACCCGTTCGGGGCCGACGAGGTTGACCAGTGCGGCGATGCCGACCCCGATGGCCTCGCCGGCGCGGGTGAAGGCCTCGCGTGCCGCGGGCAGGCCTTCGCGGGCCATGCGGACGGCCTCGTCGAAGGTCAGGCGGGGGTTCCCGGTGGACCGGCGGACCGCTTCGACGATGGCGCCCGTCGAGGCGATCGCCTCGACGCAGCCGCGTGCGCCGCAGCGGCAGCGCGGACCGGCCGGGTCGACGCAGATGTGCCCGACCTCGCCCGCGACTCCGTGGGCGCCCCGGAGCAGGTGCCCGTTGACGACGAGCGCGGAGCCGATGCCCGCGCCGATGGTGACCAGCGCGAAGTAGCCGGTGCCGATGCCCTCGCCGAACCAGTGCTCGGCGACGGTCAGGGCCCTGACGTCGTTCTCGACGGTGACCGCCAGGCCCGTGGAGGCGGCGAGCAGTTCGGTGAGCGGGACGTCGCGCCAGCCGAGCAGGCCGGAGTGGCGCAGCCGGCCGCTGTCCCGGTCCACGTCCCCGTTCACGGCGACGCCGAGGTGGCGGGTGCGTTCGCGGAACGCCGGTTCGGAGTCGAGGAGTTCGTCGACCAGCTCCCCGACGAGGGTGGCGACGACGTCCGGGGCGCACACGTCGAGGTGCCGGACGGCGGTGGTCCTGATACCGGCCCGCAGATCGCATACGGCGCCGAAGACCTGGTCGGAGCTGATCTTCAGGCCGACGAAGTACTCCCGGTCGGCGGCGACGGCGAGCGGGTTCACCGGCCGTCCGGCGCCCGGTGCCGTGCGCTCCGGGGGGAGTTCGTACAGGTAGCCGTCGTCGATGAGCGGTCTGGCCGCCTTGGTGACGGCCGTCGAGGAGAGCCCGGTGCGCCGGGCCAGTTCCACTCTGCTGAGCGGTCCCTCCGCGAGGAGCAGGGCGAGGACCGCGGTCTCGGCGGGTGCACTGACCAGAGGCTGGGCTTGTTGTCGGAACACGGGTGAAACGTAGAGCAAATAAATAACTTCTTCCAGTATTGATTTACGAGTGAGGGCCGCCCTACGCTCTGGGCCCAACTCCGCCTGGATCGCTGCCTGTTCCTCTCCGCATGTCAGGGGCCCCATCCGTGCTCGCCACGCTTCCGCTCGTCACCTTCGATCCCGTCCCGGGCCTCGCGGTCCTGCGCACGCCGAACAGCGTGTATGCCCTCCGCGTCGGCGCCGACGGCAGCCCCCGGCACGTGTACTGGGGCGCACCGCTCGACACCGCGGCGGTCTGCGCGCTGCCGGAGGCGGTCTCCCCCGCCGCGAGCAGCTTCGAGGCCGATGCGGCCGCCGACGAACTCGCGCCGCAGACCGGGGCGCGGTTCGGGCCGGCCGGCCTCCAGGTCCGCTTCTCCGACGGCACCCGGGGCGCCCAGTGGCGCTTCGCCGGCCACCGCGTGGAGGGCGGTGAGCTGCGCCTCCGTCTGGAGGACCGGCGCCGCCCGCTGCGCGCCGAACTCTGCTACCGCGTCCGGCCCGGCACCGATGTCATCGAGCGCTGGACGGAACTGACCCACACCGGGACCGCGGAGGACCCGGTGACCGTGGAGCGGCTCGACTCGGCCGCCTGGACCGCTCCCCCGCTGACCGACTACCGGCTCAGTCATCTGGTCGGCGGCTGGAACAGCGAGTTCCAGCTCCAGCGCGACCGACTGCCCGTCGCCGAAACCGTGCTGACGAGCCGTCGGGGGCTCACCGGCCACCACGCCTCGCCCTGGCTCGCCGTCGACGAGGGCACCGCGACGGAGGAGTCGGGCGAGGTGTGGAGCACGGCCCTCGCCTGGAGCGGTAGCTGGCGCGTCACCGTCCACCGCGATCCGGTCGGCCGCACCACCTGGACCGGCGGCTTCGGGCACGAGGGCACCCGCTGGACCCTGCGTCCGGGCCAGAGCCTCAGCACTCCGGTGTACGCGGGCCTCTACACCCCGCACGGCTTCGGGACGGCCAGCCGTGCCTGGCACCACTACGTACGCGAGCACGTGCTGCCGGAGCCCGGCCGGGACCGGCCGGTCCTCTACAACTCGTGGGAGGCCACCGGGTTCGACGTCGGCGAGGCCGGCCAGATGCGACTGGCCCGGCTGGCCGCGGGCCTCGGCGCGGAGCTCTTCGTCCTGGACGACGGATGGTTCGGCTCCCGCCGCGACGACCGGTCCGGGCTCGGCGACTGGACCCCCCGGCCGGAGGCCTTCCCCCGGGGGCTGCGACCCCTGGCCGACGAGGTGCACCGGCTGGGGATGGCGTTCGGGCTGTGGGTGGAGCCCGAAATGGTCAACCGGGACAGCGAGCTGTTCCGCGCCCGTCCCGAGTGGGTCGTCCACTCGCCCCGGCTCGACGCGACCGAACTCCGTCATCAGCTGGTGCTGAACTTCGGGCGGCCCGAGGTCGAGGCGTGGGCCGGGGAGACGCTCGACCGGCTCGTGCGCGAGTACCACGTCGACTGGCTCAAGTGGGACGCCAACCGGGCCTTCACCGAGGCCGGCTGGGACGGCCATCCGGACCCGGACCGGCTGTGGATCGACCACACCCGGGCGGTCCACCGGATCATGGACCGGCTCCGTGCCTCCCATCCCGGTCTGCGCATCGAGGCGTGCGCGGGCGGCGGCGGGCGCGTCGACCTCGGCATGCTCGCCCGCACCGACCAGGCCTGGACCTCCGACAACACCGACCCGGTGGACCGCATCGGCATCCAGCACGGGTTCGGCCAGCTCTTCCCCGCCCAGGCGATGGCCGCCTGGGTCACCGACAGCCCCAACGGCGCCACCGGCCGGCGCACCCCGCTGCGGTTCCGCTTCCATGTCGCCATGGCCGGGGCCCTGGGGCTCGGCGGGGACCTGACGGGCTGGAGCGAGGCGGAGCTCGCCGAGGCCGCCGGGCTCGTGGACCAGTACAAGCGGATCCGCCCGCTCGTCCAGCGGGGGCACCTTTACCGGCTCGCCCCGGCGACGGGCCCCGTGACCGCCGTGCACTACGCGGCGCCGGACGACTCCGAGCACGTGGTCCTCGTATGGCGTCCCACGGCCCGCTTCGGCCATCCGGCCGCCCCGGTGCGGCTGCCCGCCCTCGATCCCGGGGCGCGGTACGCGGACGAGGACCTGGGCCGGGTGCACAGCGGCGCTGTGCTGGTCCGCCACGGCATCGATCCGCGGCTTCCCGAGGGCGACCACGCCAGCAGCCTCATCCGGCTCCGCCGGGTCGCCCCCTGAGCCGTACGCCTCCCGCGCGCCGCCCCCTCTTCCCACCCGCCCACGACACCTCTGGACCGGCCCATGGACGACACCGCACGTAACACCGCCCGCGTACTGGTGGTCGGCATCGACGGGGTTCGCCTCGACCTGCTGCCCGAAGTCGACACCCCCCAACTGGACTCGATCGCCCGGGCCGGTTTCCTGGCCCCCGTCGAGGTGGACGCGGGCACCCCCACGATGTCGGGTCCGTGCTGGGCCACGATCGTCACCGGGGTCGGCGTCGCCAAGCACGGGGTGTGGGGCAACCGCCTCGACGGCAACCGGCTCGACCTGTTCCCCGACTTCACGACCCGCCTCGCCGCCGACTGCGGGCGGCGCACCTTCGCCGTCGGGGGCTGGGAGCCGCTGTTCCTCGCCCGGCAGGGCGGGCCGCTCTTCACCGCGCCCACGCGGCTCGGGTACGTCGCGCCCCGCGCGGACACCCCGGAGGCGTGGGAGGAGGCGGACGAGCGGGTGACCGCCGACGCGGAACACCTCCTCGGTCTGGACGAGGAGCTGCACGCCGGCTTCGTCTATCTGGGCGCGGTCGACGAGACCGCCCACTTCCGGGGCTGCGGCCCCGCCTACCGCCGATCGATCGAGGCGGCGGACCGGCGTCTCGGCCGGCTGCTGGCCGCCGTACGCGGTCGGCCCGGCCACGCGGGCGAGCGGTGGACGGTCATCGTGGTGACGGACCACGGCCACCGCGACGAAGGGGGTCACGGGGGACGCAGCCCGCTGGAGCGCACGGCCTGGATCGCCGCGTGCGGCCCCGGCCTGTCCCCCGCCACGGTCCCGCCGGCCCTCCGCCACGCCGATGTCGCCGCCCACGTGTACACCGCCCTCGGCATCACGCCCGACCCGCACTGGACCCTGGACGGCACGGCTTTCGCATCGGCTCAGACGCCGGCGACGGCCGTGACGGAGCCGTCGGCGACCGCGGCGGTCAGCAGGGCGTGATCCGCGCCGGTCCGGTCGGCGTAGCGCAGCGCGAAGCCGGCGACGGCCCGGTCGAAGGTGTCGGCGTTGCCCAGGTATCCCGCGATGGCGATGCGATCGCCGGAGCGTGCGTGGGCGCGCGCCAGCGCCCGCCCGCACAGCCCGGCGTACTGGCCGAGTACGGCCCGGGACATGGTCGCGACGTCGGCCGATCCCTTCATGTCGCGCAGCTGGCGGCCGTAGAAGTGGCGTCCTTCGGGGCCGGTCGTCCAGCCGAGGAAGATGTCCCCCGTGGCCTGCAGGAGCCGCTGGCCGGCGACGACGCGGTGACCGTGGTGGTCGTGGCCGCCGGGCGGGAGGTGGTCCTGCAGGACCGACGGCCCGGCCTCCTTGATCTGCAGGAAGAGCGGGTCGTCGTCGTCGCGGCCGGTGAGCAGCACGATGTGGCAGCGGGTCCCCACGCTTCCGACGCCGACGACCTTGCGCGCCACGTCGACCAGCCGGTAGCGGTCCAGGAGCAGTCGGCGCTCCTCGGGGAGCGTTCCGCGGTACTCGGCGAAGATCTCGCCGACGGTCCGTGCGTCGGCCGGGCCGATCGGTTCCAGCAGGGGCGGGTCGTGGATGATGCGCCGGCCGCCGTCGCGGACCTCGGTCAGCTTCTCCAGGGCGCGCAGGCTGGTGCGGGTACGGGCGCGCGCGAGGCCGGCCTCGAAGCGGCCGCGCAGCTTGGGCTTGCGGATGAGGGGCAGCAGATCGGCGGTGTCGATCCGGTGGTACCAGACGTCCAGCTCGCCCTGTCCGGCGAGTTCCCTGATGGTCTCCCGGTAGGTGCGGGCCGCCGAGAGGGCCGATTCCCGTGCCCAGTCGTCGCCGTGGCCGTTCTGGCGTGCGGCCACCGCGACGCTCGCGGCGAGCCGTTTCACGTCCCATTCGAAGGGGCCGGGCAGGGTCTCGTCGAAGTCGTTGAGGTCGAAGAGCAGGGCCCGCTCGGGGGAGGCGAACACCCCGAAGTTGAGCAGGTGGGCGTCCCCGCACAGCTGGACGGTCAGCCCCGTGTCCGGCTGGGCGGCCAGGTCCGCCGCCATGACCGCGGCCGCGCCGCGCAGGAACGCGAAGGGGGAGGCCGCCATCCGGCCGTAGCGGATCGGGAGCAGTTCCGGGACCCGGCCGGCCGCCTGCCTGCGCAGCACCTCGACGGGGTCGGGGCGGTCGGGCGACGCGGTCCACTGGCCGTGCGACGCACGGCTGACGCTCTTGCGGACGGCGCGGCCGCGTCGGGACCGCTCGGCCGGACTGGTCATGCTCCGCTCCTTGTCTCCGGTCCCCTCATCCTGGGCGCACCGTGCCCGGCGCGCACGTCACGCCCGCGCGGGCACCCAGGCCCCCGGCACCGCGCCACGTGGATGAATCTTCAACAAGTGTGCACCGCAGGTGAGTTGGCCGGATCCCGCGGTGACCGCCGTTGGGTGCACATGGCATGATCATTCGGACGTTACCTGCGAGTAACGCTTCTTCCTCCCCCACGATCCGAAGGTCACCCCGACGTGCGCACGCTCGCCCGACGCCTCCTGCTCCCCTGTCTGACGACACTGGCGCTCACCGCCACCGCCTGCTCCTCCCCCACCCACACCGGTTCCGCCGACCAGCCGAAGAACCCCGCCGCCTCCGCGTCCGCGGCCGCCGGCTCCGGACAGCTCGACGTCGCCGCCGCGCCCGAGGGGTCCGCCGCGCCGACGGCCGTGGCCCGCGCCCGTGCGGGCCAGGGCCGGCCCGAGAAGTCCGCCCTCAAGGTCGCCTCCTACGACAGGGCGAGCGGGCGCGCCGTCATAGCGCCCACCCCCCAGGAGCACACCGCCTCGCCGAGCCCCGTGGCGGTGGACGACGTCATCGCCAGCGCACCGGCCCCCGGCGCCCCCGACGGCCTGCTCGCGAAGGTCACCGAGGTCGTCGGGAAGAACGACCGCGGCATCGAGGTGAAGACCGCCCCCACCACGCTGGCCGCCGTCCTCAAGGAGGACAAGGCCGACGGCAAGGTCCCGGTCGACCCGGCCTCGGTGACCGTCGAGCCGCTGATGAAGGGCGTCACCTTCTCCTGGGCCAAGGGCCAGGGCGCACGGTTCGGGCCCAAGGGTGCGGAACTGCCCCTCGGCAGCCTGCGCCTCGACGTGAACGCGGCCGTGGACACCGCCGAGGGCGCGCCCGCCTCGGCCGGCGCCTCCGTGTCGGGCTTCGTACAGCTCGCCCCCAAGGTGGAGTTCGCGTACGACGGCACGCCGGGCGGCGCCGCGGGCCCGCACTCCGCCTTCCTCGGGATGAGCGGTGACTGGGCCTCCCGGTGGGAGCTGAAGGGCCGCGCCGCGGCGAGCACGGGGGCGCCCAAGCGGATCCCCTTCGCCACGCTCCGCAGCGCTCCCGTGATCCAGGTCGGCCCCGTACCCGTCGTCGTCAACCTGAGCCTGACCTGCTACGTCCAGGTGGAGGCCGACGGCCGGGTGACCCTCGACGTGGAACAGGACGTCAAGGGCGACTTCCGGGTCGGCGGCGGCTACGCGGCGGGCAAGGGCTGGACCCCGGTCAGCACCTCGGCCGTGAAGAGCTCGCCGGTCAAGGCGTCCGTCACCGCCGCCGGGCGGGTCAAGGGCGCCCTCGGCGCGGAAGCATCCGTCGGTCTGTACGGAGCCGTCGGCGTCAGCGCCGACTTCGCCCCCTACCTGCGCGGCGAGGCCGACGCGAAGGCGGCCGCCTCCACCGACGGCAAGGCCTCGGTGTCCGGCGCGTGGGCCCTGTACGGAGGCTTCGACCTGAGCGGGCAGCTCCACCTCCAGCTCTCCCTCTTCGGTACGCCGGTCCTCGAACGCCGCATCCCGCTCGGCGCCCTGAACCGGGAGTGGCCCCTCGCCGGCGGCGGCACCACCCGGTAACCGGCCGGGACCCGGCAGGACTTCGTGTGCGACGTGGCCCCGTGTGCCCGGATCCGGGGCTACGCTCCACAGGATGGAACGCGCAGAGGTACTCAAGCGAGTGATCGGCATCCTCACCGAGGCCCAGGAGATCCGCCGGGCCGCCGAGACCGGAGAGGACGCCGACGGCCACGACGCCGACCTCGCGGCGGCCCCCGGAGTGGCCACGACGCTCCTGAACGAGATGCTGCCCTCGATCAGCGTCCCGGCCGACGCGTCCCCGCAGCAGGTGGCGACGCTGGTGGCCGCGGCCCTCGGCCCGGCGCTGCACACCATGGTCTCCGGATTCAGCCTGGCGTTCACCAGCCTCGCCATCGCGCACGACAACGGGCGGACGGACGTCTCGGCGATCGAGGTGCTCCAGGAACTCGCCCTCGAGATCGAGGCGGGGACCTACGACGAAGGACCGTAGGTTCCCGCCCGGCTCCGGGGCGGACCCGTGGGCTCGGGCATCAGCTGCCCGGGATGGCGGCGTCGCCGGCGCAACCAGAGGTACAGCAGCAGACAGGGCAGCAGCAGTCCGGCGAGCGTGAAGACGAGGAACGCCGTGAAGCTGCTGATGTGGCCGACCAGCCAGGCGAAGTTCTGCCCGAAGAACCCGACCACGAAGGACAGCGGCAGGAAGACCGACGCGAGGACGGTGAGCCGCTCCATCGTGGCGCTCTGCCGGAGGTTGATCTTGTTCTGCTCGACGGAGATCACCGCGATGTTCGCCTCCAGCACGGTGGTCAGGAGGTCGCGCTGCGCCGCGACCTCCTCGTTGACCAGCAGCAGGTGGTCGTGGACGTCACGGAAGTAGGGGAGCAGCGCGGACGGTGACCTGCCCGGCTGCAGGCGCCGCGCGAGCACGGCGAGCAGGGGGTGCACGGCCCGGTAGAAGTCGGTGGCCTCGCGGCGCAGGGAGTAGATCCGCTCGGTCGGGGCGACCGCTCCGGAGAACACCGTGGCCTCGATCTGCTCGATGTCGCGTTCGAGCTCCCCGACGACCGGTGCGTAGCTGTCCACGACCTGGTCGAGGATGGCCCACAGCGTCGAGGCACTGCCGGTCTTCAGCAGTTCGGGGCGGCTTTCGAGCCGGCTGCGGGCACCGTGCAGCTCACTCGCGATGCCCTGGCGCACGGTGATCACGAAGTGTTCGGCGAGGAAGACGCTGATCTCGCCGGTGTCGATCTCCTCGCGTTCGTCGTCGTAGCGTGCCGTGCGCAGGATGATCAGCTCGGTGCCGTCCTCGTACTGCTCGGCCTTGGGCCGCAGGTGGTAGGCCGTGGCGTCCTCGACCGCGAGTTCGTGCAGCCCGAAGACCTCCCGTACGCGGGCCAGCTCCTCGGGGCCCGGTTCGAAGACGCCCAGCCAGACGAATCCGCCCGTCCCGCAGCGCGCGGCCGCCTCCTCCAGCGGCATCGCGCCCTCGTGCTGGCGACGCCCGTCCCGGTAGTGTGCGCAGTCGACGATCACGGTCTTCCTCCCTCATGATCGCGGTGCGGTCCCGGCGGTTCAGGCAACCTCGGGGACGAAGGGGAAGTAGTCGTCCCCGGAGTCCGACGGGATGACCGCGTAACTGGCTTCGGGGAGCTCGTTCCAGACACCGGGCAGGTCTCCCAGCGGCTCGGAGACGACGATGCGGGAGGAGTCCGACACGTTGTTCAGGTAGTCCAGTTCCGGGTACAGACGCCGTACGGTCTCGGCCTTGCTGCTGTAGAACAAGGACCGCGTCTTGCCCTGGCTCGAGTACCGGAAGGCCCATACGCGGGTGCCGTCGCTGACCGCCACCGTCATCTGCAGGGGGTCGGCGACGCCGTGCTGGGCGCCGAGCCGCTCCACGAGGCCCGCCATCCTGGCGACCGCGCCCGGAACGTCCTGGTCCAGCCCGAAGGTGACCGCGAGGTAGAACATCACCTCCGAGTCGGTGGAGCCCTCGATGGACGGGAACAGCGCCGGGTCGACCGCCATGTACAGGTCACGCTGCAGCCGCTCGAACTCCGAGATGGCGCCGTTGTGCATCCACAGCCACCGGCCGTGGCGGAACGGATGGCAGTTGGTCTGCTGGATGGCCGAGCCCGTCGAGGCGCGCACGTGGGCGAAGAAGAGGGGCGAGCGCACGTGCGCCGCGAGTTCCTGCAGGTTGCGGTTGTTCCAGGCGGGTCCCACGTCCCGGAAGATCGCCGGTGTCCTGTCTCCGTCCGCGGTGTACCAGCCGATTCCGAAGCCGTCGCCGTTCGTGGATTCCACGCCCATCCGGGCGCGCAGGCTCTGGTTGATCAACGAGTGCTCCGGGCGGTACAGCAGGGTGTCGAGGAGCACCGGCGAGCCGTAGAAGGCCAGCCAGCGACACATGCGCATCACCTCTTTCGTGGCCGGATTCGAGCCTAACCCCGCATGCGCTCACCCCGCCGCAGGCACGGCCCCGGCCGCGCGGTCCAGGTGATCACCCCGCATCCCGTGTACGTACGGTGGGCAGCCCGCACCCGGCCCCGGGCGCAGGGGCCCGGGGCCGGGGTGGTGGTGCGCGGTCCCGCCCGGTTCAGCCGTGCTTCGGGCCCACCCAGCGCGTCCCCTGCCCGTCCTCCTCCTCGGCCTGCTGCGGGCGGTCGAGGCGGCTGGCCTCGTCCGTGTCGGCGGCCGCCGTGCGCCGGTCGTCCCGGCGGTCGACGTGCGGCTTGCGGTGCCGGGCCTGCTCATCCTCGTCGTGCAGCGGTACCCCTCCTGCTCCGCCCTGCTCGTCCATCGTGGACCTCCTCCCGTTCCGGACCCCCGCGAGGCGGCTGCCCGGCTCCGGTCCCGCGAAACCCGGCGGGGACGGGGTCACGCCGCGGTCCTGGCCCGGATCGCACGCAGCACGGTGCCCACGGACACGGGCCGGTCCGGTGCGGCTAGCATCGACGGGTTCCGTCAGGCGTGAGAGGCAGTGATGACGCAGTCCAAGGGCCTCGTGCTGATCGTCGAGGACGAGCGCCACATCTCCGATGTCCAGCGGCTGTACCTGGCGCGCGAGGGTTTCGGTGTCCACGTCGAGGCGGACGGGGCCGACGGGCTGGCGGCCGCGCGCCGGATGCGGCCGGTGGCGATCGTGCTGGACATCGGCCTGCCGGGCATGGACGGCATCGCCTTCTGCCGTGCGCTGCGCGACGCGGGCGACTGGACGCCGGTGCTGCTGGTGACCGCGCGCGGGGAGGAGGCCGACCGGATCCTCGGCCTCGAACTGGGCGCGGACGACTACCTGACGAAGCCGTTCTCGCCGCGCGAGCTGGTCGCCCGGGTGAAGACCGTACTGCGCCGGGCGGCGGGCCCTCCGGGCCGGGCGCCGGAGCCGGTCGGGCGGCTCGGCCTGGACCCGGTCAGCCGCACCGTGCGGCGCGACGGCGAGCCGGTCGAGCTCACCGCCACGGAGTTCAACCTGCTCGAACACCTGCTGACGCACGTGGGGCAGGTCTTCACCCGTGAGCAGCTGCTCAGTCAGGTGTGGGGGTACGCCGGCTACCGCGACACCCGGATGGTCGACGTGTTCGTCTCGCAGCTGCGCGCCAAGCTCGGCGACGCGAGCCCGATCCGTACGGTCCGGGGCGTCGGGTACAGCGCGACGGCTCCCGGCGCGTGAACGCCTCCCTCCCCGACGAGCGGCACCGGGGCTCCCTCGCACGGAACATCGTGGTGCTGACCACGGTGGTGGCGGCGCTCGCGGTGGCGCTGACCGGGCTGATCGCCTGGCAGACGGCGGCGCACGGTGCGGAGCAGCGCGAACGGGACCGCCTGACGCGTCAGGCGGCCGTGCTGAGCCGGCTGCCGGCCCTGTCCGAGGCGCTGTTCCACGGCGCGCAGGTGCTCGGCGGGCCGAACGAGGTGCAGCTCGCGGTGATCGCCCCGGACGGCACGGTGAGCGGCAGCGCCGGCCCGGCCGTCGACCGGGTGTCGAAATCGGCGCTGCTGGCCGGGAAGCCGGTCTCCACGACGGGCATCCTGGCCGGCCGCGAGGTCCTGCTGGTGGGGCAGCCGGGGGTGCGCGGGGGCGCGGTGGTGCTGACCGAGCCGTACACGGTCGTCACCGACAACACGAGCCGGATCCGCCGCAACGTGGTGGTCCCGCTGATCGCCGGCATGGTCGGCGCGGCGCTGGCCGGAGCGCTCCTGGCCCGCCGTATCGCCCGCCCGCTGGTGACGGCCGCGCAGATCGCGCACCGGCTGGCCGACGGCGAACGGGGCGTCCCGGCCCCGGTGGACGGCCCCCGGGAGGCGGCGGACATCGGGCGCGCCCTGAACGTGCTGGACGGGGCGCTGGCGCGCAGCGAGAACCGGCAGCGGGAGTTCCTGCTGTCCGTCTCCCACGAGCTGCGCACTCCGCTGACCGCGGTGCGGGGCTACGCCGAGGCACTCGCCGACGGGCTGATCGAACCGGACCGGGTGCCCGAGGTCGGCGGGATCCTGGCCGACGAGACCCGCCGTCTGGACCGGTTCCTGGGCGATCTGCTGGACCTGGCCCGGCTGGAGGCGGACGAGTTCCGCCTCGACGTGGCCCCGGCCGATCTCGGCATGGTCCTCGCCGAGGCCGCCGCCTTCTGGGAGGGCCCCTGCGCACGCCACGGTGTCGGGCTGCGCCTGGAGCGGCCCGAGGGGGCCGTCGTCGTCGACACGGACGCCTTCCGGGTGCGCCAGGTGGTCGACGGCCTCGTACAGAACGCCCTGCGGGTCGCACCGGAGGGAGCGCCCCTGGTCCTCGCCGTACGGGCGGCGGCCGGCGGCGGGGCCGAGGTGCAGGTCCGCGACGGCGGGCCCGGTCTGACCGAGGACGACGTACGCGTCGCCTTCGATCCCGGGGCCCTGCACGAGCGCTACCGGGGCAGCCGCCCCGTCGGCAGTGGTCTGGGGCTGGCCATCGCCCGCCGGCTGACCGGCCGCCTCGGCGGCACCCTCGGCGTCGAGGGGCACGGCCCGGAGGGCGGGGCCTGCTTCACCGTCGCCCTCCCGCCCGCGCCAGGGAGCGGTGAGGGGACCCCGCCGGGACCGTGAGCCCGTACATTCCCCGAACATTGCGCCAACGTTCCCCTTACCGGCGCCGCGCACAGTGGGGCCCATGAACTCTCCATCGGCCGTACGTCCCGGCCTCCTCCACCGCAGCGGGCGCTGGTGCGCACGGCACGCCTGGCGCGTCGTCGCCCTGTGGGTGCTGCTCCTCGTCGGCCTCGGACTGGCGAGCCGCGCGTGGGGCGGCGCCTTCGCCGACGGCTTCTCGCTGCCCGGGACCCGTACCCAGACCGGGGCCGACCTGCTCCAGGCCCACACCACCGGTTCCGGCGGGACGGCCGCCCCCATCGTGCTCCGGTCGGACCAGGGGTCCGTCACGGGGCACCGCGCCGCGATCGAATCGGCGGTCGGCGACCTGGGCCGCCTGCCGGACGTCCTGTCCGTGTCCGATCCGCTCTCCACCCCCGGCGCGGTGTCCGCGAAGGGCGACATCGCGCAGGTGACCGTCCGCTTCGACGGCAATCCCGCCTCCTTCGGCTCCTCGTACCTCGCCGGGGTGGACGAGGCCGTCGAGCCGCTGCGCGCCGACGGCGTCACCGTCGAGTACGGTGCCCCGCTCGGGCAGCTGGCCACGCCGAAGTCCGCGGACCGCGCCTCGGAGGCCATCGGCCTGGCCGTCGCCGTGCTCGTGCTGCTGATCGGCTTCGGGAGCGTCGCCGCCACCGGACTGCCGCTGGTGACGGCCGTGCTCGGACTCGCCGTCAGCCTGGCCGGTCTCGGACTGCTCGCCGGGCACTTCGACTTCGGGCAGGCGGCCCCGACCCTGGCGTCGATGATGGGCCTGGGCGTCGGCATCGACTACGCGCTGTTCCTCGCCACCCGCCACCGGGCCCTGCTGCAGGCCGGAGCCGATCCCGCCGAGGCGGTCGGGCGTACGGTCGCCACCAGCGGCCGCGCCGTGCTGGTGGCCGCGGCCACGGTCGCCATGGCCCTGGCCGGGCTGTGCGTGTCCGGCGTGGGCTTCATCGGTTCGCTCGGTGTCGCGGCCGGGCTCAGCGTCGTCGTGGCCGCCGCCGCGTCCGTGACGCTGACTCCGGCGCTGCTGGGCCTGCTCGGGCACCGTATCGACCGCTTCCGCGTGCGCACCCCCGTCACCGAGCCCACCGGCGAGTCGGACGTGTGGCACCGCTGGGCCGTCCTGGTCAGCCGCCGCCCCTGGGTGTTCCTGGCCTGCGGCATGCTGGTGCTCGCCGTGCTGGCGGTGCCGTTCGCCTCGATGCGGCTCGGGCACGTCGACGCCGGTGCGCAGTCCGCCGCCCGCACCGACCGCCGTGCCTACGACCTGATCACCGAGGGCTTCGGCCCGGGCGCCAACGGCCCCCTCACCGTCGTCACGCAGCTCGACAGCCGGCAGGTCGCCGACGAGGCGCAGCGCCGGGAGCTCGCCGCCTCGCTGCGCGGCGGTCTGGAGGCCGTCCCCGGGGTCGCCTCCGTGACGGCTCCCGTCGCCAGCCCCGACCACGTCCTGCTCATCACCACGGTCATCCCCGGGACAGGCCCGCAGGACGCGGCCACCGGCGAGCTGATCCGCACCGTGCAGGACGAGACCCTGCCGCGGGCGCTGGCGGGCACCGGGGCCACCGGCTACGTCACCGGCGGCGCGGCCTCCGCGCAGACCTTCACCGACACCCTCGCCGCCAAACTGCCCCTGATCATCGGGGTGGTGGTCGCCGCCGCGTTCCTGCTGCTGCTCACCGTCTTCCGCAGCCCGCTCATCGCCCTCAAGGCCGCCGTGCTCAACCTGTTCTCGATCGCCGCCGCCTACGGCGTGGTCGTCGCGGTCTTCCAGTGGGGCTGGGGCGGTGCGCTGCTCGGGGTCACCGAGAAGGTGCCCGTCGAGTCGTACGTGCCGATGATGATGTTCGCGATCGTCTTCGGACTCTCCATGGACTACGAGGTGTTCCTGCTCTCCCGGATCCGCGAGACCTGGCTGCACGGGAAGGACAACCACCTCGCCGTGGCCACCGGCCTCGCAGCCACGGCCCGCGTCATCACCTGCGCGGCACTGATCATGACGAGTGTGTTCCTGGCGTTCCTGCTCTCCACGAACGTCGCCGTCAAGATGCTGGCGCTGGGTCTGGGCGTCAGCGTGATCATCGACGCCACCGTGGTCCGGCTGCTCCTCGTACCGGCGTCCATGTACCTGTTCGGGCGCGCCAACTGGTGGATCCCCGGGTGGCTGGACCGTCTCCTTCCGCATCTCGACCCGGAGGGGCCGGCCACCCCGGCCGCGCCGGCGCCCGCCCCTGTCCTGGAACCCGCCGGGGGTGACCGCCGGTGAAGCGGCGGACGGCGAAGATCCGGGCGGTGCTGCGCCGCCGCCTCGCCCTCACCGTCGCGGCGGCCCTGGTCCTGGTGACCGTTCTCGGCGCGGCAGCGGCCGAGTTCACCGCCCGCAGCCTGGTCCGGGACCGGGTCGCCGCGGGGGCGCCCGCGCTCGGCGAGGACGTGGAGGTCGGTGCGGACGGCGGCTGGCTCCTGTGGGGACTGCTGCGCGAACGCATCCCCCGGCTCGACGTCAGCAGTGACGACGCGGGCGCAGGGAGGCTCGACCACCTCCGGGTCCGGGCGCGGCTCGACGACGTCCGCCTCGGCGGGGAGTCCACCGTCGGCGCCTGCCACGCCTGGGTGACCGCTCCCACCGCGTCCGTCGCGGCCGCCATCCGCGCCGCCGCGCCCTCCGTACCGGTGGGCGCGGTCACCACGGATCCGGCGCGGGGCACCGTGATCGCCTCCGTGGGCCCGGGCGGCGCCGGGCAGCTGACGCTGCGTCCCGTACTCGCCGACGGCAGGGTCACCCTCGCCGTCGACGGGCTCACCCTGTTCGGCCGGCCGGTCCCGGCCGGCCGGCTCGGGGCGGGGGACGGCGCGTTCGGTGCGGGGCCGGGAGCGCCGAAGGAGTACCCGCTGGGGCTGATGGCCACGTCCGTACGCGTCGAAGCCGACGGCCTGCACGTGGACCTCGCGGGCGGCCCCGTCCGCCTAGTCTGAGCGGCCGCGCCGCCAGCCCGTGCGCCGCCGGGAGCTGCGCGGCCCGCGCCCGGCCGGCACGGCGGTGGCGAGTTCGAAGGACACGGAGATGTGCGCGCCCCCGCGGGGGCCGCGGGTGATCTGCGTCGAGCCGCCCGTGACCGCCGCCGCCCGGCGGGCGATGTCGAGGCCGAGGCCGGAGGATCCCGTGCTGCTCCCGCGGGAGAGGGCCCGGTCCGGTTCGGGGATGCCCGGACCGGCGTCCTCCACGACCAGTTCCACGGCGAGGGCGGTGCGCACGACGCGGACGCCGAAGGGGGTGCCGGAGGGGGTGTGCCGGAAGACGTTGCCGATGAGCGCGTCCACCACGGCGGCGAGGTCGTCGTCGGACAGGGCGACGGGCGTGGGCTCCTGGGTGATGTCGAGGGTGCAGGGCCGGTCCTGCTGCTCGGCCAGGACCGCCCAGAAGGCGGTCCGGCGGCGGACGACCTCGGCCGCCTCGCAGCGGGGTCCGGACGCTGCCGCGCCCGTGGTGGGATGGCCCGCGCCCGCTTCCGTACCGAGCAGGCCCTGGCCCATCGGGCCCACGGAGAGGGGGGTGCGCGCCGCCGCGATGATGGCCTGGAGTTCGGTCTCCAGCTCGCAGACCGCCGCCTCGACCCTGGCCGACTCCAGGGAGCCGCCCATCCGTTCCGATGCCAGGTGCAGGGCGGTCAGGGGGGTGCGCAGCCGGTGGGACAGGTCGGCGACCAGTTCGCGTTCGACGGCGAGCAGTTCGGTCATCCGGTGGGCCATGGCGTTGAAGGCGAGGCCCGCGTCGCGCAGTTCCCTGGGTCCCATGGGTTCCACGCGGGCGTCCAGATTGCCCTGTCCCAGCGCGTGGGAGGCGTGGGCGAGCCGCTTGGAGGACCGGACGACCTTGGCGCCGAGGCGGTCGGCGACCAGCACGGAACCGCCGACCAGACCCACGGCGAGGAGCAGCATGACCGCCCAGGAGGCCTTGACCCCGCGGGTCAGCTCCTGTTCCGGGACGAAGTTCTCGACGACGGCGACCCGGTCGCCGGGCAGCACCACGGGCTGCAGGCAGATCCAGCCGCCGGGGACCGCCTGCGAGATGGACTCGCGCCCCCGCTCGGCCCGTTCGAGCAGGGCGGCGGGGGCCCGGGAGGTGCCGAGGGCGGGGGCGTCCGGCAGGTGCACGACGAGGCGGTCGGTCGCGTCGAGGCTCGCGGCGGATTCCCGCAGGGCGTCCGGGTCCGTCGTCAGCGTCAGTACGGGGGCCAGGGCGGCGGCCCGCTGCTCGGCCGCGGTGACGCTCTGCTCCTTGACCAGCGACATCACCAGGGCCGCCAGCGGTATGAGGAAGGAGAGGGCGACCATGGAGGTGACGGCCAGTGCCACCCCGGCCAGGGAGCGCCTCACCTCGGCTCCACCAGCTTGATGCCGACGCCGCGGACGGTCAGCAGGTAGCGCGGGGTCGCCGCCCGTTCGCCGAGCTTGCGGCGCAGGGACGACAGGTGCACGTCGACGGTCTGGTCGTCCACGTACGGCTCGCGCCAGACCTCGGTCAGCAGGCGCCGTTTGGAGACGACCTGCCCGCTGTGGTGGGCGAGGAAGGCCAGAAGGTCGAACTCGCGGCGGGTGAGGCGGAGCTCCCGGCCGGCGAGGTGGGCGGTGCGCGCTCCGGGGTCGACCACCAACTCGCCTACGACGGCGGCGCGCAGCGGTTCGGCGGCCGGGGCGGGCCACGCACCCTGCGGGGCGTGCGGTGCGGCACGGCCGGAGGGGACGTGGCCGGTGCGCCGCAGGACGGCGGTGAGGCGGGCGATGAGCTGTCCCCCGGAGAAGGGCTTGACGAGGTAGTCGTCGGCGCCCGCGTTGAGGATGCGGATGATTTCCGTCTCGTCGTCGCGGGCGGTGGCCACGATGACGGGGACGGAGGATATGCCCCGGATCATGCGCAGTGCGTCCCCTCCGTCCAGGTCGGGCAGCCCCAGGTCGAGGACGACCGCGTCGACGGGCGTCTGGGTGACCTCCCGCAGGGCGCCGAACCCGTCGCCCACGCTGCGTACGGCATACCCGTGTTCCGCCAGGACCTCTATGAGGGACTGGCGGATGCTGGGGTCGTCTTCCACGACCAGGACGCTCGGCATGCGCACACCTTAGGTGAACGGCCGTTCCTACCGGGCACCGAAGGCAGGGCCGTCGTCGGTGACGTGCAGGTGTACGGGGCGGTCGGAGACGGGGATGGTGCAGCCCTCCTCGGAACTGCAGCTCGCGTAGCCGAGCAGTACCGTCGCCTCGCCGTTGCCGTCCGCGCGGATGGGCAGCGTGGTGGTGACGGGCCCGTCGGGGTAGACGGGGACCGGGGCCTCGACGCCGGGCACGCTGATGGTCCGTACGTCGGCCGAGGCCTTGAGCTTGCCGTCCGCCCGCAGGGCCCCGGTGACGTCCACCGCGGTCGGCCGGCCCACGCCCTCGATCCCGGCGGCCGGCAGGTCGGTGCTGTAGAGGTGGAACCCCTTCTCCTCGGGGGTGAAGACCGCGGTCAGGGTGCCGTTCGGGGCGTGCCACTCGGAGACCGTGAGCGTGACGGTGACCCCGTTCTCGGTGAAGCGCGTCGTGGGCGCGGCGGCGCCGCCGGCCTTCGAGGGCTGCCCGCCGCAGGCCGCGAGGGCGGCCAGGGGGATCAGGGCGGCCGCGATCCGGGCCTTGCGGGAGTGCCGGAGGTACTCGGAAATGTTCATCGGTGGATCTGCCTCTGCGCGTTCGGTTGAAGAAGGGGGGTCCTAAAGGGCCGCGGTGAAGTCGGCGCTCCACAACTGCAGCCGGTAGACGAGGTCGTTCCACACTCCGGTGGCCAGCAGCACGCCGACGAGCACGAGCATCCCGCCGCCGAGCCGCAGGACCCACTGGTAGTGGCGTTTGACCAGGCCGAAGGCGCCCAGGGCCCGGCGGAAGGCCAGCGCGGCCAGTACGAAGGGCAGGCCCAGCCCGAGGCAGTAGGCCGCCATCAGCAGGGCGCCGCGTGCCGCGCTCGCCTCGCTCCAGGCCAGCGCCTGTACGGCGGCCAGCGTCGGGCCGATGCACGGCGTCCACCCGACCGCGAACACCGCGCCCAGGAGGGGCGCGCCCGCCAGGCCGAGCACGGGCCGCCGGTGGCTGCGGAACTCCCGCTGCGTGAAGCCGGGCAGGAGTCCCATGAAGGACAGCCCCATCAGCACGGTGAAGACGCCGAGCACCTGGGTGACCACGTCCTGGTGGGCGAGCAGCGCACGGCCGAAGTATCCGAACAGGGCGCCCCCGGAGACGAGGACGGCCGTGAATCCGAGGACGAACAGGGCCGCCCCGGCCGCCATCCGGCTGCGCTGCCCGCCTCGGGCGTCCGCCAGGTCGGCGACCGACAGGCTCGTGACGTAGCTGAGGTAGCCCGGCACGAGCGGCAGTACGCACGGCGAGAGGAAGGAGACGAGCCCCGCGAAGAACGCCACGGGGCCGGCGACGGCCAGTGTCCCGTGGAGCAGGGACGGCGCGTCCGCGGCGGCGAGGGTCACGCCCGTGGGGGCCGTCATGGCGCCTCCTGAGCCACGCGCGCGACCAGCGGCCCCAGTTCCTCGTCGGTGACCGCGCCCCCGATGCTGACGGCGATGCGTCCGCGGCGGTCGATCACGAGGGTCGAGGGGATGGTCTGCGGGTTGAGGAGCGCGGGTGGGAAGCGGAGCAGGAGCTCGCCGCCGGGATCGTGGAGGCTGGGGAACCCGATGCCGTGGGCGCGTACGAAGGACCGCGCTGCCGCGCGGTCCCGGTCACGGGTGTTGATCCCGAGGAAGCGGACCCCCTGGGCCCTGGTCCGCTCGCCGAGCCGCGCGAGGTCGTCGGCCTCCGCCCGGCACGGTCCGCACCAGGACCCCCAGACGTTGAGCACGACGACCTGGCCGTGGAACCCGTCCAGGCTGACCGGCTTTCCGTCCAGGTCCTCGCCCGCCAGGGCGGGGGCGGCCGGCCTGGCGCCGGGCGCTACGACCCCGGCCGCGGCGGCGGCGCCGAGCGCGCCGCCGCCGTCGGTCCCGCCGGAGTGTGCACCGCTCCCGGTGGCCGCGAAGAGACACCCCGCGGCCGCCACGGCCAGCCCGCCGACCGCGAGGGCGGCGGGCCGCAGAACGGTTCTTCTCATGACGCCCACTGGCGCAGGAAGGAGTTGATCCCCTCCGAGGTGAGGCTGGGGTTGCCGGTGGCGTGGGTGTCGACCTTCACCGTTCCGGACGGGCTGACGACGACCAGGACGGGCATCTTGTAAGTGCCGCCCGAGGGGCTGTACTTGCGCAGCAGCGCGGAGTTGGCGGAGCTGCTGCCGCCGATGTCGATCTTGACGAGGTGGTAGGAGGCACCGAGGAGCGCCGCCGTCTGCGACTGGCCGAACACCTTGTCGGCCGCCTTGCAGTTGCCGCACCAGTTGGCGCCGAAGTCGAGCAGCACCATCCTCCCGTCGGCCTTGGCCGAGGCCAGGGCGGCGTTGATCAGCTGCTGCGCATCGGCCGAACTGTCGTAGCCGGGGCCGGGGACCTTCGCCGGGGCCGCCGCGGCTGACGTGCGGGAGGGCTTGGGCGCGGCGGCCTGGGTCTGGGCGCGCGAGGGGCTCGGCGACGTGCCGGCCGGGGCACTGGCCGACGGCGACGGGGAGGCCGAGGTGCTCGGGGAGGGGGACGCGGACGCGGAGGCCGGGGCCGTGCCGTCGGTGGCGAGGGCGTCCGACGGCTGACCCGCCGCGGCCGGCGCCGAGGCTCCCGCGGGCTGGGAGGAGGGCCCGCACGCCGCGGTCAGCCCGACGGCGACCATGGCGGCGGTGACGAGAGCGGGTCGGAGTATGCGAGAACTCATGGCGAAGCACCCCAAGGCACGGTTCGGACTGCGGGAAGGCCGGAACGCCTCCCGGATCGGTGAAGCCGGCGGCCCGTCGCATCGCCGGGGCGTCACGCCCGGGCGCCGAGGGCCACTCGGCTGACGCGAGCATAGGACCGCTCCGGGCCCGCGGAACCGGATGGGCGCGATCTTGAGATTCCCCTAAGGAAGAGCTCAGGTTCCGCTTCGCCGGACGTGGGAGATGAGTGCATACGGAGGGGTGAAACCCCCGAAAGGGAGCGGGAGGGATCAGAACGACGTCTCACGGACACTGGCCTTCGCCATCGGCTCGGTCGTCGCCGTGATGACCGAACGGTGGTCCGCGCCGGTGAAGGTGACCGTCAGGGTGTCGTCCGCGGTCTGGGAGGTGGTGGCCTTGAATCCGGGACCGGGGATCGCGGAGATCAGGCACACGCCGCGGCTGCCGTACCGCACGGTGACCTTGCCGCCCTCGGAGGGGACGGTGTGCAGCCCCGGTCCTCCGTCGCAGTCCACGGAGGGCTTCGGCGCCGTCGTACGGGGTGTTCCGGTCGAGGCCTTCACCGGGGTCGGCGCCGGAGCCGGGGTGGAGGGCCGTCCCGTCCCGGTGGGCGACCCGGAGGCGGACGCGCTCGGGGACTGCGGGCTCGGCGACCCGCCCTGCCCCGCCTGCCACGCCGGCGGCGAGTCGAAGACCAAGGGGGCGGACTGCGCGACCGGCGGCGTATGCCTGGTCGACCCGACCACGAACTGGACCGTGCCGAGCACGGCGGTCACGCTGGCGGCCGTGCAGGACAGCCATATGAGCAGGTAGCGCGGGATTCTTGGCACGGCCCCATAGTGGCCGACGCGCCGGGGCGCCCGTCACCCCTCCCCCGGCCCCGGACGCCCGGCCCGGGGCCGGGTGGGGGAACGCCGAAGTCCTCCCGACCCGCGTACGGGTCAGGAGGACGGGGGCCGCCCGGCTGCGGGGAAGCGGGGCCGGTGCGGCGGACTGTTGCCTCGGCGCCTGCCGGGGTGCCTACTTGGGCGCTCCGAAGTCCTGCGTCCACCAGGGACCGCCGTCGCCCTTGTGGACACCTATGCCGATCTCCTTGAAGCCGCAGTTGAGGATGTTGGCCCGGTGGCCGGGGCTGTTCATCCACGCGTCCATGACGGCGGCGGCGTCCGCCTGACCGCGGGCTATGTTCTCGCCGAGGCGGGACCAGCCGTACCCGGCGTCCTCCACCCGGGAGGTCAACGTGGACCCGTCGGGTCCGGTGTGGGACATGACACCGCTGCGGGCCATGGTGTCGCTGTACGCCCGCGCGGCGGCGCTCAGCTTGGCGTTGGTGGTCAGCGGACCGCATCCGGCCGCGGCGCGCTCCTTGTTGACCAGGGCGAGGACGGCCGACTCGGACTCGGACGCCCCGGAGGAACCACCCGAACCACCGGAACCGCCCGAACCACCGGAACCGCCGCCGGTGGTGGCGGGCGGCCGCGACGCGGGCTTGCCGGCCGGCGCCGGCGCCGAGGTGACCGGCCGGCTCTCCTGCGCCCCGGGCGTCGCGGGGGCGGCGGACGCCGTGGCGTCGGCACCGGGGGTCCCGGACGGTGTCGCCGCACCGGTCGCGGAGGCCGAGCCGCTGGGCAGGGGGGCGGTGGGGGTCGCCGTCGCGCCCGCCGCCCCGGTGTCCGCCGCTCCGGAGTGCGCCTTCCCCGCGGCATCGGCGTTCCGGTCCGCGCGACCGCCACCGTCGGAGTCGGCCACCGCGACCCCGACCGCGACCGCCGCGGCCGCCGCGGTGAGGGACAGCACGACGCGCGTGCGCACCTTCTTCTTCCGCCGCGCCCCGGCGCGGGACGGTGTTACGGGAGTTCGGCTGCGGCTCATGCGTGTGGCACCTCAGGGGGGAGGGGATGGACGGGTCCGACCGAGCCTAGGGCTGTGACCAGCCAGAAGAGCCACCCGGAGGCGTTCTTCAAGGTCTCTTAAGGAAGCCCGCAGGATCGGCTCAGGAACGAACCGGACCAATCACTCACGTCACTGTGTGGACCGCGCTTGACTGCCGGGCGGCGCGACGGGTAGGGAGAGCCTGTTCAGTGCTCAACGTGTGAAACGGGGAACCCATGAAGCCGCTCGAAGCGGGCGATCCCACCTCGGTCGGCGAGGGCCGCTACCGACTGCTGGGACGGCTCGGGCAGGGGGGCATGGGTGTGGTCTACATGGGCCGGTCCCGGTCCGGCCGCGCGGTCGCGGTCAAGGTCGTACGCCCGGAGCTGTGCAACGAGCCGGGCTTCAAGCGGCGGTTCGCCGACGAGGTGGCGGCGTCCCGGCGGGTCGGCGGCTTCCACACCGCGCCGGTCGTCGACGCCGACCCGGACGGGGATCCGGCCTGGCTGGTGACCGCCTTCGTACCCGGACCCACCCTCCAGGCGGTGCTCGCGCGCGTGGGCTCGCTGCCCCTGGACACCCTCACCGTCCTGGCGGCCGGCCTGGCCGAGGCCCTGGAGGCGATCCACCGGGTGGGAGTCATCCACCGCGACCTCAAGCCGGCGAACATCATCGTCGCGGAGGACGGACCGCGCGTGATCGACTTCGGCATCGCACGGGCGCTGGACGGTACGGCCCTGACGCAGACGGGACTGCAGATCGGCACGCCGGGGTTCCTGGCACCCGAGCAGCTGACCGGCGGCACCGTGACCCCCGCGGTGGACATGTTCGCGCTGGGAGTGGTGCTCACCCAGGCGGCGGGCGGCTCCCCCTTCGGTGACGGCCCGTCCGCGGCACGGCACTACATGGTCGTCCACGAGGAGCCGGACCTGACCGCCGTCCCCGGTGAACTCCGCGGGCTCATCGGCGCCTGCCTGTCCAAGGACCCGGACGACCGGCCCACACCCACCGGTTTCCTGAGCAGCCTGACCGTCCGTCACCCGGCCGGTGACGGCTGGCTGCCGGACGAGGCCTCGCGACTGCTCCCCCGGCAGGAACCGGCCATTCCGGCCCCCGTTCCGGAACGCACCACACCGGACACCCCGGCCCCGAACACCCCCGCCCTGGCCGCACCGGACGGGAACACCCCGGTCATGGACCCCCCGGCCCCGGACGCCCAGGTCCGGAGCACTCCCGCGCCGGACCCCCGGGTCCGGAACGCACCGGCACCGGACGGCCCGGCCGCGGGCACCCCGGCCCTGGACACCCCGGCGCTGGACACCTCTGCCCTGGACACCCCGGCGCCGGACGCCCCTGCCCTGGACACCCCAGCCCCCCGACCCGCGCCCCGCGAGGTCACGGCACCGGACCCGGCCCGCCCCCTCGGCGACGCCGCTGCAGCCCGTACGGAGCAGCCGGTCACCGTGACCGGGCCCACGCATCCGCTCTCCCCCGCACCCACGGCGGTGCCGGGGCCGGGCGACGCGCACCGGTCCCGGCGACGGCGCGCGGTGGTCGCGGCGGCGCTCGTGCTCGCCCTCGCGGGCGCGGGCCTGTTCGTGTGGCAGCCCTGGGACGGTCCCGGTTCCGGCGGTGACGGCGGCAAGTCCGGAGCCACCCCGCCCAGCGGCTCGCCCTCCGGCCCCGCCCCGCTCCCGACCGACGCCCTGCTCATCCGGCAGGACACCGCTCCGGGCTGGCCCGGGACCTGTCACGGCGTCATCGCCCGCCGCGACCCCGCCACGGACACCCCCGTACGACTCGTCACGGGGAGCAGCTGCGACATGCTCCCCCAGTGGTCCCCCGACCGCAGGTCGTTCGCGTTCACCCGCTCCACCTCCGAGGGTACGGCCGTCTGGACCGCCGAAGCCGACGGATCGAACGCCCGGCGGCTCGGCCCCATCGCGGGCGGCAGGGTGTCCTGGTCGCCGGACGGCAGCCGGCTCGCCGTGCTGCGCAAGAAGGACGGCGTGCAGCAGCTGTTCTCGGTCGACGTCGCCGACGGCACCGCCCGGCAGCTCACCTTCGGAACCGGCCAGGTCGAGGACCCCGCCTGGTCGCCCGACGGCAAGCACATCGCCGTCTGCATGCAGACCGCGCCCGAGAACTGGCAGGTCCACCTCGTCGACCCCGCCGCCGCCGAGCGCGCACCGGAGCAGGTGACCCGGCTGCCGCATCCGGCGCTCGACCCGGTGTGGTCGCCGGACGGCAGGACCTTCGCCTACACGGCCGGGACCTACGGCAAGGGCACCCAGGGCGACATCCGCCTCGTCGACGCCGACGGCACGAACGACCGTGAACTGGTGGCCACCGGCGCCCACGAGATGGACCCCAGCTGGTCCGCGGACGGCACCTGGGTGGCCTTCGTCCGGGGCCCGTACGAGAATCCGGTGATCTGGGCCGTACGCGCGGACGGGACCGGCGGGCGCATGCTCACCACCGGATCCTCCGGCGAGGGCCATCCCTCCTGGCACTGAGGAGCGGAACATTCCGGTGGTCGTTACGACGGGCGCGGCGGCCCGGGGACTGCAGGTGACCCGGGTGGGTGACCGATGGCGGGTCACCCGGCCCTGGCCCGCTCCGCTGCGCCCGGTCCTGCACAGCTACGCCGGCTACTGGGAGGACGCGGCCTCGCCCTACCGGGTGCGCCTGGTACCCACGGGCCGCGCAGTCGTCGTGATCAGCCTGGGCGAGCCGTTCGCCCGGATCAGCCGGCTCGGCGAGACGAGCCCGTCCGGCCAGGTGACCGGCTCGCTGGTCGCGGGCCTGGAGGACGGCTACCGGGTGTGCGACCACCCCGGCGGGCAGGAGGCGATCCGGCTGGAGCTGACCCCACTCGGGGCCTACCGGCTGTTCGCCGTGCCGATGGGCGAGCTGACCAACAGGGTGGTGGAGCTGCGCGATGTCCTCGGCCCCGAATCCGGCTTACTGGTCGAGCGGTTGGCGGCCACCCGTGACTGGTCCGCCCGGTTCGACCTGCTCGACACCGCACTGGCGGCCCGGCTCGCCCGCGGCCCGCTCCCCGCGCCCGAGGTGGGCCGCGCGTGGCGGCTGCTGTCCGGGGCCGGCGGGGCGGTCCCCGTCGGCCGGCTCGCGGCCGAAGTGGGCTGGAGCCAGGGCCATCTGGTACGCCGCTTCACCGAACAGGTGGGTCTGACGCCGAAGACGTCCGCGCGGGTACTGCGCTTCCACCGGGCGGTCGGGCTGCTGGCGCACGGGGGCGCGACCCCCACCGAGGTGACCGCCGCCTGTGGTTTCTACGACCAGGCCCATCTCAACCGGGAGTTCCGTGCCCTGGCCGGCACCACCCCCGGCCGGCTGGCCGCCGGGCGCCTTGCGGAGGGTGCCCTCGCCCTGTGAGCCCGTGAGCCCAGTGAGCCCCGTGAGGGGCGAGCGCAGATTTGTCCAAGCCAGGACCCTCCGCCCCTCGCTAGTGTCCCGGTGAATCCGACTCAGAGGGGAACCGTCCGATGGAGAACTTCCTGCGCATCCTCGTGTCCGGCGCCATCACGGGTGGCCTGATCGGCTTGGCGGGGGCACTCGGCGCGCGCCGCCGCCGGCGCCGCGAGGGCGGTGAGGCGAACGGCAGCTGACGCCTGGTCAGGCAGCGCTCCAGCCGCCGTCGACCGGGATGGACGCCCCCGTGATGTAGCCGGTGTGCGGTCCGCAGAGCCATACGGCCACGTCGGCGACCTCCTCCGGTTCGATCAGCCGCTTGATCGAGGAGCGGCTGAGCATCACCTCCCCGACCACCTGCTCCGGGTCGATGCCGTGCGCCGCGGCCTGGGCGGCGATCTGGCGCTCGACCAGCGGCGTCCGGACGTATCCGGGGTTGACGCAGTTGCTGGTGACCCCGTGCGGGGCGCCTTCGAGGGCAGCGACCTTGCTGAGCCCCTCCACGGCGTGCTTGGCCGTGACGTAACCGGACTTGAACGCGCTGGCGCGCAGGCCGTGCACGCTGGAGATGTTGACGATGCGGCCCCAGCCGCGTGCGTACATGTGCGGCAGGGACCGGCGGATCAGGAGGAACGGGGCCTGGACCATGACCCGCTGGAGGAGTTCGAACCGCTCCACGGGGAATGCGTCGAGGGGTGCGACGTGCTGGAGTCCCGCGTTGTTGACGAGGATGTCGACGCCGGTGGGGAGCTGCTCCAGCAGCCGGCCGTCGGCGAGGTCGACGACGTGGGCGCTCCCCCCGATGGAGTCGGCGACCGATGCGGCCGCCCCGGCGTCGAGGTCGATCACGTGGACGAGCGCGCCGGCGGCGGCGAGCGCCCGGGCACAGGCCCGGCCGATCCCGCTGCCGGCGCCCGTCACCATGGCGGTACGTCCCGTGAGGTCGACGCCCGCCGCCGCGTCGGACGGGGGTGTGAATCCGCTTGTCATGCCGGGAATCATGCGCGACGGGCGGGTGCCGCTCCCATGTGTCTGCCCTCCACAGTCGTGACCGGCACGGTGGTGGAGCCCACCAGTGGATGTTCAGGCGGTGAGCGGACAGCTCTTCAGCAGTTCTCCTGGGCCGGCGGAGTCGGGCCGGGGGATCGTCCGGCCGGGCGGCGGCTGCACGCCGCGGCCGGTCCAGTCCTCCAGGGCCGCGAACGCGGCGCGGTGGCACGGGAGGAGGGGCCGGAGCCGGTCGGGGAAGGCGTCGAACAGCGAGTCGACGTGGGTGCCGCCTTCGACCCGGTAGTAGCGGAAGAGCCGGCCGCGGCCGGCGTCGGCCACCATGCGGGCGTAGACGTCGGAGTCCTGGCTGATCGGCAGGAGCACGTCGAGGGTGCCGTGCACGGTGATGAGGGGTTTGCCGATGCGGCCGGTGAGGGCGATCCCGGAGACCGCTTCGCGGACCCCGGCGGGCCGGGAGGCGTAGGCGTAGTCGGCGTCGCAGTCGGGGGTTCCGGGGGCGCAGAAGGGCCGGCCGGCCTCCAGCGGGCCGTCGTAGTCCGGGTCGAGCTCCTCGCGGTAGATGCGCTGGGTCAGGTCCCAGTAGTACTGGTGGTGGAACGGCCACAGGAACTCCGAGCCGGCGGGAAAGCCCGCGGCGGTCATCCTCCGGTGGGCCTCCCCGGCGCCCTCGCCCCCGGCCGCCCAGGCGGGGTACGCGGCGAGGGCCGGCGGCAGGAAGGTCAGCAGGTTCGGGCCCTCCTCGCGCCAGAGGGTGCCTTCCCAGTCGACGCCGCCGTCGTAGAGCTCGGGACGGTTCTCCAGCTGCCAGCGCACCAGGTATCCGCCGTTGGACATGCCGGTGGCGAGCGTCCGCGCGGGGGGCCGTGCGTAGCGCTGGGCGACGACGGCCCGGGCGGCGCGGGTGAGCTGGGTGACGCGGCTGTTCCATTCGGCGATCGCGTCGCCCGGGGTGCGGCCGTCGCGGTGGAACGCGGCGCCGGTGTTGCCCTTGTCGGTCGAGGCGAACGCGTACCCGCGGGCCAGCACCCAGTCCCCGATGGCCCGGTCGTTGGCGTACTGCTCCCGGACCCCCGGCGAACCGGCGACGACCAGGCCGCCGTTCCACCGGTCGGGCAGGCGGATCACGAACTGCGCGTCGTGCTGCCATCCGTGGTTGGTGTTGGTCGTCGAGGTGTCGGGGAAGTACCCGTCGATCTGGATGCCGGGGACGCCGCTCGGTACGGAGAGCCCGGCAGGCGTCAGCCCGGCCCAGTCGGCCGGGTCGGTGTGGCCGGAGGCGACGGTCCCGGCCGTGGTGAGCTCGGCGAGGCAGGCCTTCTCCTGGCGTTCGGCGCCCGGCACCCTCAGCCACGGGAGCCGTGCGCAGTGCGCCGTCGCACTCCGGGCGGCGCCGTCCGGGTCCTCCTGGGCGGCGGCCGCGGGGACGGCGGCGAGGGTGACGAGTGCCGCCGCGGCTGCGACGGCCCTGCGCAGGGTGGTGCTGCGGGGCGGGTGCACGGATACCTCCGGTGGAAGGTCTGTGGGCGGGAAGGGAAGGGTGGTTCGCCGATGTCAGGGGCAGGCGCCGTCGGCGATGACGTGGTAACCGGCCGGTGACTCCTTCAGCGTGTGCACGACGAAGGTGTTGTAGAGGCCCATGTTCTGGTGGGAGCCCTGGGCGTAGACGTAGCCGCCGGCGGTCGTGGCGCGGCCCGCCTGCACGTGCTGGTAGTTGTTCGCGGTCCAGCACCTGGGCGCGGCGCCCGTGGTGGTGACGCGCACCTCCGCCGAGCGCGGGCCTTCCGTACCGGCGCCGTCCCGGGCTGCCACGGCGTAGGAGTGGGTGGTGCCGGGGCCCAGTCCGGTGTCCGTGTACGGGGACCCGTCCGGGGTGGCGATACGGGATCCGTCGCGGTAGACGGCGTACGAGGCGGCCCCGCCGACGGCGTTCCACCCGAGGGTGACGGCGGTGTCGGTGGTCGCGGTCACGGCGAGGCCCGTGGGTGCGGGCGGGCCGCCCGGGTCCGGCGCGGAGCCGTCCAGGCCGAAGAAGCCGGTGATCCAGTAGCTGGAGCAGACCGAGCGGATGAAGTGGGCGGTGCCGGTGGCGCCGCACTGCTGCGGTCCGGTGCCCGGGTCCACCGGGGTGCCGTGCCCGATGGAGGGGACGCGGTCCACCTCCACGGCGACGCTGCCGTCCGCCGCCAGGTACTGCTCCCTGCGGGTGCCGTCCGGCCCGATCGTGGAGGTGCGGTCCGGGCTCTGGCCGAGGCCGTGGAGGGCCGTCCACTGGTCGCGCAGTCCGTCCGCGTTCCGCGGGACGACCTTGGTGTCGTCGTCGCCGTGCCAGACGGCGACCCTCGGCCAGGGTCCGCCGTAGCCGGGATTCGCGTCGCGGACGCTCCGGGCCCAGGCCGAGGGCGCCCGGTCGACGCCGGGGCTCATACAGGAGTAGGCGGTGACCACGGAGTTCGCGCAGGCGTAGGGGATTCCGGCGATGACCGCGCCCGCCTGGAACACCTCGGGGTACGCGGCGAGCATCGCCGAGGTCATGGCCCCGCCGGCCGACAGACCGGTGATGAACACGCGTGCCGGGTCTGCGCCGTAGGCGGCCCGGGCCTGCGTGACCATCTGCCTGATCGAGGCGGCCTCACCCTGTCCCCTCCCGGTGTCGCCGGGCTCGAACCAGTTGAAGCACTGGCTGCTGTTGTTCGCGGTGGTCGTCTCGGGGAGGACGAGCAGGAATCCGTACCGGTCGGCGAACTCGGTCAGCCCCGAGTTGTCGGCGTAGACCTGGGCGCTCTGGGTGCAGCCGTGCAGCGCGACCACCACGGCCGGAGCCGCCGGCATGCCGACGGGCCGGTACACGTACATGTTCAGTGCGCCCGGGTTGGCCCCGAAGTCCCCGATCCTCTGGAGGGGAACGGCGGCCCGTGCGGCGGGGGCGGGCGAGAAGAGCGCCGCCCCCGCGACCAGGGCCATGACCGCGGCCGTCCGGCCGAGCGCGCGGCGCAGGCGTCCCTTCGTACGCGCTGGACGTGTTGCCGGGGCGGTGGAGGGGAGTGGCTGAGGGGGTGCTGCGGCGGGGGGCATGGCGGCTCCTGTACGGCGCACCGGCCGGGGCGGCCGGACGGGCTGGGGTGCGGGCAACCGTAGGATCCGGGGAGCCGGATCCAGAACGGTGCTGCGCACCACAGCCGGCCGAAATGCAGGGGGACCGTGCCCCGTTGACCGACGACGGAAGCCCTGCTAATGGTCCTGAGCCCGGCCGCACCCGGTCAGGCGCACCCGGTCAGGCGCGGCCGGGCCAGGCGCGGCCGGGCCAGGCGCGGCCGGGCCAGGCGCGGCCGGGCCAGGTCAGGCAGAGCCGGGGCAGGCAGAGCCGGGGCAGGCGCGCACGGTGAGGTCGCTCGCGACGGCAAGTTCCGCGCCGGTGGCGGCGCGGACCTCGTCCAGGCCCACCCCGGGGGCGAGTTCGCGCAGCAGCAGACCCGACCCGGTGACGTCGATCACCGCGAGATCCGTGACGACCCGGTCCACCACGCCCCGGCCGGTCATCGGAAGGGTGCATTCCGGCACGAGCTTGTGGGAGCCGTCGCGCGCCGTGTGCTCCATCAGCACGATCACCCGCCGGGCTCCGTGCACCAGGTCCATGGCGCCGCCCATCCCCTTGACCAGCTTCCCGGGGATCATCCAGTTCGCCAGGTCGCCGGAGGCGGAGACCTGCATGGCCCCCAGCACCGCCGTGTCGATGTGCCCGCCGCGGATCATGCCGAAGGAGAGCGCGGAATCGAAGTAGGAGGCGCCGGCGGCGGTGGTCACGGTCTCCTTGCCCGCGTTGATCAGATCCGGGTCGACCTGCTCCTCCCCCGGGTAGGGTCCGACGCCGAGGATCCCGTTCTCCGAGTGGAGGACCACCTCGATGCCGTCGGGCAGGTGGCCGGGGATCAGGGTGGGCAGCCCGATGCCCAGGTTGACGTACGAGCCGTCGGTCAGTTCCCGGGCGGCCCGGGCCGCCATCTGCTCCCGTGTCAGGGCCATCAGTACGCCTCCTGGACCCGCGGGCGGGTCGTGCGCCGCTCGATGCGCTTGGCGGCCGCGGGATCGCCGGGGGCGACGCGCACGACCCGCTGGACGAAGACGCCGGGCAGGTGGACCCGGCCGGGCGGGATCTCCCCCGGCGCGACCAGTTCCTCCACCTCGGCGACGGTGACGCGGCCGGCCATCGCGGCGAGGGGGTTGAAGTTTCGGGCGGAGGCGTGGAAGACGAGGTTGCCGTGACGGTCGCCGACGGCCGCCCGGACGAGGGCGAAGTCGGTGGTGATGCCCTCCTCCAGCAGGTACTCGCGGTCACCGAAGGCCCGGGTCTCCTTCGCCGGTGAGGCCACCGCGACCGTGCCGTCCGGGCGGTACCGCCAGGGCAGCCCGCCGTCCGCGATCCGGGTGCCCGCCCCTGCTGGGGTGTAGAAGGCGGGTATCCCGGCGCCGCCCGCCCGCAGCCGTTCCGCCAGGGTTCCCTGCGCGACGAGCTCCACCTCCAGTTCGCCGCCGAGGTACTGGCGGGCGAACTCCTTGTTCTCGCCGACGTACGAGCTGGTCATCCGGGCGATCCGGCCCTCACGCAGCAGGAGTCCGAGACCCCAGTCGTCCACACCGCAGTTGTTGGACACCACTCTCAGTCCGCCGATGCCGCGCTGCCGCAGGGCTTCGATGAGCACCCCGGGGATCCCGCAGAGTCCGAAGCCCCCGACCGCGAGGGAGGCGCCCTCCGCTATGTCGGCGACCGCTTCGGCGCAGTCCCCGACCACCTTGTCCACACCCATCCACCGCTCCCTTTCCCTGTTCTCGCGGAACCGGACTCCGGCGAGCCTAGGAAGGCGGGGCGGGGTGCACGATGGCGGAATTCCCCACAACCCGCAGCCGTCGGATGTACGGCGGCACACGGTGCGCTTGACGAGTTTCCCGTCCGCGCCGATCGCGTGGCGCCCCCGGTGAGCGGCGTACCGGCGAGGAGCCTCGCGTCCGCGCCCCAACCCGCCGCAGCCCCGGGGGCGATGAGGGCGGCCCAGACGGCCACGTACTCGGCGGAGCAGTTGCTCGCGCCGGGCTGGTCCAGGATCGGGCCGAGCGCGGAGTCGGCGACCCGCACGGACACCGCCTCGGCGGGCTTGTGGTCCCCAGGCGCCGCGGAACCTCCGCCGCCGCAGGCCGTCAGGGCCAGCAGGGCGGCCGGGGCGGCGACCGGGGCGAGCACGGCGGCGGTCGGCGGGCGCCACCGTGCCGACGAGGGCCACGGCGGGCACGGGGGCCGCGGCTCCTCGCCGCCCGGCCGGCTTCTACGTCAACCTGCACGGCGCCGAATTCCCCGGCGGAGCGGCCCGGGGCCGGCTGACCCCCCTCGACCGGCCCGTCAGCCCGCGTGGCGTCCCGGGGCCGGCTGTTCCGCTGCCACGGCCGCCCGCCGCACCTGAGGGGCGCGGCGGGCAACGGGGCCGGTCCGCGACATCAGGACACCGCGGATCCGAACCACTTCGGCAGGTGCCCGAGCAGGTCCTGCTGGTCCTCACCCGCCCAGGCCACGTGCCCGTCCGGACGCAACAGCACGGCGGGCACGTCGAGTTCCTCGCTGCCGTCGACGACGTGGTCCACCCGGTCGGACCAGCCGTCCACCGAGAGCCGGCCCGTCCGGTCGAGCAGCAGCCCGCGGCCTTCGTGCATCAGGCCGTACAGGCGTCCCCGCTTCAGCTCCACGTCCCGCATCCGCAGCCCGAGCAGTTCGTGGCCCTCGCCGAAGTCGTAGCGGACGCCGATCGCGATGATCTTCTCGGTCAGGTACCGGTTCACCTCCTCGAACTCCATCAGCTCCGTGAGCAGCCGGCGTACCGCCTGCGCTCCCGGTTCGAGGGACATCAGCTCCCACTGCGCGCGGGTGTTGTCCAGGACGTCCGCGGCCACCGGGTGCCGTTCGGCGTGGTAGCTGTCCAGCAGCCCGTCCGGTGCCCAGCCGGCCACCTCGGCGGCCAGTTTCCATCCGAGGTTGAAGGCGTCCTGGATACCGAGGTTGAGGCCCTGCCCGCCGGCCGGCGTGTGGATGTGCGCCGCGTCTCCGGCGAGCAGCACGCGGCCGGTGCGGTAGCGCTCGGCCAGCCGCGTCGCGTCGCCGAAGCGGGACAGCCAGCGCGGCGAGTGCGCGCCGAAGTCGGTCCCGGCGGTGGCCCGGAGCTGCCGCTTCAGCTCGTCCAGGGTCGGCGGGACCCTGCGGTCATCGGCCAGCCCCTCGGCGGGCGCGACCACGCGGTACAGCCCGTCGCCGAGCGGCCCGGCACCGAACCGCAGCTGGGTCTTGCGGACTTCGGCCATCACAGCGGCGATCTCCTCCGGCGGTGCGGTCAGCTCCACCTCGCCCAGCAGCGTCTCGACCCGGCTGGGCTCGCCGGGAAAGCCGATGCCCGCCAGCTTGCGGACCGTGCTGCGGCCGCCGTCGCAGCCGACGAGGTAGCGCGAGCGCAGCCGTGTGCCGTCGGCGAGTTCCGCGGTCACCCCGTTCTCGTCCTGGTCCACGGCGACGAGTTCGCTGCCGCGCCGGATGTCGGCCCCGAGTTCGGTGGCGCGCTCGGTCAGCAGGCGGTCGGTGACGGGCTGCGGAATGCCGAGGGTGTAGGGATGCGCCGTGTCCAGGTGGGCCGGCGAGGCTTTGGGGATGCCGGCGAAGAACCCCCCGACCGGGTACTGCTTGCCGAGGGCGAGGAACCGGTCCAGCAGCCCGCGCTGGTCCATCACCTCGATGCTGCGGGCGTGCAGGCCGAGGGCGCGGACGATCCTGGTCGGCTCCGCGTCCCTCTCCAGCACGACCACCCGCACGTCGTGCAGCCGCAGTTCGGCGGCGAGCATCAGGCCGGTGGGGCCCGCGCCCACCACGATCACGTCAATCATCAGGACCACATTTCCGCAGGTTTCCGGGTGAGGCCGACGATTCTGCGACAGGAAGGGGGCCTTGCCACAAGCCCCCCGGTGCGCTATAGGTTGATAGTGGCGAGGAGAGCGAGCAGCTCCTCGTCCTTCTTTTTGCGGTCACCGGCTGTGCGCGGGCTCAGCCCCGCTCGCGCAGGTACGTCTCCAGTTCCGCCGCACCGGCCAGCATCGCCCGCCCGCGCGCCGACAGCCGCTCGCGCCAGCCCGCCAGTACGGCTTCCAGGGGCTCCAGCCCGCCCGCCGAACGCACTTGGGCGATCAGCGGGGCGATCTGCTCCAGGAGGTGGCCGCCCCGCCTGAGCTGGTGGGCCAGCCTGGCGTCCCGTACGTCGGCCTCGTCGTACACGCGGTAGCCGGTGAGCGGGTCGCGGCGCGGGCGCACCAGCCCGGCGCGCTCCCACTTCCGCAGGGTCGCGGGCCGGATCCCGAGCTCTGCCGCCAGCGCCCCCACGAACGTGCCGCGGATGCCGCCCGGCGCCGGGCCGGGTGCGGAACCGGCGGCGGTGGTGACGGCGCCGGCGGTGGCAGTGGCGGTGGCCGGCGGCAGGGCGCGCAGGGCGCGCTCCACCGCCTGGAGGGTCCGCCGGTCGTCGAGCAGCTGGGCGTGACTCTCGTCGATGAGACGGAGCGCCTCGTCGGTCTCGCCCCGGTTCACGGCCCGCATGACCGACGTCGCCGTGCCGTGGCCGTGGCCGGGCACCAGGGCGAGGAACGCGTCCAGGGCCCGTGCGTGCAGCGGCGTGTAGGTGCGGTAGCCGTTCGGTGCGCGGTCGGCGGCCGGAAGGATGCCGGCGTCTTCGTAGTTCCTGACGGCCTGGGTGGACAGACCGTGCCCGCGCGCCAGATCGACCGGCCGGAGCCGCCTGCCGTTTTGAGGGTTCCGCATCACAGGCCTGCCCGTACAGCCGGAAAGTTTCAACCGAAGGTTCAACGATAGCGTTGAAGGCATGGTCAAAGACATCCAGGACACCGTCCGTCCCTTCGATGCCGGCTCCGTCATGCGGCTGCTCCCCTCCCGGCCCCGGGTGCTCGCCCTGGGCGAGCCCACGCACGGCGAGGACAGCCTCCTCGAACTGCGCAACGCGCTCTTCCGGCAGCTCGTCGAGGAGGAGGGCTACGGGACGGTCGCGATCGAGAGCGACTGCATGATGGGCCTGGTCGTGGACGAGTACGTCACCTCCGGCACGGGCACCCTCGACGAGGTCATGGAGCGGGGCATCAGCCACGGCTGGGGCGCCTCCGCCGCCAACCGCGAGCTGGTGCGCTGGATGCGCTCCCACAACGAGGGCCTCCCCGCCTCGGAGCGGATCCGTTTCGCCGGGGTCGACGGCCCGCTCGAGATGACCGGCGCCGCGAGTCCCCGGCAGGCCCTCCTCGGGCTCCACGGCTACCTCTCCGCCCACGTCGGCCCGGAGCTGCTGCCCTGCTCCGCGGACGCCCTGGACCGCCTGCTCGGCGCCGACGACCGGTGGACCGAGCCCGCCGCGATGATGGACCCGGCCCGGTCCGCGGGGCGGTCTCCCGAGGCGGCGGAGCTGCGGCTGCTCGCCGACGATCTGGTGGCCCTCTTCGACGAGCAGACGCCGCACCTGCTCGCGGCGACATCGCGGGACGACTGGGACCGCGCGTGCCTGTACGGGCGCACCGCGACCGGCCTGCTGCTCTACCACCACTGGACGGCCGACACCTCACCCGCCCGCCTGAGCCGCCTCGTGGGCCTGCGGGGCCGGATGATGGCCCGCAACCTCCTCGCCCTCGCCGAGCGGGGCCCGGTGCTCGTCCACGCCCACAACTCCCATCTGCAGCGGGAGAAGAGCAGCATGCGGCTGGGCGGCATGCCGCTGGAGTGGTGGAGCGCCGGGGCCGTCGCGAGCGCGTACCTGGGCGGGGAGTACGCCTTCGTGGCCACGGCCCTGGGCACGATCCGGCACCGGGGAGTGGACGCGCCTGCGCCCGGCACCGTCGAAGGGCTCCTGTACGCACTCCCGGAGGACCGCTGCGTCGTCGACGCCCGCCGGCTGGCCGCCGCCCTGGGAGACACACCGCCCGCGACCCGCGTGTCCGAGTGGTTCGGCTACGCCCCGCTCGACCCGGCCCACTTGGCGGCCGGCGACGGCATCGTGTTCGTCAAGGACCTGCCGCAGCTCCAGGGCCGTCCGGCAGCTGGGTAGGCTTCCGAAGTGAACGACGACACCACGCATGACCAGCGCATACGGATCAGACAGGGCGGGCCGTCCGACGTACCGGCCGTACTCGGCATGCTCGACGCCGCGGTCGCCTGGATGAACGGCCGCGGCAACACGGAGCAGTGGGGCACGACGCCGTACTCGCGGCAGCCCGGCGCGGTCGAGCGGGTCGAGCGGTACACGACCGAGAACATGCCGTTCGTCGCCGAGCTGGACGGAGTACCCGTCGGAGCCCTCGTGCTGGACACGCGGCCCAGCCCGCAGCTGCCGATCGCGCCGGCCGGGGAACCCGAGCGGTACGTCCGGCTGCTGGTCTCCGACCGCCGGTACGCCGGCCTGGGCGTCGGATCGGCGCTGCTCGCCCATGCCGTCGAGGAGACCCGGCGGGCGGGCGTGGCACTGCTCCGCGTGGACTGCTGGGCGGGCGGCGGGGGCGAGCTGGTCGCGTACTACGAGCGCAACGGCTTCACCCGCACCGAGCGGTTCCTCGACGGGAGCCGGCCGGGGCAGGTGCTGGCCCGCCGGATCGGATGAGGGCGGGGAGGGAACCGGCCGCCGGTCAGGCGGCGGGGGTCAGGAGCTCCGGGCCGTTGTTGCGGACGCTGTTGACCGCGGTCGAGACCGCCGTCACGGCGAGGCGGCCGCCGCCCGGGGTGTGAAGGAGGGCACGCAGGTCGGCCGTGTCCTGGTGGGCGGGATCGAGCCAGATGTCGTAGTCCTCCGGGTCGAGGGCCAGCGGCATGCGGGGGTGGACGCGGCCGGCCGCGTCGGTGGCCTCGGTGGTGATGATGGTGGCCGTGGTCAGCCAGGCCGCCGGGTCGTCGTCGTCCTCGACGGCGGGGTCGCGCCAGAACTCGTACAGGCCGGCCATGGCCATCACGGCCGTGTCCTCGGGGCGGATGAAGTACGGCTGCTTGTAGGCCTTGGCCGAGCCGGTGGCGGGCACGGCGACCCATTCGTAGAAGCCGTCCGCGGGCAGCAGGCACCGCCGCCGGGTGAACGCCCGACGGTACGCGGGCTTCTCGTGGACGGTCTCCACCCGCGCGTTGATCATCCGCGACCCGACTCCGGGGTCCTTCGCCCACGAGGGGACCAGCCCCCACCGCACCGGCCGCAGCAGCCGGGCCACTTCGCCGGTGGCGCGGTCGGCCCGCTCGAGGACGGCCCACACGTCGTCGGTCGGGGCCACGTTCCACGAGGGCCCGAGCTCGCGGGCGGCGGGATCCCGCTCGGCGTCGAAGAGACCCGCGAGGTCTTCCGGGGCCCGGGAGGAGGCATATCGACCGCACATGCCTCCACCCTGCCACCCCTGCGGGGGAAACGGGCCGGAACACACCCGCCGCAGGACGCGGCGGCCGGTCCGGGGCGTGAAGCGCGGCCCCTTGGGGTACACCTCGGTCACGGTGGGCAAGCACCGCCTCGCCCTGAGTGGCGGTGCTGGTCACGGTCGTTGCCCGAAGGCGGTTCGTCGTGAGTCCTGACGCGGTCGTACGGCATTCCCCGGCGCGGTCGGGGCGCCCGCCGCGGCAACCCGGCGTGCGACATACGGATTCACTCCCGTTCCAGGGGTTCACGGCAGAACCGGGGACGCCCTGCCGCTCGTTCTCCAGGCACGGCGGACGACGCCGCCGCCGTTCCCGTTCCGTGCTTCAGCCGTCTCACATCCCGAGGAGCCCTCGTGGCCGTGCTCACCACGATCGCCGTGGTCCTCGGCGCCTGGTGCGCCGCCGGCGTCCTGACCGCCGTCCTGTACGCCGTCGTACGCGGCCGCCGCGTCCGCCGCCAGCGGGCGATGGCGGCGGCGCTGGAGGGACCCGCCGTCGCCCCCGGCCGGACACCGCCCGCCGAGACCGCGCCGGTTGCCCCTGCCTCGGAGGAGCCCGCGCAGGCCGCGGACGCCACGGATGCCCCGCAGGCCGCGGACGCCGCGGACGCCGCGCAGCCGGATGATCTGAGCACCTCCGCCTGACCCCCGGCCCGCGGGCGGGGCCGGGTCACGGTGCGGCGGGCTTCGCCAGGAGCCGTCGGAGCCAGCGCGTCCTGGCGTGGCCCGCGTCGTGGGTGAGGGCCGCGTGCGGCGCCATGCCGTCGAAGCCGTGTTGGGCGCCGGGCCACACGTGCAGTTCCGCCTGGCCGCCCGCCTGCCAGATCGCGTTCGCGTACGCCACGCCCTCGTCCCGGAACATGTCCGCCGACCCGGTGTCGACGTAGGCCGGTGGCAGGCCTGAGAGGTCGGTGGCACGGGCGGGGGCCGCGTAGGGCGACAGGTCCGCGGCGCCGTGGCGGTCGCCCAGCAGTGCCTTCCACGCGGTCTCGTTGGAGGTGAGGTCCCACACGCCGAGGCCGGACATCTGGCGGCTGGAGAAGGTGGTGCCCCGGTCGTCGAGCATCGGGGAGAGCAGCAGTTGACCCAGGACCGCGGGGCCGCCGCGGTCCCGGGCGAGCAGGGCCAGGGCCGCGGCGAGTCCGCCGCCCGCGCTCTTCCCGCCGATCACGATGCGGTCGGGGTCGACGTCCAGTTCGGCCCCGTGCCGGGCCGCCCATCCGAGTCCGGCGTAGCAGTCCTCCAGCGGTCCGGGGTACTCGGTGTGCGGCGCCAGCCGGTACTCGACCGAGATGACGGCCAGCTCCAGCGGGAGGGCCCACTCGCGCAGGATCCGCGGCAGCACGGACCAGGCGTTGCCCATGATCATGGCGCCGCCGTGCATGTAGTACAGCAGGGGCAGCGGTCCCGTGAGCCCGGCCGGCCGGGCGCTCACGAGCGTGACGTCCGGTCCGTCCGGCGGCCCCGGGACTCGGAGCTCCGTCACCGCGAACCGCCCGTCCGCACACAGCTGTTCGGCCGTCGGCCGGGGTCTGGCGGACGCGTCCCGCTGCTGCCTGGCGCGGAGGTTGTCCGGGGTGATCGGCTCCCGCGCCGTCAGCCCGGAGGCCGCGAGGACGACGGCCAGTTCGGGGTCGAGGGGAGGCGCCGGGGCGGGTGCCGGGAAGGCGACGGGCTCCTGGGGCGTGCTGAGGCCGCTCATGGCCCTCACACTAAGCCGTCGCCGTGGGTACCCGGTGCGACCGGGGAAGGCCGGCGGCTTCTCACGGCGAGGCGTTCACTCCCGGGCAACTGGTCGGGTTCGCCCTCGCCCTGGTCGCCCTGCCCGCCGGTCAGCTGGATCCCGGGCGGCCGGTGACGGTCCGTGAGGTGCGGAAAGTGCGGCGGTAGGTGTCCGGCGGGACGCCGAGGGTGCGGTTGAAGTGGCGGCGCAGTGATGCGGCGGTGCCCATGCCGGTGGCCGTCGCGATGGCGTCGATGCTGTCGCCGGTGGTCTCCAGCAGCTCCTGGGCGCGCCGGATCCGCTGCGTCAGCAGCCACTGCAGCGGGGTGGTGCCGGTGACCGACCTGAAGTGGCGGCTCAGGTGGCGCGAGCTGATGTTCGCACGGCGGGCCAGGTCCTCCACCGTCAGTGGCCGGTCGAGGCGTTCGACCGCCCAGGGCAGGAGGCGGACGAGGGGATGACCGTCCCGGGCGGGAACGGGGGCGGGGACGAACTGGGCCTGGCCGCCCGCCCGGTGCGGGGGCACGACGAGCCGGCGGGCGATGGCGTTGGCGACCGCCGAGCCGTGGTCGAGGCGGACCAGGTGCAGGCACAGGTCCATGGCGGCTGCCTTGCCCGCGGAGGTGAGCACGCTGCCGTTGTCCACGTAGAGCACGTCCGGGTCGACCTCGACGAGGGGATGGCGCTCGGCCAGGGCGCCGGTGTGCGCCCAGTGGGTGGTGGCGCGCCGGCCGTCCAGCAGGCCGGCGGCGGCCAGCACGAACGCGCCCGTGCACAGGGAGGCCACGCGTGCGCCCGCCTCGTGGGCGGCACGGACCGCTTCGACCAGGTCTGCGGGCGGATCCACGTCGATGTCGGCCCAGCCGGGGACGATGACCAGGTCGGCGGAGACGAGGCCGTCGAGCCCGCTGTCGGGCTCCGTCCGGAACCGTCCGACCCGCACGGCCCCCGGCCCGCAGAGAGTGAAGTCGTACCAGGGGTCGACGATGTGCGACAGGTCGGCGCCGAAGACCTCGCAGGCCAGGGACAGTTCGAAGTGGAGCATCCCGTCGGTGACGGCCAGCGCGACAGAACTCATGTCCGGAAGTGTACGGGCCATGTCGTTCCGGACACTCGTACCGGTCCCCAACTCCCCGCATGCTGTTCGTAGTTCAACGTCGAAGAGCGCGGGAGAAGCTGATGAGTGCAGGTCAGAGGGTTGCGGTGTTCGGTGCCTACGGGCACACGGGGCGTTTCGTGGTGGCGGAACTGCTGGAGCGCGGGTTCGTCCCGATCGCGTCCGGACGCGACGCGGGCAGGCTGCGGGAGCTCGCCGCCTCCCACCCCGGGCTCGACGTCCGGCCGGCCTCGGTCGACGACCCGGCCTCCCTGGACCGCGCCCTCGTGGGGGCGGCCGCCGTCATCAACACCGCCGGGCCCTTCGCCACGACCGGCGCCCCCGTGATCGAGGCGGCCCTGCGCGCCGGGATCCCGTACGTGGACGTGGCGGCCGAGATCGAGGCCAACGCGGACGCCTTCGAGCGGTTCGCGGACGCGGCCAGGGCCGCCGGGACCGTGGTGGTCCCCGCGATGGCCTTCTTCGGCGGCCTCGGCGACCTGCTGGTCACCGCGGCGATGGGCGACTGGACGCGGGCCGACGAGGTGCATGTCGCGTACGGGCTGAGCGGCTGGCACCCCACCGCCGGAACCCGCGCCGCCGGCAAGGTCTCCGGGGAGCGCCGCAACGGCCGGCGCGTCCGCTACAGCCAGGGGCGGCTGCAGTACCACGACGACGCGCTGCCGACCCTGAAGTGGGCCTTCCCCGAGCCGCTGGGCGCCCGCGAGGTGATCGGCGGGTTCACGATGGCCGACGTGGTCACCGTCCCCAGTCACCTGGACGTCCCCGAGGTCCGCACCTACATGACGGTCGAGGCGGCGGGCGAGCTGGCGGCCCCGGACACCCCGGCGCCGACCGCGGTCGACGGGCGCGGCCGGTCCGCGCAGTCCTTCCTCGTCGACGTCCTCGTACGCTCCGGCGACGAGGAGCGGCGGGCCACCGCGAGCGGGCAGGACATCTACGCCGTCAGCGCGCCCCTGGCGGTGGAGGCCGTCCAGCGCGTCCTGTCGGGCCGGACCACGGCCCCCGCCGGGGTACTGTCCGCCGGAGCGGCCTTCGACGCGGCCGGGTTCCTGGGCGCGCTGTCCGCGCACCTCTCGCTCGGCCCGCGCCGATAGCCGCACCGGCGGCCCGCGCCGTCAGGCGCCCACGTACTGCGCCAGGTGCTCGCCCGTCAGGGTGGAGCGGTCGGCGACCAGGTCGGCGGGGGCGCCCTCGAAGACGATCCGCCCGCCGTCGTGTCCGGCGCCGGGACCGAGGTCGATGATCCAGTCGGCGTGTGCCATGACCGCCGGGTGGTGCTCCACCACGATCACCGACTTGCCGGAGTCGACCAGCCGGTCGAGCAGGCCGAGCAACTGTTCCACGTCGGCGAGGTGGAGGCCGGTCGTCGGCTCGTCCAGGACGTAGACCCCGCCCTTGTCGCCCATGTGCGTGGCCAGCTTGAGCCGCTGCCGCTCGCCACCGGACAGGGTGGTCAGCGGCTGGCCGAGACTGAGGTAGCCGAGCCCGACGTCGGCGAGCCGCTGCAGGATCTTGTGTGCGGCCGGAGTGCGCGCCTCTCCGTCACCGAAGAAGGCCTCGGCCTCGGTGACCGGCATCGCCAGCACCTCGCTGATGTCGCGGCCGCCGAGCTTGTACTCCAGCACCGAGGCGTCGAACCGCTTGCCCTCGCACTCCTCGCAGGTCGTGGCGACGCCCGCCATGATCGCGAGGTCGGTGTAGATCACCCCGGCGCCGTTGCAGTTGGGGCAGGCGCCCTCGGAGTTGGCGCTGAACAGAGCCGGCTTCACCCCGTTGGCCTTCGCGAAGGCCTTGCGGATCGGGTCGAGCAGTCCGGTGTACGTCGCCGGGTTGCTCCGCCGCGAACCGCGGATCGGCGCCTGGTCGATCGACACCACCCCTTCGCCGGCGGCCCCCGACAGATGGGGCAGTGAGCCGTGCACGAGGGAGCTCTTGCCCGAGCCGGCGACGCCCGTGACGACGCAGAGCACACCGAGCGGGACGTCGACGTCCACGTCGCGCAGGTTGTGCGCCGTCGCCCCGCGGATCTCCAGGGTCCCGGTGGCCGTCCGCGTCTTCTCCTTCACGGCGGCCCGGTCGTCGAGGTGGCGGCCGGTGATGGTGTCACCGGCGCGCAGCCCCTCGACGGTGCCCTCGAAGCAGACGGTGCCGCCCGCCTGGCCCGCGCCCGGGCCGAGGTCGACGACGTGGTCGGCGATGGCGATCGTCTGCGGCTTGTGCTCCACGACGAGCACGGTGTTGCCCTTGTCCCGCAGGCGCAGCAGCAGGTCGTTCATCCGCTGGATGTCGTGCGGGTGCAGGCCCGTGGTGGGCTCGTCGAACACGTACGTGACGTCGGTGAGCGAGGAGCCGAGGTGGCGGATCATCTTGACGCGCTGGGCCTCGCCGCCCGAGAGGGTGCCCGCGGGCCGGTCGAGGGCGAGGTAGCCCAGACCGATCTCGGTGAACGAGTCGAGGGTGTGCCGCAGCGCGTCGAGCAGCGGCGCCACCGACGGGTCCTGGACGCCCCGCACCCATACGGCGAGGTCGCTGATCTGCATCGCGCAGGCGTCGGCGATGCTGATGCCGTTGATCTTCGAGGAGCGGGCGCCCTCGCTGAGCCGGGTCCCCTCGCAGTCGGGGCAGGTGGTGAAGGTGACCGCGCGGTCGACGAAGGCCCGGATGTGCGGCTGCATTCCCTCCTTGTCCTTGGCGAGCATCGACTTCTGGATCCGCGGGACCAGACCCTCGTAGGTCATGTTGATGCCCGCGATCTTCATCCTGGTCGGCTCGCGGTACAGGAAGTCGGCCAGTTCCTTCTTGGTGAACTCAGCGATCGGCTTGTCCGGATCGAAGAAGCCGGATTCGCTGTAGAGGCGGGAGTTCCAGCCGCCGCCCGTGTAGCCGGGGACCGTGATCGCGCCCTCGGCGAGCGACTTGGTGTCGTCGTAGAGCTGGGTCAGGTCGAGATCGGTGACCGTGCCCCGGCCCTCGCAGCGCGGGCACATGCCGCCGGTGATGCTGAAGCTGCGGCGCTCCTTCACCTTCTGCCCGGCGCGCTCGACGGTGACCGCTCCCGCTCCGCTGATCGAGGCGACGTTGAAGGAGAACGCCTTCGGGGAGCCGATGTGCGGCTTCCCGAGCCGGCTGAAGAGGATGCGGAGCATCGCGTTGGCGTCGGTGGCGGTGCCGACCGTGGAGCGGGGGTCGGCACCCATCCGCTGCTGGTCTACGGTGATCACGGTGGTCAGGCCGTCGAGGACGTCGACCTCGGGTCGCGCCAGGGTGGGCATGAACCCCTGGACGAAGGCACTGTAGGTCTCGTTGATCAGCCGCTGCGACTCCGCGGCGATCGTGTCGAACACCAGCGAGCTCTTGCCCGAGCCGGACACACCGGTGAACACCGTCAGCCGTCGCTTCGGGATCTCGATGCTGACGTCCCGGAGGTTGTTCTCGCGCGCACCGTGCACACGGATCAGGTCGTGGCTGTCGGCGACGTGCGGCGCGGGCGGCGGCGGGTCCGTCCTCGTGGCCTTGCTCATCGTGTCTCCGTATCTGTTCGGGATCCGTTCGATCTAATCAGCTTCGGGGCCGGCTCACCTCGTTGATCCGGATCAAGTTGCCCGCGGGGTCGCGGAAGGCGCAGTCGCGTCCGCCGTAGGGCTGCTCGGTGGGCTCCTGGACGAGCTCCGCCCCGCCGGCCCTCAGCCGCGCGAAGGTGCCGTCGAGGTCGGTGGTGCCGAGGACGACGCGGGCGTAGGTGCCCTTGGCCATCATCTCGGCGACGGTCCGGCGCTCCTCCTCGGTGACGCCGGGGTCGGCGGCCGGCGGCTCCAGCACGATCGAGGTGCCGGGCCGGCCGGCGGGGCCGACCGTGATCCAGCGCATCGCGCCCTGCCCGACGTCATTGCGGACCTCGAAGCCGAGGACGTCGCGGTAGAAGGCCAGGGAGGCCTCGGGGTCGGTGTGCGGGAGGAAGGTCCAGTGAACGGTGAGGTCTGTGCTGTCCATGCCCTGCACGCTAGCCGCGCACCTGGGGCCCAAGCTTCTCCGATCCTGATCGGTTCGCCCGGTGCTGTCCGGTGCCGCCCGTGCCGCCCGTGCCGCCCGTGCCGCCCGGCGAACGGATCATCCGCTGTCGCGGAGTGCCTCGCGCAGCGCCTGCGCGAACTCCCCGGGGGCGCCCTCCCGGCCGTACTCGCCGCCCAGGAAGCCGCCGTGGTGGCTGGGGAACACGCTCAGCGCGATGCCGAGCGAGGCGGCGATCTCCGCCGCGGCGCGGGCCGGGAACTCGCCCTCGGACTCCTTGCCGGCGGCGACGACGATGCGTGTCGGCGCGGCGCGCAGCGCGCCGAAGTCGGGCAGGTAAGCGGTGCAGGTCCGCATGTTCAATCCCAGGAGCGCGTCGTCCCGCCTGCCGTCGTCCTCGGTCGGCAGCCCGAACTCGGAGGGCGACGGGAGCGGCTCGTCGGCCCAGTCGGCCGGGAAGGGCCCCCTGCGGGACACCACGGAGAAGAACTTGACCATCGCGGGCCCCGTCCCCTCGCGCAGGTATGTCGCGTGGATGTCCGCGCAGACCGCCAGCGCCACCTCGCGGTCCGGGAGGACCTGCGCCGCGGGCGGCTCGTGCGCGACGAGGGTGCGCACCAGGGGCCCGTACCGTTCCACGAGGGCGAGCGCGTTGACGGCGCCACCGCTGCTCGCGAACACGTCCACCGGTCCCGTGCCGAGGGCCTCGATCACGCGCCGCAGGTCGTCGGCGTGTTCCTCGACGGTGTTCTGGGGCGCGCCGTCAGTGCGGGGGCTGCGGCCCACTCCCCGGGGGTCGTAGGTCACCACCGTACGGTCGGTGAAGTGCGAGGCCAGGGTGGCGAACCCGGAGGCGTCCATCGGCGAACCGACCAGCAGCAGCGCGGGGTCGCCGGCCGGGCCGCCGCCGTCGGCGCCGCGTACGTCGTAGGTGATCTCGGCGCCCGCGGCGTCCACGGTGTGGGTCCTGGTCTCGATCCCGGTCATTTCCGTCTCCTTCGGTGTTCGGCCGTCGGCCGTCACAGAGTTGGACCGCCGCCGTCGCCGGAACTCATCGGTCCCGGCCGGAGTTCCTCGGGATCCGCCCGGCGACGATCACCGCAGCGGTCCGTGTGACGATGTCCCTCGGCACAACCGCACCTCATGGGGGGACCATGCGCACCCGCACCACCACTGCCACGACCGGCCTGGTTGCCGTGCTCGCGACGATGCTGATCCTGGGCGGGTGCACCGCTCCGGGCGGCGGCCGGAACGGGGCGGCGAGCACCCCGGCCACCGCTTCCGCGCACGCTCCCGCTCCGGGGGGCGGGTCCTTCGAGGGACCCCGGCCGCAGGACCAGAACCTCCTCGCCTGGACGGGCGACCCCAACGACGCGGGGCACGTCACCGCCCAGTCGGCCGCGGGCGTCGGCGGCCGGATCACCCTGGTACGGATCGTCCTGCGCGAGCAGATCACCTGGTCCAACATCTGGCTCGGTCTGGCCGGCATCGACCCGAACGCCCAGCTCGCCAACTGCTACCTCGGCGTGTACGACGCGAACGGCGCCCTGGTCGGGACCACCGAGGACATCTCGCCCCAGCTGATGACCGACGCGGTCGCCAAGCCCTTCGCCCTCTCCAAGCCGTTCACGGCCGCCCCCGGCACCTACTTCATCGCCCTTCTGCTCAACGGCAACTGGGCCACGAACGTGCTCACCCTCAAGGCCACGGGGGCGGGCATCTCGGTCAACGCGGGCCTGGCGCCCCCGCTGCTCCGCTACAGCACGGTGCTGACCGGCCAGACCTCGCTGCCGCGCACGGTGAACCTCGCGGAACAGTCCACCAGCACCATCAACACGGGCTGGGCCAGCCAGTGGTACGCCATCTCCTGATCCGGCCGGTCACCGGACGCGGGCGGCGATGACCCGGGCGCAGGCCAGTGACTCGGTGTGCGTCGTGTCCACCTCCAGGTCGTAGTGCACGCCCTCGTGCACCAGGTGCGCCTGCGCCGCGGCCATACCGGGGACCCGGTCCCCCCGGGCGATCTCGCGGCCCTCGGCGACCGCGCTGTCGCACCTGACGCCCACCCACAGCGCGTCCAGTCCCCCGAGCGCCTTCCGCCACCGCTCCTGGGACGCCGCTCCGCCGAGGAAGACGTCGTCGACGATGATCCTGGCTCCGGCCCGGGCCATCGCGACGATGCCTGCCGTCCAGGCCTCCTCCAGCGCCCGGAACTCCGCGCCGACGCTGACCCCGCCGTCCGCGGCGAAGGTGATCCCACCGTCCGACGCCCGCATCCGTGCGGGCAGCGCGTCGACGAACGAGTCGCATCCGAACGCCGGCCACGGATCCGGCAGTACGGTCTGCAGACAGCGCACGATGCCGGACTTGCCCGAGCTGGAACCACCGTTGAGAATGATCATCCGAGTCGTCACCGCGCCACAGTAGGCCGCACGCGTGTCCCGGGGGGCTGCATTTTGGAGACCGAACGACTGTGGGTCGAAGGGTGGGCCGCGGCCCGGCGGATGCCCGAGCCGGTGGACGTGCCCTGGGGGCTGCGGATCGAGAGCGGGCGGCCGAACGAGGTGGTCCGGCACGTCCTGCTCGACACCGACGCGGCGACGGCCCGCGGGCTCATCGGCACGATCACCGAACCCACCACGTGCGTCAAGGCGTTCCTCCCGGCGGCCGGGATGGACCCGTGGTTCCCGTCCGCGTGGGAGCCGGTCGATCCCTGCTTCCTGATGGCCGTCGATCTGCGCCCGTCGCCCGTGCGGGCACCCGACGGGTACACCGTCACCGTCGAGACCGGTGACCGCGTCACCCGGGTGCGCGTCCTGAGCGACGCCGACGGGGAACCCGCCGCGACCGGACTGACAGGTCTGGCCGGTACCGCCGGCGTGGTCTTCGACCAGATCGTCACCGAACCTGCGCACCGGCGCCGCGGCCTCGGGACGGTGGTGATGGCCGCACTCACCGAACACGCCGTCGGGAACGGGGTGTCCGTCGGCCTCCTGGGCGCGACCGTCCAGGGCCGGGCGCTGTACGAAACGCTCGGCTGGAAGGTCCTGTCGCCCCTGAACGGATTCGTCTACGCACCCGGGGGCTCCGCGGCCCGGCCGTAGCGCCCGGCCAGCACGGCCACCGCCCCGGCGACCGCCTCGCGGAGGTCGGGCGGTCCGAGGACCTCCGCTTCGGGGCCGAGGCGCAGCAGGTCGCCGACCGCCACGGCGTACGTCTCCACGGGGAGGCGGACGTGGAGCCAGCCCTCCTCGTCGACGGCGTCCGGGCCCGCCTCCTCCGCGTCGGCGAGGGCGCGTACGCCCGCCGAGCCGAAGTGCATGGGCAGCAGTTTCCGGGCGCGCGGGGAGATCCGCAGTTCGGCGGTCTGCCGCAGCAGCGAGCTCTCCAGGCGGCGTGAGCTCTCCTGCCAGTACGCGGCCAGGTCGAAGCCGGCGGGCCGCTCGAAGCCGGCGTCGAGGGTCTCCACGGACAGGAACCGGCCCACGCGGTAGGTCCGCACCGTCTCCTCGTCCGCCCGGGCCACGAGGTACCAGATGCCGCCCTTCACAACGAGGCCGAGCGGGCTCAGCTCGCGGTGGACCTCGCCGTTCCAGCGGCGGTAGTGCGTGCGCAGGATCCGCTGGTCCCAGAGCGCCTGGGCGATCTGCGCGAGGTGCGGTACGGGGTCGGCGTCGCGGAACCAGGCCGGGGCGTCCAGGTGGAACCGGTCCTGGATCCGCCGTGCCCTGGAGGCGAGTTCGGCGGGCAGCGACGCCTGGAGTTTGAGCTGGGCGGCGGCCAGGTCGGCGCCCAGGCCGAGTTCCCGCGCGGGGCCGGGTACGCCGGCGAGGAAGAGGGAACCGGCCTGGGCGTCGGTGAGGCCGGTGAGGCGGGTGCGGTAGCCGTCCATCAGCCGGTACCCGCCGGCCGGGCCGCGGTCGGTGTGCACGGGAACGCCGGAGGCGCCGAGGGCGTCGATGTCCCGGTAGACGGTACGGACCGACACCTCGAGTTCGGCGGCGAGCTCGGGGGCGGTCATCCGGCCGCGGTTCTGGAGCAGCAGGAGCAGGGAGAGGAGCCGGTCTGCGCGCATGCGGATCATTGTCCGGGGTACCTGACAGAAGATGTCAGGTACCCCGGACAGGCTGTTCCCACGCCGGGGGCCGACCGCCCTCCGGCCGTCGACGCACAGCGCCAGGAGGACCACATGACCGCATCCGCACCCGCACCCACGCAGGCCGGCGGCCGCTTCACCTTCGCCGACTGGGAGGAGCACCCCGTCGGGGCCGGCTCCGGCACCGCCCCGCGGCTCGCCCGCGCCACGGTGACCAACTCCTTCTCCGGCGCGATCGAGGCGCCCGGTACCAGCTGCTCGTACACGATCGCGTACACCGGGGAGACGTCCGGCACCTACACGGGTCTGGAGCTCCTGTCGGGCACGGTGGACGGCCGCGAGGGGACGTTCGTCCTGGAGGAGCGGGGCGATTTCGACTCCTCGGGCACCCGCTGCCGCTTCGAGGTGGTCCCTGGCTCGGGCACCGGCGCCCTGACCGGCCTGTCGGGCGAGGGCGGCTTCGACCACCGGCACGGCGAGCAGTCCGTCGCGTACACGTTCACGTACACCCTGGACCAGCCGTGCGGCCGCGTACCCACTCCATGACCCGGCCGAAGTCGTGGACCGTCACGACGTGTTCCGGCGCTGTCGCGGATGCGGTGAGGCCGGGATCGTGCGGGACGAGGACTACTGCTGCGTCTTCTGCGGTGCGGAGCTGCCGAGGGACTGGAACGTCGACGGGGCGGGGTGACCGGAGCCCTGTCACGCCCCCGCCGTCCGCCGGATCAGCGGCGGGTTGAGGCGGGCGAAGGCCTCCTGGCGTTCGTACGGGAAGTACGGGTACGGGGCCGGCCGGTGGCTCGCGGCGTCGAGGCGGGCCGTCTGCTCGGGTGACAGGGCCCAGCCGGTCGCGCCGATGTTCTGGCGCAGCTGGGCCTCGTTGCGGGCGCCGATGATGACGGAGGACACCGTCGGGCGTCCCAGCAGCCAGTTGATGGCCACCTGGGGGATGCTTCGGCCCGTCTCCCGTGCGACCTCGTCGAGGGCGTCGACCACGTCGTAGAGGTGTCCGTCCTCGACGGGCGGGCCGTAGTCGGCCGTCCGGTGCAGGCGGCTCCCTTCGGGCAGCGGCCGGCCCCGGCGCAGCCTGCCCGTGAGGCGGCCCCAGCCGAGGGGGCTCCAGACCAGGGCGCCGACGCCCTGGTCGTGGCCGAGGGGCATCAGCTCCCATTCGTAGTCGCGGCCGATGAGGGAGTAGTAGACCTGGTGGGCCACGTAGCGCGGGAAGCCGTGTTCCTCGGAGGCGGCCAGGGATTTCATCAGCTGCCAGCCCGCGAAGTTGGAGACGCCGATGTGGCGGATCTTCCCGGCCCGCACGAGCTGGTCGAGCGCGGACAGGACCTCCTCGACGGGGGTGGCGGCGTCGAAGGCGTGCAGCTGGAAGAGGTCGATGCGGTCCGTGCCGAGCCGCCGCAGGGCGTCCTCCGTCGCCCTGATCAGGCGGCGGCGGGACGTGCCCGCGTCGCCCGGCCCGTCCCCCGTCGGCAGGCCCGCCTTGGTGGACAGCAGTACCTCGTCCCGGCGGCCCCTGACCGCCCGGCCCAGGACCTCCTCGGAGGCGCCCGCCGAGTACACGTCGGCGGTGTCGAACATGGTGATGCCCGCCTCCAGGCAGATGTCCACCAGCCGGCGCGCCTCCTGTGCGTCCGTGGTGCCCCAGGCGCCGAACAGCGGCCCCCGGCCGCCGAAGGTTCCGGCGCCGAAGCTGAGGGCGGGGACCTCCAGGCCGGACGTACCGAGCTGCCTGTACTCCATGATGAACCCTCCGGCGAGCGGTAATGGGACGGTAGACCCGTTAAGATGGCTCCAACGTAGCAGGAGATCGGCACTAATGGAACCGGAGACCCGTTATGACAGACGCTGAGGGAGCCGAGCCGGGAAGCGTGCGCCCCGGGGGCCGTACGGCCCGGGTCCGGGCCGCGGTGCTGGAGGCCGCCGGGGACACCCTCGCCGAGCAGGGTTTCCACGGGCTGGACCTGGCCGAGATCGCCCGCCGTGCCGAGGTGGGAAAGACGACCGTGTACCGCCGCTGGGGGACGGTCACCGGGCTGGTCGCGGACCTGCTGGCGGACATGGCCGAACAGTCCCTGCCGCGCGCCGAGACCGGTTCGCTGCTGGAGGACATGCGGGCCAACGCCGCCCTCGTGCGCCGCACCCTCGCCGACCCCCGTCAGGGAGCGCTGTTCAAGGCCGTGATCGCCGCCGCCACCAGCGACGCGAGGACCGCGGAGGCACTGCACCGCTTCTACGAGCTCCGCGTCGCCGAGTGGGCGCCCTGCGTCCGGGAGGCCGTCGAGCGGGGCGAACTGCCGGCGGGCACGGACGCCGCCGAGGTGGTCCGCGCGGTGTCGGCTCCCCTCTACTACCGCTTCCTGACCTCCGGATCCCCGCTGGACGAGGCCACGGCGGAGCGGGCCGCACAGGCCGCCGTCGCTGCGGCCCGGGCGGGGGTCTTCGCCGGGTGACCGCGGGGTCCGCGGCTACGGCCGTAGTACCAGCACCCAGATCCCGCGGTCCGGTGTGCTCATCGCTCCTTCAGGGGCGGGCGGCGGGCGCAGGTCTCACCGGTCGGGTCTCCCCCGGCTCAGCTGGTCCACCAGCTCGGCCAGGTCCTCACAGACCTGTTCGATCTTCAGCCGGACGTTGTTCTGCTCGGTGACGAGCGCCGACAGCAGCAGACCCGTCAGGGCGGCGGCCCCGTTGAGGGCCTGGAGGTTGACCATGATCCCGAAGAGGTCGTGGCCCGCGAACGGTCCGGAGCGGTCGATGGCGGCCGAGATCGCCAGAACGGAGATGATCAGGGCGCACGGCGCGCTCCCGGCCAGCTGGAAACGTACCGCCGCCCAGATGAGCAGCGGGAACACCAGGAACAGCAGGGACAGGGAGCTGCGGGTGGCCGCCAGCGTGACCGCCGCCGTCGCCGCCAGCAGAACCACCGCCTCGGCAGCGCGGTAGGCGTCGGCGGGCCGCCCGAGCTTCGGCAGGACGATCAGTACCGGGGTCACGATGAGCACCCCCATCGCGTCCCCCGCCCACCAGGCCCACCACGTCGGCCAGAAGTCGGCGGGCGGCAGGTCGCCGGTGAGCACCAGGGTCCCGGTCCCCACGGTCGCGCTGACCAGCATGGGGACGAGGCCGCCCAGGAAGACCAGGGCCAGCCCGTCGCGCAGCCGGTCCAGCTCGATGCGGAAGCCGGCCCTGCGCAGCAGCAGGTACGCGCACACCGGGGCGAGGGTGTTCCCGGCCACGATGACGAGGCCTGGCGGGTCGAAGGTGGCGATCTGCTCGATCGTGAGGTACGTGCCGATCGCGATCCCCGGCCAGATCCGGAGGCCCAGCCAGAGCAGGGCGGCGACGGCCACGCCGGTGGGCGGCCACAGGGGCGTGACCATCGCTCCCTCGACGACCACGCGGTGCCGCAGGCCGAGCCGGGCGCTCGCGTAGTAGACGACGGCGACGGCGAGGATCGGCAGGAGGACCGCGGGGAAACGTCGCCAGGGCTCGATGCGCACCACAGCATCAGACAACAGTCGCCGGGCCGCGCGGACCGTGACACGCACGATCGGCGGGTCAGGGCCCGGCATGGCCGGTCGGCGCGGCCCGGTCCGTCAGCGGCCGCGCCGGCCGGTCACGGCCCCGTCACGGCTCCGCAACGGCCCGCCCGGGCCCGTCGTGGCTGAGGACGAGCACCGCGGCGTCGTCGGCGTGACCGGTTGAATCGGCGACCTTCATCACCTCGGCGGCCAGCTCCTCGGGATCGGTGCCCGCCCCTTCCCGGACCACGCGGACCACGCGCTCCAGCCCCTCGTCGATCGGGAACGCCGGGCCCTCGACCACTCCGTCGGTGAGCAGGACGATCGACCCGGCGGCGGCGATCCGGCGGCGGGTGACCGCGTAACCGCCGCCGGGCAGCATGCCCAGCGGCGGGCCTCCGGCGTCCTCGGCGATCCCGTACCGGCCGTCGACAGTGGCCCAGACCGCCGGTACGTGGCCGGCCCGGGCGCTTTCGATCTCCCAGGTCTCCGGGTCGAAGCGGAGCAGGGTGCAGGTGGCGAACAGTTCCCGGTCCATGGCGAGCAGCACCTCGTTCGCCCTGGTCAGCACCTCGCCGGGGTCGTCGACCACGGAGGCCACGGCGCGCAGGCCGATGCGGACCTGCCCCATGAAGGCCGCCGCCTCCACGTCGTGGCCCTGTACGTCGCCGATGGAGAAGGCGAGGGCGCCCTCGGACAGCCGGAAGCCGTCGTACCAGTCCCCGCCTATGTCCAGGCCGTGCCGCGCGGGCGCGTAGCGCGCCGCGGCGCGCAGTCCCGGCACGACGGGCAGCGAGGCCGGGAGCAGCTCGCGCTGCAGGGCCTCGGCCAGCTCCACGCGGGCCTGCTGGAGCTCCACCCCTTCCCGGGTCTGCGCAGCGAGCCGCCGCAGGGTGCTCAGCAGCTCGGCGCTGGTCGCCCGCGGTGTCCGCCGCGGGCTCATCGACCGCTCCGAGGTGCAGGTGAATCCATTCGCCTCTGCTTCCGGTGTACGAAAAGCCCGCCCCTCATCGTATTTCCGGTCGGCCCGCCGCGCGCGCCCCGCCGGGGGCGGGCGCTCCTAGACTCCCGGGATGACCAGTGATCTTCTCCGTTTGACGGTTCTCGGGTCGGCGACGCCGTACCCGGACGTGAACAACGCCTGCTCCGGCTACCTGGTGTCCGGGGGCGGCACCCGGGTGTGGGTGGACGCGGGCACCGGGACGCTGGCGCAGCTGCGCCGGCACGTGCGTCTGGACGAGCTGGACGCGATATGGATCTCGCACCTGCACGCGGACCACACCGCGGACCTCCTCACCGCCTACTACGGCGCGCTCCACGCGGACGTGCGGCTCGCGGCGCCGATCCCGCTGTACGGGCCCGCGGGCATCGCCGACCGGCTGGCGCACTTCCTCACCAACACCGCCGCCCGCAGCCCCGTCGAGTCGGCGTTCGCCGTCCACGAGCTGTACGACGGCCACCGCGCGCGGGTCGGCGCGCTCACGCTGACCAGCCGGTCCGTGGATCACGGTGTGCCCGCCTTCGCCGTACGGATCGAGGGCGCGGGCGCGTCCCTGGTGTACTCGGGGGACACCGCCCCGTGCGCCGCGCTGACCGAGCTGGCCCGGGGGTGCGACGTACTGCTGTGCGAGGCGGACAGCGCGGAGGCGCCGGCCGTCGGCCCGCAGGTGCACCACACGCCCGAGGACGCCGGTGACACGGCGGGGGCGGCCGGGGCAGGACGGCTGGTCGTCACGCACGTCGGGCCCTCCCTCACACCGGAGGGGGCGGTGTCCCGCGCCGCCGGGCGCTACCGGGGACCCGTGGAGTACGCGGCGCCGGGCGCGGTGTTCGTCGTCCGTTAGGACGCACCCGCGTTTTCGGGGTGCGCGGGGGCGGCCTCGTGGGCGACGGTGGGACCGGCCGGACCCGCCGGCGCAGCTGAGGAGGTTCTGCGTGAACTGGACACTCGAAGTGGTCCTGGTGCCCGTCACCGACCTGGACCGGGCGAAGGAGTTCTACGCCGACAAGGTGGGCTTCACGGTCGACCTGGACGCCGAGGTCGCCCCCGGGGTGCGCATCCTGCAGCTGACGCCGCCCGGCTCCCGGTGCTCCATCACGCTGGAGCGGGGCATGCCGCCGATGCCCGGAACCGAGCGGATGGAACCGGGGACCCTGCGGGGCCTCCAGCTCTGCGTCACGGACATCGAGGCGGCCCGCGACGAGCTGGTGGCGCGGGGCGTGGCGGTGTCACCCGTCCGGCACATCGGTGCGAGCGGGTGGGAGGACGGGAAGGGCGACACCTGGAACTCGTTCATCACCTTCGCGGATCCGGACGGGAACGGCTGGATCGTGCAGGAGGCCCCGTCGGAGCTGTCGGAGCGCTGAGCTCCCGGTCCGGTGCGAGCGGCAGGCGGACCACGAAGCGGGCCCCGCCCGGGGAGTCCTCGGCGGTGAGCGTGCCGCCGTGATGGGCGGTCAGGTCACGGGCTATGGCGAGGCCGAGGCCGGCCCCGCCGTGGTCGCGGCTGCGGGCGTCGTCGAGGCGGGTGAAGCGTTCGAAGACCCGCTCCCGGTCCTCCGGCGCGATGCCCGGACCGTCGTCGGTGACCTCCAGCACCGCGCCGTGCCCGTCGCCGCCCAGCACCAGCCGGACCTCGCGGTCCGCGAAACGCTGTGCGTTGTCGAGCAGGTTCGTCACCACCCGGGTGAGCCACAGTTCGCTGCCGCTCACCACGAGCGGGGGCGCCGGCTCCGTCCGCACGGGGACACGGTCACCGAGGCGGGCGTCGACGGCGGCCCGGACCAGCACGGTCAGGTCGAGCGGGACGGCCGCCACGGGCTGGGCCGCGTCGATGCGGGCGAGCAGGAGCAGGTCGGCGGCGAGCTGCTGGAGCCGCTCGGTGTCCTCCAGCGCGCCGCCGATCAGCTCGGGCCACAGCTCGGGATCCCGGACCGCGAGGGCGACTTCCAGCTGGGTGCGCAGCACGGTGATGGGGCTGCGCAGCTCGTGCGAGGCGTCGGCGATGAACCGGCGCTGGCGGACGCCCGAGGCCTCCAGCCGGTCCAGGGTGGTGTTCATGGTCTGCGCGAGCCGCGCGACCTCGTCGCGGGTGTCCGGCACCGGGACCCGGCGGTGCAGATCGCGGTCGGTGATGGCCGCCACCTCGGCGCGGATGGCCTCGACCGGGCCGAGGGCGCGGCCGGTGACCCGCCAGGTGACGAGGCCCACGGTGAGCAGGAGCAGCGGCACGCCGAAGGCGAGCGCGGCCGTGGTGGTGTCGTCGGCGGCGTCGACGTCGCGCAGGGAGGCGCCCGCGTAGACGGTGATGGTGCCGGTGGGCGTCTCCGTGGTGACCTGGACGACCTGCTGGCGGTGTTCGACGCCGAGCGGGCGGCCCTTCCAGGCGCGCACGCGCCTGCCGGGGACCGGGGGTTCGACGGGGCCGATGGGCGGCACTCCGGCCAGGTTGGGGGTGGCCAGCACGACGCGGCCGTCGGCTCCGACGACCTGGACGAAGTCCACTCCGTGGACGAGCGGCCGCACCCGGTCGAGGTTCCCGGTGGCGGCGAGCCGGGCCACGGTCTGTGCCTGCCGCAGCGCGTCCTGCTCGGCTCCGCGGACCAGGTTGGTCTCCAGCAGCCCGAGGAGGACGTACGAGGCCAGGGTCAGGGCGAGGGCGACCACGGCGACGGCGCCCGCGGTGGCCCGGGCGCGGACGGTCGTGGGCCAGAGGCGGCGCAGGCCCGGCAGCCGGCGCAGGCGGTCGAGGCCGTGAAGGGGGCGGCGCGGGGCCGCGGACTCAGCCACCGTCGGCCGCCAGCCGGTATCCGGCGCCGCGCACGGTCTCCAGCGCGGCGCGGCCGAACGGGGCGTCGATCTTGCGGCGCACGGCGCTGATGTGGACCTCGACGACATTGGGGTCTCCGTCGAAGGCGCTGTCCCAGACCTGTTCGAGTATCTCCCGCTTCGGTATCACCTCGCCGGGACGGCGGGCGAGGTATTCGAGTACGGCGAACTCGCGCGCGGTGAGGCGGATCTGGGTGTCGCCGCGGGCGCACAGGTGGCGGGCGGGGTCGAGCAGCAGGTCCCCGAAGCGCATGGTCTGCGGGCTCCGGCGGCCGGTGCGGCGGCCGAGGGCGCGGAGGCGGGCGACGAGGACGAGGTAGGAGAACGGCTTCGAGAGGAAGTCGTCGGCGCCCGTGTCGAGGGCCTCCGCCTCGTCGTACTCGCCGTCCTTGGCGGTGAGCATGAGGATGCCCGATTCGATGCCGGCGGCGCGCAGCCGGGCGCAGACCCGGTAGCCGTTGAGGCCGGGCAGCATGATGTCGAGCACGATCACGTCGTAGTCGTGCTCGGTGGCCATCCACAGCCCTTGCGGGCCGTCGTGGGCCAGGTCCACCGTGAATCCCTCGGCCTGCAGCCCCCTCTGCAGAGCCATGGCGAGCCGCCGTTCGTCCTCCACCACCAGTACGCGCATGGCGCCCAGGGTCTCAGGCGGGGCCGGCGCGAGGCTGAAGGGGTCTTCAGGAGGCTTCAGGTGGGCTTCAGCTTTCCTTCCGCATGCTCTGGGCGAGCAGCCGGGCGCAGTGTCCGGGGTCATGAGGAGCACCTGTATGTCTGAGTCTTTCCCGCCGCCGGAGCAGCGGCCGCATCCGGAGCCCGAGGCGACGGCGCAGTACGAGCAGCCGGCCGCGGAACCCGCGAAGTCCGGTCCCGTACGCCTCGTTCCGCGCGGCAGGGGTGCCCGCTGGGCGGCGCTCGGCGCGGCCGTGGTGCTCGTGGGCGGCGGGGCGGCCGCGCTGACGGTGCTGGCCGTGTCCGGCCACCACCGCGACGGCCACCCGGTCCGGGTCGCGGTGCGCGAGGGCGGTCCGCAGGGCCCGCACGAGGCCGGTCCCGAGGGGCTGGGCAAGGGCGGGCGGCCCGAAGGCATGGGCAAGCACCGCGAGTGGCTGCCCGGTGGGCCCGGTGAGCACGGCGCCGGGGGCCCGAAGAAGGCGGCTCCCGCACCGCTGCCGTCGCTGGCGGTCGGCGAGGCGGCGGAGAAGGCAGCCGCGGCGGTGACCGGGGGCAAGGTCGAGGCCATCCGGGTGGTCGGCCAGGAGGGCGGCGGGAGTGCGTGGCGGGCCGTCGTGGTGGGTCCGGACGGCGTCCGGCACGCCGTCACGGTGTCCGGCACGGACGGCGCGGTGACGGGCAACGTGGTGCTGTCCGGCCGCTGAGGCGGCCGGGGCGGCGACGGGCCCGGGGCGGCGGCCCCGGTGCGGACTGAAGTAGCGTTCGGTCATGAGCATGCCCCCGCCGCCCCAGCAGTCCCCCGGCCCGTACGGGCCCCCGCAACCCCACGGCCCCTACGGCGCAGGGCAGTACCCGCAGCAGCCGTACCCGCAGCAGTACCCGCCGCAGCACCATCCGGCCCCGTCCTTCCCGCAGCAGCCCCACCCGGGCCCGGGCGGCTGGGGGCAGCCGCCGGTGGGTCCGCCGCCGCGCGGGAACCGGACCGGCCTGGTGGCCGGGATCGTCGTCGGCTCGCTGGTCGTGCTCGGCGCCCTCGGGTTCGCGGTGAAGCAGCTCGCGGACGCGGGATCGGCGGTCAGCGGATCCGGTTTCCCCGCGGCGGAGTACCGGCTGACGGTGCCCAAGACCCTGCTGGCCGGCAGGTTCGAGCTGGTCCAGGACATGTCGGAGACCGAGGGGAGGAAGGCGCTGAAGAACAGCTACGACCCGAAGATCCGCAATCCGCAGCCCGTGGTCGGCCAGTACTCCTCCTCGTCGGCGACGGCACCGGGTGTCCTCGTCGTCTCGGGGATGTACGGCCAGTTCAAGGATCCCGCCGGCGCGCGCAGGAAGATGCTGGAGGGTGCCGCCGACGCCGACGGTGCGACCGTCGCGGTCCCCGCCCGGGAGATCACTCCGCCCGGTTCCGACGTCGCGGTGTCCTGCCAGGTGCTGACCTCGAAGCAGGACGGCACCACGGTCAACGTGCCCATGTGCGCCTGGGCGGACGGGAACACGGGGGCCTCGGTCGCGGTCGTCACCCCGGAGACCTCGGCGCAGGCTCCCGGCTCCGTGGACCTGGCCAAGGCCGCCGAGATCACCGCCCGGGTACGTGCGGAGGCCCGGCAGCCGATCGGCTGACCGGACGCGCGCTGGCGGGTGACGCCGCGGGCGTCGGTCGGCCGACCACCCTGGGAAGACCGTCGTGACGCACCGGCCCCTCGACCCGGGCTGCGCGACCCCGAGCGTTTCGACCCCTCAACGGGTCTGCGCCATGGCCTGGCCGCCGATCCCCGCGGCGCCCGCCAGCTGTCCCCGCCACCAGGACTCCGCCTCGCCGCGGCCCATCGCCGCCCAGTCGGGGGTCCGTTCGACCTGTGCGCGGCCCAGGCGGCGGGCCAGCGCCACCAGTTCGCGCCCGGCCGCGCCCCGCGCCTCCTGGTACGCGTGCAGCAGTTCCTCCCACGAGCCGGCGGCGCGCCAGGCGGATTCGAAGGCGGCCGCGTCCTGCAGCGCCTTGGCCGCCCCGCTGGTGTTGTGCGGGCGCACCACGGTGGCGGCGTCACCGGCCAGGAGCAGACGCCCGGCGGTGGTCCGGGCGGTCTCCAGGTCGTAGATGGGCTGGACGAAGGTGTCCTGCGGCGGGGTCAGGGCGAGCACGCGGGCCCAGTACGGAGGGAACTCCCGGGCGAGCAGCTCGGCCAGCCCGTCGGCGAGTTCGTCGGTCAGCCGGCCCGGGGGAAAGCTCGTCGGGTCGTCGAGGCGCAGGTTCCCCGACCGCGGGGGCACCGCGTAGAGGACCCAGTTGACGCGGGTGCCGCCGTCCGGCCCGGGGATGCGGTAGACGACGCAGCTGCCGCCGGTGAAGCACACGGTGGTCACGGCGTCGGAGGGCCAGACGTCGGCGCCGGGCCCGTCCAGCAGCCGGGCGTCGAAGTTGCCGCGCCAGCAGACGTATCCGGCGTAGTGCGGCCGGGCTCCGGGGCACACCGCGTCACGGACCACCGAGCGGTACCCGTCGGCGCCGACGACGAGGTCGTGGCGTTCGAGGTCCCCGGTGGCCCGGCCCGCGAGCACCAACTCGGCCCGGCCGTCCGCCCCGCCTCCTGCGACCCCGGTCACCGTGACGCCCTGCCGGTAGACCACGGAGGCGGGAGTCGCCTCGCGCAGCCCGCGCCACAGCAGCCCCCAGTGGTACGAGTGGAAGGGGAACGGCTGCTCCCAGAACAGCTTCCCGGCGGGCGATGACGAGCCGTCCCGCACCACCCACCGGCGGCGGGTCAGCCGGTGCGCGGGGATTCCGGCGGGAAGGGTGCCCATGGCGCCGAGTTCGGCGGCCCGTTCGTCGTGCACACACAGGCCCACTCCCCGGTCGGCCATCCGCCCGCCGGTCCGCTCCAGGACCACCACCCGCTCCGCCCCGGCCCGCGCGGCCGCCGAGGCGAACGCGCAGCCCGCGATGCTCCCGCCCACCACTGCAACCGTTCCGCCCCGCATGCCCGCTCCTTCGTCCCGTCCCGCGCCGCCGGATCCGCCGGATCCGCCGGATCCGCCAAATCCATGCTGTCGGCCCGGCGGCGGGGAACGCGAGGGCCGGACGGACTATGGCGTCCGATCGGGTGCATCAGGCCGGGAATCGACGTTGTCCCCCGGTCAGTTGTCGACGCGGCTCGTCCCGGCCCGCCGGCCGCGGGAGCCCAGGCAGCCGAGGCGGTCGCCGGTGACCGGCGAGCCGTCGAGGGTGTTGCGGTCGTACGTCACCTTCTTGACGCCCACGGGACGGGTGCCGACGGCGACGTCGAAGTGCGCGTCGTGGCCGGGGACGACCTGGCGCCGGGCTCCGGGCATGGCCGCCGCCAGGGTCGCCGCGTCGTCCTCCAGCCCGGGCGCGTAGCGGATCACCGGCGGTCCCGCCGGGCGCCGTACGGGGGCCGAGGCCGAGGTGTCGGTGACGGCGAACCCGGCGGCCCGCAGGGCCGCGGCCACACCGGCGTCGTCCACGCGGACCTTGATGCCGGCGGGGTTGGTGCGCGCCGGGGTCTCGGGGACGGGCTGGATCCGGGTGTCGCCCGTGATCGGGCGGTCCGCCGCCAGCGCGTCCCACAGGGCCCGGGAGCGTTCCTCGTCCCAGACGAGGGTGGATCCCACCCCGGGCACCCGGTTGTCGAACAGCCGGATCGGGACGGTGGCGAACTCGGTCCCCTCCGGGCTCAGCCGGCCGAGCGTCATGCCGATGCGGACCAGGTCGGCGACGCCCGTGCCCGCGTCGGTGCGCACGGACCGGAGCAGGGTCCGTACGGTGTCGGCCGTCGCCACCGGGTCGGCGAGGGCGCCCTCGACGGTGAGGCGGCTCAGCAGGTCGGAGACGGCGCGCTGCTGGCGCCGGACCCGACCGAGGTCGCCGGGGTGCTCGGTGTGCCGGGCCCGCACGTAGCGCAGCGCGATCCGGCCGTCGGCGTTGTGGATGCCGGGGGTCAGGTCGAGTCCGGAGTTCTCGTCCTGGAGGTGCTTGTCGGTGCAGAGGGTCGCTCCGCCGAGGCCGTTGATCGCCTGCTCGAAGCCGGCGAAGCCGGTTTCGAGGTAGTGGTCGACGTGCAGGCCGGTGACCTTCTCGACGGTCTTGACCGTCAGGGGCCCGCCGCCCCGTTTCCAGGCGGCGTTGATCTTGCCGCGGACACCGGTTCCATCCGCGTACTCGACGTACGAGTCGCGCGGGATGGACACCACGCTCGCCCTGCGGCCGTCCTGCGACAGGTGGACGAGCATCATCACGTCGGTGCAGTCGCACCCGGCCCCGCCGACGTGCAGCCGGTTCTTCTCCGCTTTGGACAGTCCCTCCCGGCTGTCGATGCCGACGACGAGGACGTTCGTCCCGTGGCCGGACGCGGGGCCGGCGGCGGGCGGGCCGGCCCAGGCAGCGCCGGAGACCAGCGTGGTGAGGAGGGTCAGGGCGGTGGCGAGACGGAGCATCGGACACTCCAGGGCAGCCGGGGCCGACGCGTCGAGGTGTCGCCGGTCGGATGGTCGGATGGTCGGAGGCCGACGCTAGCGACTGCGGAGCACGGCGCTCCGGTTACACGCCGGAGGCTGGTCCTGTCGGCGTACCGTCCGGTCCGTAGTGGAGGGACACGGTGTCCAGCGCGGGCCGCGCGCTCCCCGCGGGGCCTGCCGCGAAGGCGCGCAGGACGTTCTCGGTGACGGTGCGGGTGAACCTCCCGGTGCGGGCGTCCAGTCCGTGTTTCACCTTCACTCCGGCGTGACCGGCCTCCAGGGATTCCACCCAGCGCATCGTGCCCGTCGCGAAGAGGCCCGCGCCGGACGGCAGCGAGGCGTACACGGCGTCCGCGTGGGAGTGCCGCCCTTTGCGCACGACCGGCGAGTGGGCCAGGATCTCGACCGGCCGCGGCGTGGGGTACCTCAGGTCGATCCGGTCGTACTCGACTCCGACCAGGTGGGGGAAGGACTCCCCCGCACCCGCCCCGGTGCCCGCCAGCAGCCAGTGCCCGGGCCGGGTCACGACGAGCGGCGCGTCGACCGGGTAGCCGTCGTAGAGGACGCCGAGCAGGCTGCTCTCCGGCTCGGGGGACGGCCGGCGCCGGAAGTCGTTCGTGGGCGGCAGACCGCGCCGGAACCCGGGGTCCAGCGCGTAGTCGTCCTTGTAGCAGACGACGGTCCGGTCGGCCCCGACGGCGGACTCCTGGAACCGGACGCGCCGGTAGCAGCAGTTGGCCCCGAACACGGCCAGGTTCACGCCCGCGTCGCGGGCCGCGGTCACGTGGTGGCGCTGCTCGGGGCTCCAGTACTCGTCGTGGCCGGGCGAGAGCAGGGCGACGGCCCCGCGGAGCAGTTCCGCGTCCCGCGCCACGTCGATGCCGGTGGCGTAGGCGAGCGGCATCCCGATGCACTCCGCGAGGGCGAGCAGGGGCGCCTCGTAGGTGAGGAACTGGCCCGCGCCGCGGGCGTTGGCGTAGGGCCGGTCGAAGGTGACGGCGAGGGAGCGCGAGCCGCTCCGGCCGGTGGCGCCCGTGTACAGGTCGGCACCGCCCCAGCGGTTGTACGCCTGCCAGGTGGCGACGGCGTTGGCGAAGAGCGTCCGGCCGGCCGCCGAGGCGGAGCGCACGGTGACCGGGACGTACCGCTGCGCCCGCTCGCCGGCCACGGTGTCCAGCCGCAGCAGGTAGTTCCCCTCCGGCCAGCCGGTCGTGTCGGCCTCGGCGGTCCGCCGCCACTCGGCGCGGGCGGTCCTCGTGGCCGCGTCGACCCGCGCGGCGGGCTGGAGCACCCCGGGCAGCACGGACGAGCGCCACACCAGGCGGGCGCGGGCGCCGCCGTACCAGCCCATGCGGTAGGCGGAGACGGTGTAGGAGGCCGCCTTCGTCGACACCCTCAGGCCGAGGGGCTCGCCGGGCAGGACGGAGGTGCGGTCGGCGAACCCCTCGATGGCGCGTGCCTTGCCGACGCGGGTGATCCGCCAGTCCGGATCGCCGGGGAGGCGGTTCTCGGCGGCCACGTCGAACCGGGAGGGCCCGGCAGCCCGTACCGGCACAGCAGCCGGTCCCCGCGCGGGTGCGGGCCCCGCGGCCGCCGCGGCCGCGGGCAGTGGCGCCGACACGACGAGGCCGGCCGCGAGCCCGAGCACCTGGCGGCGGGCCGGGCCCGCCCGGTGCCCGGGTGCCTCCGGTCCGGGGTCCTCGGTCCGTCCCATGGCCTCTCCTCGCCTCCAGGCCGGCTGCCGGCTGCCGGCTGCCGAGCCGGGCCGGGCCGGGCCCGGTCACCGTACGGCACACCGGTCCGGCCCCCGGGGCAACGACGGGCGGCGGCGTGTCCCCGACGCGGGCCGGTCGGCCTTCCCGGCCGAATCGCCACCGACTGAGACAATTGGTGCGAGAAGTGGTGAACGTGAACGCCGACCGGGCCGTGCGGGCCGCCCGCGAGGGCAGCGGCGCAAGCAGGTGAAAGGTGAATCCCATGACCGCTCCGCTCCTGGACGCGCCGGCCGTCGTCGCCCTCGTCGAGGACGCGATCACGGCTCCGTCCATGCACAACGCCCAGCCGTGGAGGTTCGTCCACCGGCCGGACACGGGCGTCATCGAGCTGCACGGGGATCCGGACCGGAGCATGCCCCAGGCGGACCCCGACCACAGGGCCCTCCACCTGAGCTGCGCCGCCGCCCTGTTCAACCTGCGCGTGTCCGCCGTCCACGCGGGCTGGGGGCCCGTCGTGGAGCTGCTGCCGGACAGCGGCGATCCGTGGTTCCTGGCCTCGGTGGCCCTGCGGTCGCCGACGTCCGCGGACGCCGACCTCGCCGTCCTCCATCCCGCTCTGCGGCGCCGTCACACCAGCCGCTTCCCCTTCACGGAGGAGGACATCGCGGAGCCACTGCTGGACGCCCTGCGCGGCGCCGCGCTCCTGGAGGGATGCCGCCTGGCCGTCCCGGACCCCTGGCACACCGAGACGCTGCTGGGCCTGGTCCACGATGCCGAGCACCGCGAGGACACGGATCCCGCGCTGCGCGCGGAGACCACGGCGTGGATGCGTACGGGTGCGCCCGGCGAGGAGGCCCGGCCGGACGGGATCCCGGCCGAGGCGTTCGGCCCCGTGCGGTCCGGCCCGGGGGCCACCGTGCGCGACTTCGGCCGCTCGCGCCCCCTGCCCGGCCGGGGATGGGCGGTCTTCGAACGCCGGCCGCACATCGCGCTGCTGGGCACGGCGGGCGACACGCCCGCGGACTGGCTGCTGGCGGGGCAGGCCATGCAGCGGGTCCTGCTGCAGGCCACCGCCGACGGGCTGGTCACCTCCATGACCTCGCAGCCCCTGGAGTGGCCCGAGCTCCGTCCGACGGTGCGCGACCCGCTGGTGGGGATGAGCCACGTCCAGATGGTGATCCGGCTCGGCTACGGCCCCCAGGGCCCCGCGACGCCGAGGCGCCCGGTGGCCGACGTACTGGACACGCGCTGACCGCCGGAACGGGAGGCGGGAACAGCGGCGGAAACGTCGGCGGTCCGGCCCCTGCGGGCCGGACCGCCGACGTTCGGGGAGCGGGTCCTCACTCGGTCTCGTGCGTCCAGCTCGTGCACAGGGCCCAGATGATGAACACGTCGACCGCGATGATGATGATCGACCACCACGGCTGGTACGGGAGCCACATGAAGTTGGCGATCACGCTCAGGCCGGCGAGGCCGATGCCCGCGCCCCTGGCCGCGTTCGAGCCGGCGAACAGGCCCAGGCCGGTGAGGACGAGGAGGATGCCGATGATCAGGTGGATCCATCCCCATGCCGTCAGGTCGAATTCGAAGACGTAGTTGCCGATGCGCGCGTACACGTCGTCGTTGGCTATGGCACCGATGCCCTGCAGGATCGCGAGGCACCCGGTCACCAGGAGGAGGACCGCGGCGAATACCGTGCCTCCCCTCCCGGCTCCGTCGCCCGGATCTCCGCTGTACAGCGGCGTGCTGCCCGGCGCAGGGCCGGTGTTCCAGTTCCCCCCGGTCGGAGTCGGCTGACCCATGGAACTCACCTCACAGTTGGCGGTAGTGCGCCGGACCGTTCTTCTCCTGCTCAACGGTCGCCCGGCGGACCGCTCCGGGTGATCACCCGAAGCGGGTGGTCTTCGGTTCGGACGCCGGTTCAGACCGGCAGCTGGCGCATTTCGAGCACCCGCAGACCCAGGGACCGGAAGCGGGTGAGGAGCCCGTACAGGTGGGCCTCGTCCGCGACGGTCCCGAGGAACAGCGTCTGCTCCCGGACGGGGATCCTGTCGAGCTCGGGGAAGTTCGCGGCGAGTGTCTCCGGTACCACGCCCGAAATACGGAATTCGTAGCGCATGGGGTACACCCACTTCTCTCGAACGGCTGACACCCGGCTCCACAGCGGCCTCACCTGCCATGCTGGGCCCCCGCGGACCGGCACGGCATCCCCCGGCGCGGGCGAGAAGGCCTCAGAGCAGGCCGAGGTCCTGGGCGCGGTGGACGGCCTCGCTGCGGCGGGTGACGGAGAGTTTGCGGTAGACGCTTTTCAGGTGGGTCTTGACGGTGTTGGCCGAGACGTACAGCTCGGCCGCGATCTCCACCGTCGACAGCATCCGGGCCGCCTGCCGCAGCACCTCGGTCTCCCGCGGGCTCAGCGGCTCCAGCAGCGGCTGCCGGCCGGCCGGGGAGGCGGCCGGGGAGGCGCCCGGGAGCCCCGGGCTCCGGGCGAGCAGCCAGCCGTGGAGCCGTCCCAGGTCCGGGTCCTGCCGCAGGGCGCGGCGCACCCACGGCCCGCTCTCGGCGAAGGTCCTCCGCAGCTCCTCCGGCCGGGCGAGCCCCAACGCCTCGGCCAGCCGCCGGCGGGCCTCCCCGACGGCGCCGTCCGCCGCGGCGGCCTCCGCGCGGAGCAGGCAGGCCCGCGTCCGTACCGGCGCGCTGAGGCCCTCGTCCGCCGGGAGGGCCGCCAGCGCCTCCACGGCGAGGCCGGCCCGCCCTGCGGCGAGGAGCGCCCCGGCGCGGGCCACCGCGTGCTCGGGCCGGCCGGCGGCCGTGGCGTCCACCCCGTCCAGGGCCGCGAGGGCGGCGGCGGCGTCGCCGTGGGCCAGGTGCACGGCCGCCTCGGCCGCCGCCAGCTCGGCCGCCGCCCACACCTGCGGCCCCGCGGCGGCCCCGGCCGTGGCCGCCGTGTGGAGGGCGCCGATGGCGGCCCGCCCGTCACCCTCGGCCACCGCGAGCCGGGCCCCGATGACGGCGGCCTCGACCGCGGCGACGCGCTCCGGCCGGGGGCCCGCCGCGGCGGTCGCCAGGTCGAGGTGGTCGCGGGCGGCAGCCAGGTCGTCGTGCTCGGTGGCGACACCCGCCAGGACGAGGTGGGCGACGCCGGTCCGCCGCTCCGGCGGGAGCGCGGACTGCTCGGCGACGGCGAGCGCCTCGTGCGCGTGCCCGGCGGCCTGCCGCAGCCGGCCGCCCATCAGCTCGGTCAGGGCCAGCGAGCCGAGCGCGTCGCAGAGCGGGTACTCCGTCCCCGGTGCCCCGCAGGCCTCGACGGCGGCGGTGAGGGCCGGCTCGGCCCGGTCGAGGCGCCCCGCCCCGAGTTCGGCCGCGCCCAGACCCGCCAGCATCAGGGCGCGGATCTCGGGGTGTTCGGCCAGCAGCGGACCGGGCAGCTCGCCGAGCAGGCGGTCGGCGTCGGCCGCCGCCCGTTCGGCGGCCGCCGGATCGTCGGCGAGCCGCCCCGCGAGCACGCCCACGAAGGCGCGGGTGAGCCTGGCCTCCGGGCCGGATCCGGGGGTGAGGCAGGCGTCCGCGCGCCGCAGCCCGGCTTCGCAGCCGGAGAGGTCCTGGTCGGGGAGGCGGCAGGCCGCCGCGACCAGCGCGGGCGCCGCGCCCGGCGTACCGGCCGGCATCTCCGCGAAGGCCCGGCCCAGCTGGTCGGCCTCCAGGCCGGTCAGGAGCCGTCCGATCGCCAGGCCGTCGACGAGCTGTTCCGCGGCGAACTGCCAGTCCCCGCAGGCCGCGGCCTGGGCCACGGCCTCCGGGAGGCGCCCGGTCCGGGCGAACCAGCGTGCCGCGCGTCCGCGCAGCCTGGGTTCGAGGCCCGGCCTGCGTTCCCGCAGGTGCGCGCGGAGGACCTCCGCGAACAGGGGGTGCAGGCGGTACCAGGCCGAGGTCTCGGCCTGCTCCAGGAACGCGTTGTCGCGGGCCAGTCCGGCGAGGGTCCGGGCGGCGTCGTCCCGGCCGGTCAGCGTGTCCGCGAGGTCGGGGTGGATCCGGTCGGTGACGCAGGCGCGCAGCAGCAGGTCCTGTGCGGGCCCGGGCTGGGCGTCGAGCACCTCGCGCAGGAGGTAGTCGGCGATGGTGGTGCGGTCCGCGGCGAACTGGCGCAGGAACGCCTCCGGGTCGGCGCTGCTCTGCATCGCGAGGGCGCACAGGCGCACTCCCGCCGCCCAGCCCTCGGTGCGCTCCATCAGCAGCCCGATTCCCGCGTCCGAGATCTGCAGCCGGTGCGCGCGCAGCAGGGCCTCCGCGTCCTCGTCGGTGAACCGGAGGTCCTCGTACCGGATCTCGGTGATCTCGCCCGCCGCGCGGTAGCGGTGCAGGGGCAGCAGGGGGTCGGTCCGGCTGGTGAGGACGATGCGCAGGCCCTCGGCGGCGTGGCGCAGTACGAAGTCCAGCCCCTCGGTGACGTCGGGCGCCTCGGCGGTGTCGAACTGGTCGAGGACGAGGACGGCGGGCCGCTCGGCCCCGGCCAGCGCCTCCGCCAGGCGCACCAGGAACGAGCGGGTGACCCCTTCGGCGCGGGTCGGCCAGCCGACCCCGGCGGGCAGCGCCGCCCCGCTCCGGTTCAGGGCCTCCAGGACGTACGCCCAGAAGGCACCGGGGGCGTCGCCCGGCTCGACGGTCAGCCATGCGGTGGGGCCGGGGGACGTGCCCTCGGCGGCCCAGTGGGCGGCGAGCACGGTCTTGCCCGAGCCGGCCGGGCCGTTGACCAGGGTGAGCGGCCCCTCCACTCCGGCGGTCAGGCGCTTGAGCAGTCCGCTGCGGTGGACAAGGTGCTTCGGTACGGCCGGGACGGTGAACCTGACCGTGAGCATGGGGTCACCGGTCGTCGCCGGGATCCCTGGAACCGGAGGTACGGCCTGTGATCGCCCCACGCCCTCCACTGAAACCGGGATCGGTGGTGATCACCAGTCGGGTCACCTGGCGGGGGTGATGCGCCGGCCGGGGCGCCCCGGGGGCCGGGGCTCCGGGCCCCGCCCGCCGCGGGCCGCGTGCTTCACCCCGGCGGGGTGAGGCGGCGGCCCGGCCCGCCGCCACATCCTTGGACCAGTCCCGGTACGGAACCCACGATCGACGGGAGAACGCCATGAACGGCGCGACGCTCGACCTGGCCTACGACTATCCGGTGCTGGGGGTGTTCTGGACCACCATGGTGATCTTCATCTGGATCCTGTGGTTCATGCTGCTCTTCCGGATCTTCGGCGACGTCTTCCGCGACGACGACCTGTCCGGCTGGGGGAAGGCCGGATGGTGCGTGTTCGTCGTCTTCCTGCCCTTCCTCGGCGTCTTCGTCTACCTGATCGCCCGCGGGCGCGGCATGGGCATGCGCGAGATGCAGCGGGTCCAGCAGAACGAAGCGGCCTTCCGCTCCTACGTGCGCGAGAGCGCCGGGACCCCGACCAGCCATGCCGAGGAACTGTCCAAGCTCGCCGACCTCAAGAACCGGGGCGACATCACCGCCGCGGAGTACGAGCGGGCCAAGGAGAAGGTCCTCGCGAGCTGAGGGCCGCCGCCGGGGACACACCGAGCAGTACGCTCGAACGCGAGGAAGGACAACGGACATGGAAGTGGGACCTGTCGACTACGTGGTCATCGCCTTCCCGGGCAACCGGTTCAGCGGCGAGATCGCCCCCGAACTGAAGGCGCTCGTGTCGAGCGGCACGATACGGATCCTCGACCTCACCTTCGTCAAGAAGGACGAGGACGGAACGGTCACCTACGTCGAACTCGACGCACTGGAGCCCGACGAGGCCTCGGTGTTCGACGACATCGAAGGAGAGGTCGGCGGCCTCTTCAGTCACGAGGACCTCGAACTGATCGCCGAGGACCTGGTTCCGAACTCGTCGGCCGCTCTGCTGGTCTGGGAGAACAAGTGGTCCGCAGCCATCACGAGCGCCATCCGCAGGGCCGGCGGTGAACTCGTGGCACACGAGCGGATCCCCGCGGCCGTGGTAGAGGCGGCGTACAAGAACGCAGCATGAGGGACACGAGGGAAGGGTGAGGACCATGCTTGGACGCCGCCTCGCGCGAGGAGGACGACCCGGGATCGTCGGTGTCGCCGCGCGCACCGCCGTGGTCGCGGGCACCGCGACGGCCGTATCCGGCCGGGTCGCCCGGCACCAGGCCGAGCGGGCCGCCGCGCAGCAGGTCGTGGAGCAGCCGGAGGCGTACGCCCCGCCCCCGCCCCCGCCCGCCGCCGCACCCGCGGCCGGAGGACTGACCGACGAGACGCTCGACGCCCTGGAACGCCTGGGCAGGCTCCACGAGCAGGGCGTGCTCACGGACACGGAGTTCGCCGTCCAGAAGGACCGGATCCTGCGGGGCTGAGCGGAACGCGGCGGCGGCCGGCTGCGGGAGCGGGATCAGGTCATGGGGTTGTGACCGGGCGGAACCGCTTCGCCGGGAGGGACGGGACCGGGCGCGGTACCCGCCCCGAAGGGGCGTCCGCCCAGGCCGGCGCGGTGGTGCGGGGTGAGCCAGACCGCCGGGTCGGGGCCGGCCGGCACGATGCCGGTGGGGTTGATGTCCTCGTGGACCAGGTGGTAGTGCCGCTTGATGTCCTCGAAGTCGACGGTGTCACCGAAGCCCGGCGTCTGGAACAGGTCCCTCGCGTACGCCCAGAGCACGGGCATCTCGCTCAGTTTCTGCCGGTTGCACTTGAAGTGGCCGTGGTAGACGGCGTCGAAGCGGACGAGCGTGGTGAACAGCCGTACGTCCGCTTCCGTGATGGTGTCGCCGACGAGGTACCGGGAGCGGTGGAGCCGGTCCGACAGCCGGTCGAGCCGGTCGAAGAGCCGCGTGTACGCCTCCTCGTACGCCTCCTGGGTGCCGGCGAAACCGGCTTCGTACACCGCGTTGTTGACGTCCCGGAAGACGACGTCGTTCACCTCGTCGATGTGCGCCCGCAGGGCGGGCGGGTACAGCTCGGGCGCCCGTGGGCGCTGGTACGCCGTCCACTCCAGCGACATGTCGAGCGTGATCCGGGGGAAGTCGTTGGTCACCACCTTCCCGCTCGGGACGTCCACGACGGCCGGCACCGTGATCCCCCGGTCGTAGCCGGGATCACGGGCGAGGTAGGCCTCCCGGAGGCGGGCGATGCCGAGCACCGGGTCCCGCCCGCCGGGATCGAGGTCGAAGGTCCAGCTGCGCTCGTCGTGCACGGGGCCGGCGACCGCCATGGGCAGGGCCTCCTCCAGCCCGAGGAGCCTTCGTACGATCACCGCCCGGCTCGCCCAGGGGCAGGCCCGGCTGACGACCAGGCGGTAGCGGCCGGGCTCCACCCGGTAGCCGTCGCTGCCGTCGGCGGTGATCCGGGTGGTGATGTACCGGGTGTCACGGGTGTAGCGCTCGCCGCGGCTCACGTAGCTCATGCCCGGCGCCTACCCGCGACACCGCTCTCGTACCGGCTCCGGTGACGGGGTTTCGGAGCTGCCGAATCGGCAAGGCGCCCGCTGTACGACGGCCGGGTCCCGCGCCGCCCCGGGAGCGAACCGGTCCCCGCGGGCGTTGCCGCGGCGAAGTGAGCGAGGCCCCCATGAACACACATCCCGCCCTCCAGCCGAGCCGGCCCGGCGGTCTCCCTCCCCCACCGGCGGAGGGCCTCAGCCCGCCGGCGCCGGCCGCCGGTCAGCTCCCCAGGGACCACACCCAGGCGATCCTTGAGGTCACCAAGCAGGTGGCGGCCCTGCTCAAGCGGTCCGGGCACCCCTTCGCGCTGGCCGGCAGCGTGGCCACGTTCGCGCACGGAGTGCCCGCCCGCTTCCAGCACGACACCGACTTCTGCATCCGCCCGGAGGACGCGGACGCCGTCATCGAGGCACTGGAGGCCGGCGGCATCACCCTGCGCAGGGCCCCGGAGGACTGGCTGGTGAAGGGCAGCGCCGGCGGCGAGGAGATCGACCTGATCTTCGAGCTGGCCCGTAAGCCGGTCAGCACCGAGCTCCTCGACCGGGCTTCCGTGAAGGCGGTGGACTCCGTCCGGATGCCGGTCCTGGCGCCGACCGACCTGATGGACAGCCGGATGGCCGCCCTGTGCGAGCACTACTGCGACTTCGGCGATCTCCTTCCCATGGCCAGGATGCTGAGGGAGCAGATCGACTGGGACCGGCTCGACCGCGCCCACCGCGCCGATCCCCTGCCCGACGCCTTCCTGTACCTCCTGGAACGGCTCCGCGTCATCGACCCCCGCGAGGCGACGCCATGACGAACACCGACACCGTCGAGTACCGCGTCGAGCACTTCCGCGACCGCCTGGCCCGCGACGACGTGTCCGAGCTGGGCGTCCGCGTGGAGGTGCGCGGATCGGGATTGCTGATCAGCGGATCCGTCTCGGACGGGGAGACCCGCGCGGCCGTCCTGCGGATCGCCGTGGAGGAACTGGCGGGCCTGCACTGGCAGGAGGACCTGACCGTGAACCACGCGGAGCCTCCCGTCCACGCCGAGGAGCTGTCGTGATCCGCGTGGCGGCCGTGGGCGACATCCACCTCGGCCCCGGCAGCGCGGGCATGCTGCGCCCGGCCTTCGACACCCTCGGAGACCGCGCGGACCTGCTGCTGCTGGCAGGCGATCTCACCCGGCACGGCACCGGGGAGGAGGCCCGGGTCGTGGCCCGCGAGGTGTCCGGGCTGCCGGTGCCCGTGATCGCCGTACTGGGCAACCACGACTACCAGAGCGATCAGCAGGACCTCGTCACCGGCGAACTGGTCAAGGAGGGCGTCCGCGTCCTCGAGGGCGACGGAGCGGTCTACGACATCGGCGGTACGCGGGTCGGTGTCGCGGGAACGAAGGGATTCTGCGGCGGTTTCGCCGGGCGCAGCGGGAGCGAGTTCGGCGAGCCGGAGATGAAGGCGTTCATCCGGTACACCCGCAGCTGCGCGGAGGGCCTGGGGCGGGCGCTGTGCGAACTGCGCGCCGAGGGCAGCGAGCTGCGGATCGCGCTGACGCACTTCTCGCCGGTACCGGACACCCTGGCGGGCGAGCCGCTGGAGATCTACCCGTTCCTCGGCAGTTACCTGCTGGCGGAGGCCGTGGACGAGGCCGGCGCCGACCTCGCGGTGCACGGGCACGCCCACCGCGGCACCGAACACGGCACCACCGCGGGCGGGGTGCGGGTGCGCAACGTCGCCATGCCGGTGATAGACCGCGCCTTCGCGCTCTACTACCTCCCCCCCGGCGACGGGCACCGGCAGGCGGCCGATCGGCCTCCACCCGTTTGAGCAGGCGGGTCGAGGGCAGGCGCGGCGTCGAACGTCCGAACGAGACAGACGGGCACCGCGGAGGATCAGATGTCCACCAGCACACTTCTCGCCATCATCATCCCGGTCGCCGTCGTCGTGATCGTCCTCGGCATCGCCGTGTGGATGTTCCGGCGGCGGCGCCGGCTGCAGGAGCGGTTCGGTCCGGAATACGAGCGGACCGTGCAGAGCACGGGCAGCAGGCGCGCGGCCGACACGGAGCTGCACAAGCGCGAGGCCCGGCACGACGACCTCGACATCAAGGAACTCCCCGCCGAGGAGCGCCGGCGCTACACCGAGGCCTGGGCCACCGTTCAGCAGCGGTTCGTCGACCGCCCGGAGGGCGCGGTGTCGCAGGCGGACGACCTGATCACCCACGTCATGCGCGACCGCGGCTACCCCACCGGCGGATTCGACCAGCAGGTGCGCGAACTGTCCGTCGAACACGGACGCACCCTGGAGCACTACCGCGCGGCGCACGAGGTCAACGAACGCAGCAGCAAGGGGCAGGCAACCACGGAGGAGTTGCGCGGGGCCATGGTGCACTACCGCGCGCTCTTCGACGAACTGGTCGGAACGGCGAGGTGACCGGACATGCATGAGGACGAAGAACGGCGCACGGAGGAACAGGGCCTGACCACGGAGCAGTTCGCCCGCGCCGGGGACGACGAGCAGCGCCCGCTGTACCCGGGTGAGGCGACCGCCGACGACACCCACGAGGCGGACCGCGGCGAGATGCGGCAGGAGGCCGACCTCACGGATGCGGAGGAGTCCGCGTACGGGGACCGGGGCCCGGCCACCCCGGACGCGTCCGGCCCCGAAGGGGAGTCCGGACCGGAAGCCCTGCTGCCTGAGCAGGAGGCCGAGGGCTACCGGAACGCCTGGAACGAGATCCAGGGCCGTTTCGTCGACGACCCGCAGGGTGCGGTCCGCGACGCCGACGGCCTGGTCGCCGAGGTCATGCAGACGCTCGCCGGGGTCTTCTCCGAGCACAAGAAGGAGCTGGAGGGCCAGTGGCGGCAGGGTGAACAGGTGGCCACCGAGGAACTGCGGCTGGCGCTGCAGAAGTACCGGTCCTTCTTCAGCCGGCTGCTGCGGACCTGACGCCGCGGAAACGCCCCCGCACGACCCGGGGGCGTCCTCCTGTGCGCTGCGTGGCCGCCGGCCGCGATACGTGTCCTCCTTGGGACACGGTTCGGCGGGCCGCACGGGGGCAGGCGCCGGACATGACGTTCACGCACCCGGCCAAGAAGGGCGACCACGGGCGGCTGGGCCGCTTCGAGAAGCTGGCGGAACTCGCCTCGAACTTCACGAGTTCCGCCCTCTTCTCGTCCCTGTGCCTCCTGCTGGTCGCGGCGTTCGCCACCGTGCACCTCTTCCACCTGCCGATGGAGTGGCAGCACCTCGCCGGTGACGCCATGGGCGCGGTGTCGCTGCTGCTGCTGGCCCTGCTGAAGAACTCCGAGCGACGGGCCGAGCACGCGATCCAGCGCAAGCTCGACGCGATCGCCAACGCCCTCCTGGAGCAGCAGGAAGGCGCCTGGAGCTCGGCCCACCGGGAGCTGGAGGAAGCCATCGGCATCGAGGACCCGGACTAGGACCCGGACCAGGACCAGGACCAGGAGGAGAGTCGTATGGAGTGGACGACAGAGCCCGAACCGCAGGGCCCCGCGCCCGTGCCCGAGAGCCCGGACCCGGTTCCGCGCGACCCCGGCCCCCCGGACCCCGGCGAGCGCCCGCCCGAGCCCCCGGGGCCACCGTCCGGACCGCCACCCGGCGAGCAGCCGGCCGTGCCGGAGCCGCCCGACTGACATGTGGAGCACCCCATGAGCGAGCAAGGACCGGACAGGGACGAAGAGCCCCGCCGGACAGCGAACGAGGACGCGGCGGGCCGTCCCGGCGACACCGGTACGGAGGACGCCGGAGCCGCGGGCCACACCGCCAAGCGGCAGCGGACCGGGACGGGGCGGGAGGAACAGACCCGCCCGTATCCGGAGGACGCCTGAGCCATTCGGCGGGGGGTGCGGTGTGGCGGCGGGCGGGGTGCGGGAACAGATCCCGCCGTCCCACCACTCGCCGGCCGATCCGTGCCCCCGTCGAAAGGTCGCCCCATGCATTTCACGCTTCGTAAGGACCTCGGGCTGCTCGGCCTGCGCCTCGCGGCAGGCGGCGTACTGATGGCGCACGGCACGCAGAAGCTCTTCGGCTGGTTCGGCGGGGGCGGCATCGACGGCACCGCCCAGGCGATGGAGCACATGGGTTTCGTCCCCGGTCGGCAGAGCGCCATCGCGGCGGGGCTCGGTGAGGCGGGCGGCGGCGCCCTCCTCGCGCTGGGCCTCGCCACCCCGGCGGCGGGCGCAGCGGCGGCCGGCGCCATGGCGGGTGCCGTCTCCTTCCACGCGCCCGCGGGCTTCTTCGCGCAGGGCGGCGGCTTCGAGTACCCGGCCTTCCTCGGCTCGGTGGCCGCCTGCCTGGGGGTCACCGGGCCGGGCCGGCTCTCGCTCGACCACGCGAGCGGGCACAGGCTCGACCGTCCGGCGGTCATCGTGGCGGCGTTCGCACTCAGCGCGGCGGCCGCGACCGTCGTGGTGAAACGGCGCATCGCCGCGATGGAAGCCACGGCCGCGACGGAAGAAGCCGGCGAAGCCGGCGAAGGCCCCTGACCCCTGAACCGCGCCGCGCCACCACGCGCCGCGCTCACGCGGCCCCGCAGCACACGGTCCCGGTCCCGGCGGCATCTGGCCGGGGCACGGCTCCGTCGCTCGCGCCCCGTACCCGGTGTCTGCCCGCACCGGGCCCGCTCACACCTCCGCCGCGCCCGCCGGTCCGGCGCCGCCCGCGCCCGCGGCCGCCGGGTACGGTGGCGGAATGGAGCAGCGGATCAGCCTCGTCACTCTGGGGGTCACGGACCTCGCCCGCGCCAAGGGTTTCTACGCGGCCCTCGGATGGCGCGGCACCGAGGTCGAGGAGACGGTCTTCCACCAGGCGGGCGGTCTGGCCCTGGTCCTCTGGGACCGCGGGAAACTGGCCGCGGACTGCGGGCTGGCGGACGCCCCGGCACCCGCCGGCTTCGGCGGCATCGCCCTCGCGCACAACGTGCGCACGGACGCCGAGGTCGACGCCCTCCTCGACGCCGCCGCGCAGGCCGGCGGCACCGTGACCCGGCCCGCCGCCGTCAACGCGATCGGCTTCTACTCGGGCGTCTTCACCGACCCCGACGGCCACGCCTGGGAGATCGCCCACAACCCCGGCTTCACCCTGGCCGAGGACGGCTCCCTGGTGCTGCCCGATTTCACGGCGGACGCCTGACTCCGCCCCCGGACATCGGCGGCCCTGCGGCGGGGCGCCAAAATCGCGTGCCCCGCGGCGAGTTCGCTCACTACACTCGCCTCACGCGCTGCCGACAGGGCACCGCGCCGTCTCATGCCGAGTGAAGAGGAAGGGGAGCCGAGCCATGTGCGCCGACCGCACCGCCGCGTTCGCTCCCCGGTCCCGGTACGACGTGATCCCGGTGTCTCGGAGCGTGCGGTGCCGGCCGCGCGGCCGTCACCGTATGCCCGTGACGCACAGCTGAGTCCTGAGTTCCGCTCGGCTCGTTCCAGCTCAGTCCGAGTTCGCCCCGCCCGTAGCCCGCCCGGCCCGCCCGGCCGCGCGGACGGGCCCGCGACCGCGTGCGGGAATCGCGCTGCCCTCTTCCTCGTCATCCGAAAGGCCTCGGGCCATGCGCAGCACCCTTCTCACCGCCGTCCGCAATCTGGGCATCCTCGCTCACGTCGACGCCGGCAAGACCACGATCACCGAACGCATCCTGTACGCGACCGGCGCCGTCCACAAACGCGGAGAGGTCCACGACGGCACGACCGTCACCGACTTCGACGCCCAGGAACGAGACCGCGGCATCACCATCTTCGCCGCGGCGGTCAGCTGCTCCTGGGGCGGTCACCGCGTCAACCTCATCGACACCCCGGGCCACGTCGACTTCGCCGACGAGGTCGAGCGTTCCCTGCGCGTGCTGGACGGGGCGGTCGCGGTCTTCGACGGCGTCGCCGGCGTGGAGCCGCAGAGCGAGTCGGTGTGGCGGCAGGCCGACCGGTACGGAGTGCCGCGGATCGCGTTCGTCAACAAGCTGGACCGTGCGGGCGCCGATCTCGACAAGGCCGTCGGCTCCATCCGGGAGCGGCTCGGCACGGTGCCGCTGGTGGTCCAGCTGCCCGTGGGGAGCGAGGACTCCTTCGCCGGTGTCGTCGACCTGCTGGCGATGCGCGCGCTGATCTGGAGCGCCGGCTCCGACGCCTACGAGGCCGGTCCCGTCCCCGCGTCGCTGCGGGAGGAGGCCCTGCGGCGGCGCCGGCTCCTGGAGGAATCCGTGGCCGAACTGCACGCGCAGGCCCTGGAGGAGTTCTGCGCGACGTCGGCGCTGACGGAGCGGACCCTGGTCCGCGCCCTGCGGGAGCTGACGCTGAGCGGGGACGCCGTGGTCGTCCTGTGCGGGTCGGCCTACCGCAACCGGGGGATCGAGCCGCTGCTGGACGCCGTTCTGGCGTACCTGCCCTCGCCGGCGGACATGCCGCCGGTCCGCGGGACGGGCCCGGGCGGCGCGGAGCTGGAGCGCGCCCCCGACCCGGCGGAGCCGTTCGCGGCCCTCGCCTTCAAGGTGACGGCCACGGCAACGGGCCGGCTCACCTACGTACGGGTCTACGCGGGCACGCTGCGCAGGGGCGAGTCCGTACTGGATCCGGCGACGGGCCGCACCGAGCGGGTCGGCCGGATCCTGCGGGTGCAGGCCGACCGGCACGAGGAACGGGAGGAGGCGCGTGCGGGTGACATCGTCGCGGTGATCGGGCTGAAGGCCGCCCGGGCGGGCACGACCCTGTGCGCGCCGGGGGCGCCGCTGGTCCTGGAACCGCCGTCGGTGGCGGAGCCGGTGGTGTCGGTGGCGGTCGAGGCCCGGCGCAGCACCGACACCGGGCGGCTGGCCTCGGCGCTGGCGCGGCTGGTCGAGGAGGACCCCTCGCTGGTGGTGCGGTCGGACCCGGAATCGGGTCAGACGGTGCTGTCGGGCATGGGTGAACTCCATCTGGAGGTGGCGGTGGAGAAGGTCCGCCGCGCCCACCGGGTGGAGATCGCGGTCGGCCGGCCGCAGGTCTCCTACCGGGAGACCGTCGTGCGCGGGGTGACCGGCCTGGTCCACCGGCACGTCAAACAGGACGGTGGCGCGGGGCAGTTCGCGCACGTCGTCCTGGACGTCGAGCCCTTGGAGGAGGCCGTGTTCGAGTTCCGGTCGACGGTCGTCGGCGGGCGGGTGCCGCAGGAGTACGCGCGCGCCGTGGAGGCCGGCTGCCGGGACGCCCTCGCCGAGGGGCCGCTCGGCGGGTACCCGGTGACGGGCCTGCGGGTCACCCTCACGGACGGGGCGACGCACTCCAAGGACTCCTCGGAGCCGGCGTTCCGCGCGGCGGGCCGGTTCGGGCTGCGCGAGGCGCTGCGCGCGTGCGGCATGGAGCTACTGGAGCCGGTCGTGGAGGTGACGGTGAGCGTCCCCGAGGACGCCGTGGGCGGTGTCCTGGGCGACCTCGCGGCCCGCCGGGGCCGGGTCTCGGCGTCCACCGCGGGGGCCGGGGCCGCCGTGGTCACCGCGGCCGTGCCGCTGGCCGAGCTCTTCGGGTACGCGTCCCGGCTGCGCGGCCGGACCCGGGGCCGGGGCACGTTCACCACCCGCCCGGCGGGTCTGGCACCGGTTCCGTCCTCGGTCGCCGGTGCCCTGCCGGCCCGGTAGCCGCCCGTCCACCCGCCCGTCCCGCTCCCCGGGACGGGCGGGTGGGGAGGGGGCCCGGGCACTAGGCTGCGCAGCCCGGGATCTTCGTACGACAGGCAAGGTGAACATGTTCGAGCCGGCGCAGGACAATCCGTACCCCGACACCCACGTCCTCGGCGAGGGGCCCGAGCCGCACCCGCTGCTGTCGCCCGTCCTGCCCCTGATCGGGCGCTGGCACGGCCGCGGGGAGGGCCAGTACCCGACCCTGGAGCAGGACTTCCGGTACGAGCAGGAGATCAGCTTCAGCCACGACGGCCGGCCCTTCCTGCGCTACGAGGCGCGGGCCTGGCTGATCGACGGGGACGGGACGCCCGTGCGCCCGGCGGGGCGGGAGGCGGGGTGGTGGCGGGTGACGCCCGACGCGGCCCTGGAGGTCGTGCTCGCGCACCCGACCGGCATCGTCGAGACGTACGTGGGGCGGGTCTCGGGCTCGGAGATCGAGATCGAGACGAAGGATGTGGCGCTGACCCCGCTGGCCAAGGAGGTCACCGGCACGCGGCGCCACTACGCCCTGGGCGAGGCCGGGATGACGGTCACCCATGACATGGCGGCGGTGGGCCAGCCCCTGCAGCACCACCTCACCACCCGGCTGCGCCGGATGCCCGGCTGAGATCACCCGGCTGCCCGGCCCGGTCTGCCGGGCGCCGGTCCCCGGCTCTTCCATAGTCGTCGCAGGCCGTACGGAAGGTGGCGGGACGATGGTGGACACGGGACGACGGGCCGCGCTGGCGGCGCTGTCGCTGGCGGCCGCGGGACTGATGCCCTGTGCGGTCGCGTCCGCTGCCCGGGCGGCGGGGCGGACGGAGTCGCGCTCCGGACCGCGGCCGCCGGAGGAGCTGATGGGCGGTGAGATCCGCCGGATCCCCACGTCCCGCAAGGTGGTGGCGCTGACCTTCAACGCCGCCTGGGACGGGAGCGGGATCGACGCGGTCCTCGGTGAGCTGCGCCGCCGCGAGCTGTCCGCGACGTTCTTCCCGACCGGGCGGTTCGCCGAGGAGCACCCCGCCGCGGTCCGTGCCATGGGCGCCGCGCACGGGCTGGGCAACCATTCGCACAGCCACCCGTACTTCGACGACCTGAGCACCGCCGAGCGGGCGCGGGAGGTGCGCCGCGCCGACGCGGCGATCCGCGCGGCCTCCGGGGCGGAGCCGCTGCCCTTCTTCCGGTTCCCGTACAGCGCCACCTCGGAGGAGTCCGTCGCCGACGTCAACGGCCTCGGGTACGCGGCGATCGAGTTCACCGCCGACACCAACGGCTACCTCGGGCCCGCGGGCGGCATGAGCGTGGACGCGGCCGTGGGGCGGGCCGTGGACGCGCTCGCTCCCGGCGCGATCCTCCAGATGCACGTGGGCAGCACGGGCGACGGGGTCGTCATCGACGCGCAGGCCCTCCCCCGGATCGTCGACGCGGTCCAGGAGGAGGGTTACGAGGTCATCGACCTGCGCGGGCTGCTGCTCGGCCCGCCGGCGGCTCACTGAGTTCGCCGCGTCCGCGCACCGGACGGTCCGCCTCTGGGACCCGGACACGGCCGCGCAGTTCGCCGTCGTCGGGATCGGCGGCGACTGGGTCAACGGCCTGGACTGGCACCCGGACGGCTCGCGGCTGGTGACCGCCTCGCGCGACCGCACGCTGCGGATCTGGGACGTGTCCGGAACCGACCCGGGGACCTTGCTGCGCCGCACCCGCTCGCGCCTCCTGCACCGGCTCTCGGCCGAGGAACGGCGCGCGTTCCTCCTGCCGCCCGAGGGGTGAGCCGGGGCGCCGCGGCCTACTCCTGGCCGTGGGCCGCCCAGCGGGCGAAGGCGAAGCCGGCCCCGTCCCGGCGCACTTCCACGGCTCCCGTCCCGCCGAAGTGGGCGGGGACGACCAGTTCCCGCTCGTCGGCTGCGCGGGCGAGGACCCGGCGGCGGCTGGCCTCGGCCTGGCGCGCGTCCATGCAGAAGCAGCTGTTGCGGGCGGGCCCCAGGATCTGCACCGGGCTGTGCAGGAGGTCGCCCACGAAGACGGCCCGGTCGGCGCCGGAGGCGAGGCGCAGTACGGCGGAGCCGGGGGTGTGGCCGGGCGCGGATTCCAGGGTGAGGTTCTCGTCGATGCGGTGGGCCCCGTCCCACAGCAGGGACTGCCCGGCCCGGTGCACGGGCGCGATGCTGTCCTCGTACAGGAGCCGGTCGTCCTCCCGCAGGCCCTTCGCGTACCCGTTGGCGGGGCCGAAGTGGAAGTCGTCGGCGGCCGGGACGAGGTACTGGGCGTTGGGGAAAGCCGGCGCCCACTCCCCCTGTACGCCGACCGTGTTCCAGCCGACGTGGTCGGCGTGGACGTGGGTGTTGACGACGACGTCCACGTCCTCGGGGCGGACGCCGGCCCGGGCCAGCTGCCCCAGGAAGTCGCCCTGCCAGTGGTGGAACCGGGGGGAGCCGGGCCGTTCCCGCCCATTGCCCACGCCGGTGTCGACCAGGACGGTCCGCCCGGCGCTGCGCAGCACCCAGGTCTGCAGTGCCATGACCGCGGTGTCGGACTCCGGCTCCCAGTGGTCCGGCGCCAGCTGGTCCTCGTGGTCCTTCCACACCTCGGCCGGGGCGTCCGGTACGAGGTCCCGGGCCGGGACGAAGGGGCCCTGCCACTCCACCACCCGGATGACCTCGACGTCTCCCAGCATCATGCGCTGTGCGTTCTCATCGCTCATGTCTCCGACCTTAGGAAGCGGTCGGTGAGTCTCTCAATGTCCGTTCTGCTCCTCTGGATACGCGTACGTCTCACACCCGTTCCGTACGCTGGTCCGATGGATGTGGTGAGCGACGCGATCTCGACGGTACGCACGGGGCAGGCCTCCTCCAACCGGGTGCGGGTGGGAGGCAGTTGGTGCGCGCGGTTGGCTCCGTACGACGGTGCGGGGTTCCATGTGGTCCTGGAGGGGAGCTGCTGGCTGCTGCCCGACGGCGGTTCCCCGGTCCCGCTCGGCGCGGGGGACGCGGTGCTGCTGCCGCACGGGACGGGGCACGTGATCGCCGACTCCCCGGCCGACGCCGCGACGGTGGAGCGGGCGGTGCCGTTCGAACGGTGGACGGCCGGGAGGGAACCGGGCGCGGCGCGGGGCGGCACCGCCGGGGAGGTCGAGCTGCTGTGCGGCAAGTACCGGCTCGACCACAGCCGCGTGCACCCGCTCCTGGCGGAGCTGCCGCCGGTCGTACACCTGGCGAACCGGGTCGGCGTCCGGCCCGAACTGCGCGCCGCCATCGACCTGCTGGGCCGGGAGCTGGACGGACAGCGGCCCGGTGCCTCGCTGGCGGTCCCCGGCCTGCTGGACCTGCTCCTGGTGTACATGATCCGTTCATGGGTGGCCGAGGGCACGGCCGGTGCGTGGCCGGCCGTACTGGGCGACCCGGTGACGGCGGCCGCCCTGCGGGCCCTGCACGCAGAGCCGTCCGCGCCGTGGAGCAACGACCGGCTCGCGGCGGAGGCGGGCGTCTCCCGCGCCACCCTGGCCCGCCGGTTCACGAGGCTGGTCGGCCGCCCTCCGATGGCGTACCTCGCCTGGTGGCGCCTGACCCTCGCCGCCGCCATGCTCCGCGACACCCCGGACCCGCTGGCGGCCATCGCCCGCCGGGTCGGCTACGGCACTCCGTACGCCCTGTCGCACGCCTTCAGCCGCGAGTTCGGCACGACCCCGGGGCGCTACCGGGCCGCCGCGGTCTGACGGGGGCGGCGCGGGCGTGACCGGACTGCGGGGTTCCTCACGGGTCGTGACCGAGGGAATTCGACAGGTAGTAATTGGATGAATCCCTGACTGAATTCCCGTCAACAAGCAAAGTCGCCATATCTCGATTCGATAACAAATCCTCCCGGAAGGCCTGGACCAATCGAGTGCGACGCGCGTAACTGCCCCTTTTTTATTAGCAGTTGACTGTTCGTCAAATGTGAGCGACAGGTAACAGAACGATTTCTTGAGCCACTCTCACCTTTGTCCGAATTCTCCGGCGCATTCGTCTGGCAGGCTTCCGCGCACCCAGTCATCCGACCAACGACTTGAGGTGCCCATGACAGGACGACGCAGACGACGCGAACACCGCCGCAAACCCCGGCGGTTGATACTCCTCACCGCCGCCATGGCCTCGGCGGCGGTGATCACCGCGGGGATCGCCTACTCCGGCCTCGGTGACGGCGCCGAGGCCGGGGAGGCCTCGGGGGCCGTGGCCGAGACGGCCGTGATGGCCGCCGAGCCCGCCCGGGACCAGGAGCCGGCGCCGCTGTCGGCAGCTCCGGCCAACGAGACGGCGCGCGGCATGGTGTACGACGGCCTCCAGGCCGCCCCCAAGGGCGACCGGTGCGTGGGCGTGTACCGCACCCAGGGCGGCCTGTGCACCCACGGCCCCGACGCTCCGCCCAAGGACGTCGACATCACGAAGGACATCGCGCCCGCCGTCAAGGAGACGGCCGCCGCCGCGGATCCGGCCCACCCCGCCGTGGACGACCCGTCCACCACGGAAGGCGGCGGGCGTCCTCAGGACGCGCCCGCGGCCGCCGACGCCGGCTCCGCCAAGACCAAGGCCGACGCGCCCGCCGCCACTTCGGGCGGCGGCCAGACCGTGGCGGCCGGGCCCGCGGGCCAGACGGTCCAGTGCGACGGCGACGGCAGCACCGGCAACCGCGTCCAGGTCGTGTACGTGCACGGTCCCGGCCGCGACCGGTACGCCCAGTACGCCGCCTCGTTCCGCAAGTGGGCGGCCGACGCCGACCTCATCTACGCGAACAGCGCCCAGGAGACCGGCGGAGTACGCCACATCCGCTACGTGACGGCCGCCGACTGCACCCCGACCGTGCTGAACATCGAACTGCCGGACTCGGCGCTGTCCGAGTTCAGCGCGACGAACTCCGCTCTCGCCGGCAAGGGCCTCGACCGCCGCGACCGCAAGTACATGATCTTCGCGGACACCCAGGTCTACTGCGGCATCGGCACGTTCAACGGCGACGAGCGGCCCGGCCAGAACAACCAGAGCAACTTCGGCCCGTCCTACGGGCGTACGGACTCCGGCTGCTGGGGCGGTCACACCGCCGCGCACGAACTCGGCCACAACCTGGGCGCGGTCAACAACAGCGCGCCGAACACCAGCCGGGGTGCGCACTGCACCGACGAGTACGACGTCATGTGCTACTCGGACACCCCGTACTACCCGCAGATGCGCAACATCTGCACCAACCAGGCCGCGGAGAACATCCTCGACTGCAACCACGACGACTACTTCCACACCAGCCCCAAGGCCGGCAGCTACCTGGCCACGCACTGGAACATCGCCGACAACCAGTTCCTGATGCGCGCCAACGGCGGCGGCGGAGGCGGCGGAGGCGGCGGCACCGACCCCACGCCCACGCCGACGCCGACCACCAAGCCGACGGCGAGCCCGACGAAGCCGCCCACCGGCGGCCCGGCGGTGACGGCGGGCCAGATCCGGTCCGACTCCGTCGTCGTGAGCTGGCCGAAGGTCGAGGGCGCCGCCTGGTACCAGGTCCTGCTGAACGGCAAGCACCTGACGTGGGTGCAGTCGCAGTCGCTGCGCATCTACAACCTCCGCCCCGACACCTCGTACAAGGTCGCCGTCTCCGTCCGTGACGCGTCGGGCCGCGACAGCGGGCCGGGCAAGGCCACCTCCTTCCGTACGACGTCGGGCACCGGCGGCGGCGGTTCGACCACGACCGCCGGTACCAAGTACACGCTCGGCAACGGCAGCACGGGCATGGCGGCGGAGCTGTGGGGCGGCCGCACCGCCGACGGCACGGTCCTCGTCGGCGGCCGCGCCAACGGCTACGCGCAGCAGCAGTGGTACTTCGACGACGCCGGCAACGGACAGGTCCGCATCAAGTCCGCGGCCTCCGGCAAGTGCCTCCAGCCGGGCGGCACCCCCGCCGCGGGCATGTGGATCGCGCAGCAGCCGTGCGGCTCCAACGCCGCACAGAACTGGAAGGTCTCCTCGAAGGCGGGCGCGGTGACGGTCACGGACCCGAGCGGCGGCTTCGCCCTCACCGTGAGCAGCCGCCCGTACTACGGGAACTGGCTGCTGGACCTCCAGCGCGCGGACGGCCGCGCGACGCAGGTCTGGACCCTGCAGAAGGCCGGCTGACGGCCCGACCGGCCGATGCCGTGATTCCACCCGGCGGACGGCCGCCCCGCGCGGCGGCCGTCCGCCGGACCCCTCTTTCCCGAGCGGAGACGCGACGATGCGCACCAAGATCGCTTTCCCGGCCGTACGGGCCACCGTGACGGCCGTTCTCGCCGTACTCGGCCTCCTGTTCCTGACTCCCGTCGCGGCCCACGCCCACGGGGACACCGTGAAAGTGGTGGTGACCGGTCAACGGGAGGGCCGGGTGACCGCCGACATCACCTGGGAGAACGACGGGGACGCCATCGAGGAGAACGTCGCCGCCACCGTGAACGCGACGAGCCCGGACGGCTCGCGGACCCTCGGGCCCTGGCGCCTGGTGCGCGCAGCCGGCACCTCGCGGGCCGCGTGGACCACGGCCGAGGCCCTGCCCCCGGGTTCCTGGAAGGTCACGATCGACGTGGGCTTCCCGTCCCTCGGGCACGGGGAACTCGACGTCGCCGTACCGGTGGTGGACCCGGCTCCGGCCACCGGCGCGCCCTCCCCCTCGGTGACGGCCCCGCCGCAGCCCTCGGCTCCGGCCCCCTCGGCCGCGCCCGTGACCGCCTCGACCCCCGCCGGCGCACCGGCCACCGCCGGAGCGACCGGACCGGCCGGGGACGACTCCGGTTCCGGCCTCTGGTGGACGACCGCGGGCGTGGCGGTCCTCGCCCTCGCCGGGGCGGCCACCGGGGTCCTGATCCGGCGCCGGCGCCGGCTCCGCCTCAGGTGACGTCGGGGTACGGCCCCTGGTAGCGGTACGCGCCGGATTCGACGCGGTAGAGGTACGACACCCGCGTGCCTTCCAGGTCGTGGGTGTCGGCGTTGAAGGCCAGCGGCTTGGCCAGGCCCTGGTACGTCTGCCGGGGGAAGCGGCGGGCCAGGCCCGCCCGGTCCCTGGCCTCCTCCGGGAGTCCCGTCAGACAGGCCGCCAGCAGACCCACGCCGTCGTACGCCTCGACGGCCCAGCGGGCGGGCGCCTCCCCGTACGCGGACCGGTGGGCGGCGACGAACCCGGCGGCGGCCGGCACGGCCGTCGCGTCGGTGAAGAAGGCGCCGATCTCCCAGCCCTCGGCCGCGGGCCCGGCAGCGCTCAGGAACTCCGGCTCCATGATGGGCTGGAGGCCGGCCCGGGGGCCCTGGAACCCGGCGTCGGCCAGGGCGCGGGCCAGGAGCGCCGCGCGCTGCGGTGAGGTCCCCGCGTACACCACGCCTTCCGCTCCGGCGGTGGTCAGGTCGCGTACGGCGCCCGCGAAGTCGGAGCCGCCCTGGGGAATCCGGTGGAGGCTCACCGAGCCGCCGGCCGGGGGGCTCTGCTGGAGCACGCGGGAGATCCGCCAGCCCTCGTCCCCTCCGGTCGCGTCCTCGACGACCGCGGTCCGGCGCGAGGGCCGTACGTCGGTCAGGTAGTGGATCACCGGGTTGGCCACGTAGTCCCAGGCGGGACGGGTCGGGCAGAGGGTACGCCACCTGCGGAACTGGGCCTCGTCCAGGCCGTTGACCGACACCAGCAACAGGGTGAGACCGGCCGTGGTGCACTCGGTGGCGAGGTCGGGCACGGCGGCCTCCCAGGTGGGCCCGGCGAGCGCGAGCACCGCGGGGTCGGCGGCCAGTTCCCTGACCGACCGAGCGGCGCGGGCCCGGTCCCCGCCGTCGTCGGCGACGCGCAGGGCCAGCCGGAACACGGCGTCCTCGCGGGCGTTGTGCCGGTCGACGGCCAGCCGCATGCCGCGCTCGTGGGCCTGGCCGGTGGCCTTGCCCGGACCCGTCAGGTCGGCCTGGAGGCCGAGGGTGAGCACGGGCAGGTCCCGGCCGGCCGGGGGCGTGCTGCCGCCGCTCCGCCCCCGCGTGCTGAACCAGGCGACCGGTGCGCCGACCACGAGCAGGGCTCCGCCCGCCGCGAGCAGCCGCCTGCGGGTGAGGTTCACCGGGCTCCCGGTCCCCGCCTCCGGGGAGTCGATCCGGGTGGGCTCGGGGACCGGTAGGTCCAGGGCCCGGGTGGAGCGTTCGGCGATGAGCCGGGGCAGCGGGGCCGGCAGCCAGTCCCCGTCGCCCTCCTCCCCCGGACGGCCCCCGGCGAGAAGGCCGGTGAGTTCCGCGAGGGTCGGCCGGGCCTCCGGCTCCTTCGCCAGGCAGGCACGTACGGCCTCCAGCAACTCGCCCGGCAGGTCGGCCAGTTCGGGCTCGTCGTGCACGGTGCGGAAGACCACCGCCGCCGCGTGCCCGCCTCCGAAGGGACCGCGTGCGGTCGCCGCGTACGCCAGGACGCAGCCGAGGGAGAAGACGTCGCCGGCCGGGCCGGGCACCGGGCCGCCCGCACGGGCCAGCTCCGGCGCCAGGTAGCCGGGGGTGCCGACGACGGCGTCGGCGGCCGTCAGGGTGGTCGCGCCGGCGGCCCGCGCGATCCCGAAGTCGATCAGACGGGGGCCGTCCGGGGCCAGCAGCACGTTGCCCGGTTTCACGTCGCGGTGGACGAGCCCGGCCGCGTGCACCTCCGCCAGGGCCTCGGCGAGCCGCGCCCCGAGGATCCGTACGCTCCGGGCGGGCAGCGGACCGTACCCGGACACGGCCTCCGACAGGGACGGCCCGGGCACGAACGGGGTGGCCAGCCAGGGCTCCCGGGCCTCCGGGTCGGCCGCGATCACGGCGACCACCCAGCGCCCGGTCAGCCCCGCCGCGGCCTCGGCCTCACGGCGGAACCGGGCGCGGAAGGCGGGGTCGGCGCCATGGTCGGCCCGGATCACCTTGACCGCGACGAGGGTCCCGGCGGGAGAACGGCCCAGGTAGACCGTGCCCATGCCGCCCGAGCCGAGGCGGCCCAGCAGACGGTTCCCGCCGATCGCGGCCGGATCGGCGGGCAGCAGGGGACGCATCGGCGGCTACGCCGGCGGGGCCTGGCCGGCCGGGCCGGTGTAGCGGATCCGCCCGCCCTCCACCCGGTGGGCCCAGTACGTGTTGCCCGTCACCTGCCGGTACTCGTCGAAGGCGTACTCCTTCGTCAGGCCGCGGAAGGTCCCCTTGCCGAGGGCGGTCAGCAGATCGGCGCGGGCGGGCCGGGCGCCGCCGGCCGCCGCCGTGACGAGCCGGTCGATGACCAGCCGGGCCGCGTCGTAGGCCTCGGCCGTCCAGGCTTCGGGCGCCGTGCCGTAGGCCGCCCGGTGCGCGCGGACGACGTCGGCGACCGCGGGGGCCTCCGGCCCCGTGTAGGGGGCGAGCAGCTGCCAGCCCTCGGCCGCCGGGCCGGCGGTGGTCAGGAACTCGGGACCGGCGAGGGTGTAGTCGACCGCCCGGGGCCCCTTGAAGCCGGCGGCGGCGAGCAGGCCGGCCACCTTGGCCGCGCCCGCCGGGGTGCCGGAGTAGAAGAAGGAGTCGATCCCGTGGGCCAGCATGTCGGCCACGACCGGCGACAGGTCCCCGGCGCCGCGCGGCACGACCCGTCCGTACGAGGTGGCCTGCGGGGAGACGATGGCGAGGGTGCGGTTGCCCTGCAGGACCGCCTGCCAGCCCTCGACGTCGCCCGCCCGGTCGCAGAGCGCTCCGAGGCGGCGCGCTCCCTGGCCGCCGATGAGCTGGAGGTTGACGGCGGAGCCCTGGCCGAGGGAGAGGGCGCTGGTCTGGAAGAAGCTGCGCCGGTCCGTGACGCCGAAGGAGGTCGCCAGGGCGGAGACGGTGAGCAGGGGCAGCGCGGCCTCGCCGTACAGCTCCAGGCAGGGGGTGACCGTGGCGTTGCCGGTCGGGCCGATGACGGCGAGCACGTCGCGGTCGGCGATGAGACCGGCGGCGGCGCCCGCGGAGCGGTCCGCCCGGCCGGCGTCGTCGGCGGTGGCCACGGTGAGCGTGAAGGGCTTGTCCTCACGGGAGTTGAAGGCGTCGACGGCGAGCCGTACCCCGCGTTCCTGGGCCTGCCCGAGGGCCTTCTGCGGGCCGGAGAGGTCGGCCTGCACACCGATCACCCACTTCCGGGCTGCGGGCGGCGCCGCCTTCCTCTCCTTTCCGTCGTCGCGCAGCGCCAGCCAGGCGGTGAGGCCGCCGCCTGCGCCGAGCACGGTGCCCGCCGCGGCGAGGCCGAGGAAACGCCTGCGCGAGGGGGCGGGCTCCGTGACGGGCGCGGGGGCCGCCTCCGGGTCGGCGGCGGTCTCGTCGATGCCGGGCAGGGCCAGCAGGGCTGCGGCGCGCTCCGCGATGGTGGCGACGACCGGGTCGGGCAGCCAGGCGGTGCCCTCCCCCGGGGTGTCCTCGGTCAGCGCCTCGTCGAGTTCGGCGGCGGTGGGGCGGATGTCGGGGTGCTTGGCGAGGCAGGTGCGCAGCAGCGCGGTCAGTTCGGGGTCGGCGAGGACCTCCGGGCCGAACTCGGGCTCGTCGTGGACCGTGCGGTAGAGCACCGCCTCGACGGTGCCGGTGCCGAAGGGCAGGCGTCCGGTGGCGGCGTACGCGAGGAGGCAGCCCAGCGCGAAGACGTCGCCGGCCGGTTCGGCGGGGCGGCCCTCGGCCTGCTCGGGCGGAATGAAGCCGGGGGTACCGAGGACGGCGTCCGCCGAGGTCAGGGCCGTGTGTTCGCCGCCGCGCGCGATCCCGAAGTCGATGAGCCGGGGCCGGTCCATGCCGAGCAGCACGTTGCCGGGTTTGACGTCGCGGTGCACCAGGCCCTGCCGGTGCATCACCCCGAGGGCCTTGGCCATGGCCTTGCCGAGGACCCGTACGGCGCGCAGCGGGAGCGGCCCGTGAGCGGCGACGGCCTCGGCCAGGGAGGGCCCGGCGACGAACGCGGTGGCCAGCCAGGGTTCGTGGGCGTCCGGGTCGGCGCCGGTGATCCGGACGGCCCAGGGGCTGTCGACCTCGGCGGCGATCTCCGCCTCGCGGCGGAAGCGGGCCCGGAAGTCGGCCTCGTCGGCGTACTCGGCGCGGATCACCTTCACGGCGGCGAGCGCGCCGTCGTCGGTGCGGCCGAGGTAGACGACGCCCATGCCGCCGGCGCCGAGCCTGCCGAGGAGGCGGTAGTCCGCGATCCGGGAGGGGTCCGAAGGGTGCAGCCGTTCCATCAGCCCGCCGCCTTTCCGAGCTGCTGCTTGGCCTGGAGCATCATGCGGGCGGTGCCCTGGACGACGAGCGCGCTCAACGCCTCCTGGGTGAAGCCCGCCGCGCCCTTGCCGGCCACGGCGATGGTGACCGGTCCGAACTGCCCCTGGGACCAGAGGTAGGGGTGGGGGCCGCCGTCCGCCTCGCTGACGTACTGGCCGGATTCGGTGAAGGCGTCCTCGGTCCAGCCGTTGAGCTGCTCCCCCTCGTAGAGGGAGGCTCCCCACAGGCCTTTGAGCTCCTCGCCCTCGCGCAGCCGCTGGTCGGGGCAGCGCAGCACCTCCTCCATGGCGTGGGCGGTCTCCCAGCCGGAGTCCTGGCGGTCGCGGTGCACGGTGACGGTCACGTTGATCTGCACGCGTCCGTGGCCTTCCGCGGCCGGCAGCTGGAAGTAGCGGGTGCTGGTGGCCAGCACGTCCTCGGGCAGGCGCGAGGTCTGCCAGACGCAGGCCTCGTCGAGGACGGGCCAGCGGTGCGGATCGCTCTCGAACGGGGTCCTGCGGGCCATCTCGGGGCCGAACGCCTCCTGGCCGACGACGATGCGGCCGATCAGGGCGCGGGCTTCGGCGGCCGTCCGGGGCTGCTTGGACTCGTCCAGCTCCGGGACGAGAGGGGCGGCCGGCTTCGTGGGCGCGGGTGCGGCGCTCGCGTCCGGACTGCCGCTCGCCGGGGCGGCCGTCGCCGCCGTCGGGGTGCGGCCCCCCGCGCCGCTCTTCGCCGCGCCCCCGGTCGAGCAGCCCGCCAGTACCAACAGGCCCGCCGCCGCGCACCCGCAGGCGCGCAGCGCGGAGCCGCCTCTGTGAGTCATGCGTCCCCCCTCGGCAGCGATCGTACCCACCGACCGCTTTGGATCAACTGCCTTACGTCAAAAGGATCTTGGGGTGGGACAATGGCGCTCATGCGCATTCGAGCAGCACGCCGGGACGAACTGACGGTCCTCCAGGACATCGAGAGGGCCGCCGGACTGTGCTTCCGGGACATCGGCATGCCGGAGATCGCCGACGACGAACCGCTGCCCCTGGAGGAACTGGCCGGATACGTGGCGGCCGGCCTGGCCTGGGTCGCCGTCGACTTCGGCGGCGACGACGAGGGCGCGCCGCCGGTCGCGTACCTCATCGCCGACCGCGTGGACGGCGCCCTGCACGTCGAGCAGGTGTCGGTCCACCCCGGCCACGCGCGCCGCGCCATCGGCAGGGCCCTGCTGGAGCACCTCGCGGACCACGCCCTGCTGGAGCGGGTGCCCGCCCTGACGCTCACCACCTTCACCGAAGTCCCCTGGAACGCCCCCTACTACGAACGCTGCGGCTTCCGGCGCCTGGACGAGGGCGCGCTCACCCCGGGGCTGCGGGAGATCCGGGCGCGGGAGGCGGAGCACGGCCTGGACCGGTGGCCGAGGGTCTGCATGCGCCGCGCGCTGTAGCCGTTGCCTCGCCCCGGTCAGCGGCGGGGCCTGCGGGCGAGGGCGGCGGTGACGGCGACCGGGTGTTCCCAGCTCGTGGTCTCGACCCGGGAGAACACCGACTTCGCGAGTACGTCGGTGACGTCGTCGAGGCCGTCCGGGGAGGTGATCACGGCGACGCCGCCCCGCGGGGCGAGCACGGTGTCGAGGTCGGCCACAAGCCGTTCGCCGTCCATGCGGTGGAAGGCGCCGCCGATGACGCACAGGTCGATGCGCGGCAGGCAGAGGCGGGTGACCGCGGAGGCGTCCCCCCGCAGCCAGGTCACGTTGGGGCAGCCCCGCTCCTCGGCGAGCCGGCTCCCCTCGGCGAGCACCGCCGGGTCGGGATGGACGGCGTACACGTGGTCGGCCCGCGCGGTCAACGACAGGGCGAGCAGGCCGGGTCCGGGGCCGGCGCCGCTCGCGCCCAGTTCGAGTACGGTCTGCGCGCCGTCGAGCGCGAACCGGTCCTCGATCAGGGTGTGGAGCTGCGCCGGGTACGGCGTCCCGTGGCGGGCGGGGTGCGAGGCGGCGGACGCGAAGGGCGTGGTCATGGGGCCTCCTTGGCCGGGTTGCTCCGCCGATCGTGGAGCAGTTCCCGACCCACGGCAGAGGTTGACGCGACATGTCCCCCATATTGATTCCACGTTACGGCGTCGGACGGCCCTGCGGGGTCACCGGCAGCAGCTCGGGCCGCTTGGCCGTCCGGCCGTCGCCGGAGGAGCGGCCGCGCAGTCGGCGGCCGAGCCAGGGGCCCAGGAAGCCCGCCAGCCAGCGGGCTTCGTCCACCGCCGCCCGCAGCCCCGGGACGGGCGGCAGGGGCGGCAGCGGCCGGGCCCAGCTGTCGTCGCTGCCGGGCAGCCGGAGGGCGTGGGCGAGGGCCGCGGCGATGCGTTCGTGGCCGAGGGGGCTGGCGTGGAGCCGGTCCACCGCCCACAGCCGCGGGTCGGAGCCGACCGCCTCCCGGCCGGTTTCGGCGACGACGACCCCGTGCCGGACGGCCGCGGCCCGGATGCGGTCGTTGAGCTCGGACACCCGGGGGCGCAGGGGCTTGGCGAGCGGGGCGATCCTCCCGATGTCGGGGAAGGTCACGGTCACCACCTGGGCGCCGGCGGCCGTGAGCGCGGCGAACATGTCCTCCAGGTGGCCGACCGTCCGCGCGGCGTCGAACGACGGCCGGAGCAGGTCGTTGACCCCGCAGACCACACTGGCCAGGTCGGGCTGCATGGCCCGTGCGGGTGCCAGCTGCTCGGCGCGGACCTGGGCGGCGACGCGTCCCCGTACGGCCAGGTTGGCGTACCGCAGGCGCGGTTCGACGGCCGCGAGGTGCTCGGCGAGCCGGTCGGCGAAGCCCCGGTGGCCCACGGTGTCGTCGCCGTCGCCGAGTCCCTCGGTCTGGCTGTCGCCGAGGGCGACGTAACGGAGGTACTCACTGTCCGGCACGGGCCGTCCGCCTTTCCCTCAGTACGGTGGCGGCGCGCAGGCACCACTCCCGGTGCCCCTGTTCGAAGGCGCGGCCGCGCAGGGCGGTGAGGTACCCGCCGACACCTCGGCCGCGGAGCAGGAACTCCTCCTCGTCCGCTTCTCCGCGCATCTGGCGCAGGAGCGCGTCGAGAAGTTCGATCTTGGCCTGGGCCGCCGCCGCGCGTTCCTCGAGCTGTGCGATGACGGGCGCCGTGTCGATGCCGTCGGCGGCCTGCACCTTGACGAGGAGGTCGTCGCGGATGACGGAGGGCTTGGAGGCGGCCGCGGCGAAGGCCTCCAGCTCGGCGAGTCCGGCGTCGGTGACGTGGAACAGGCGCTTGTTGGGCCTGCTCTCCTGGACCACCTCGCGGCCGGCCACGAGGCCCTCCCGCTCCAGCTTGGCCAGCTCGGCGTAGAGCTGCTGCGGCAGGGCGTGCCAGAAGTTGGCGACGCCGATGTCGAACCCCTTCGCCAGCTGGTAGCCGCTGAACTCGCCGCCCAGCAGCGACGCCAGCACGGCATGTCTCAACGCCATGGAAACAGCCCCTTCCCTTTCCTCGCCCTGCCCTGCATCCTACTCATGAAATTGATTAGTCATATTCATGAGTAGGGCATGACTTCGAGGAGGGGCCGTGGAGACTTCCGAACGCTTCCGCGACGCGGTGGAGAAGCGCGATCCGAACCTGCTGGACGACCTGTTCACCAATGACATCCGGCTCTACAGCCCGGTGAAGTTCACACCCTTCGAGGGCAAGCCGATGGTGCTGGGCCTCTTCGGGGTGCTGATGCGCACCTTCGAGGACCTCCGTTACGTGGGGCACTTCGAGGGCGCGGCGGAGACCGGCCGCGACGGTCAGGAGGCCCCGTCGGCGATCCTGCCGTTCCGGGCCACCGTGCGGGGCAAGGAGGTGCACGGCATCGACCTCCTGCAGTTCGACGAGGAGGGCCGGATCAAGGAGTTCACGGTGATGGTCCGCCCTCAGTCGGCGGTGCAGGTCCTGGGCCAGGCGGTACTGGCCGGCCTGGTCGCCGACGGGCTCGTCCCGGACCCCGCCGGCGCGTAGCTCCCGTCATGGCCGCGGGGCCCGTGCGGTCACGGGCCCCGCGTCATGCCGTCGGGGTGCCGCCGAGGGGGTCCAGCTCGCGGCGTCGGCGGCTGATCGAGCCGGGGTCCCAGCCCGGCCGGGGTACGGAGGCCAGCAGCAGCCTCGTATAGGGGTGACGGGGGTCGGCGAGGAGCTCGGGGACCGGGCGGTGTTCCATGGTGCGGCCCCGGTACATCACGAGCGCCTCGTCGCACACGTAGCGCACGACGGCCAGGTCGTGGCTGACGAAGACCAGGCCTATGCCCGTGTCCCGCCGGATGTCCGAGAGCAGGTTCAGCACCTGTGCCTGCACGGACACGTCGAGCGCGGACACCGCCTCGTCGAGCACCAGGACGGCGGGTTGGACGGCCAGCGCCCGGGCGATCGCCGCGCGCTGGCGCTGACCGCCCGAGAGGCGGCGCGGCAGGGCGGCGGCCTCGCGGTCGCCGAGGCCCACCTGCCCGAGCAGTTCCCGGACCCGCGCGGCGCGGGCCGTTCGGTCGGACGTGCCGTGCAGGCGGAGCACCCCGTCGATGGTGGCGCCGATGCTGAGCCGGGCGTCCAGGGAGAGGTAGGGGTCCTGGAAGACGATCTGGACGGCCTTGGCCCGAGCCAGCCGCGCCGGCCTCCCCCGTACGGAGGCCGCGAGCGGGGTGCCCTGCACCAGGATCTCGCCGGAATCGGGGCGTTCGAGGCCGATCAGCATCCGGGCCGTGGTGGTCTTCCCCGACCCGGACTCCCCCACGATGCCCAGCGCACCGCCCGTACGCAGGGAGAAGGACAGGTCGTCGACGGCGACGACCTCGGTGCCGCCGGTGCGGTAGGTCTTCCGCAGGCCGGTGACCTTCAGGAGTTCTCCGCTGCTCATCTGTCCTCCGTGCGGGTGAGTTCGGCGGCCAGGTGGCAGGCGACCTCGGCCGGGCCGTGCGACCGCAGTTCCGGCGCGTACCGGTCGCAGCGCCCCGGCTCGGCGAACCGGCAGCGCGGTGCGAAGGCGCAGCCGGGGGCGGATTCCAGCAGTCCCATCGGCGCGCCGGGGATGGGCGTGAGCCGGACGAGGGGACCGGCGAGCGGCGGGGAGGAGCCGAGCAGGCCCGCCGTGTAGGGGTGCCGGGGAGAGGCGAACAGGTCGGCCACGGGCGCCGTCTCCACGATCCGGCCCGCGTACATCACGTAGATCCGGTCACTGACCGAGGCCGCCAGCTCGATGTCGTGGGTGATGAGCAGGAGCCCGAGGCCGCGTTCCCGCTGGAGCCGCCCCAGGACGGCCAGGATCTCCGCCTGGGTGCTGACGTCGAGCGCGGTCGTCGGCTCGTCGCAGAGCAGCAGCTTCGGTTCGGTGGTGAGGGCCGCCGCGATGACGACGCGCTGGAGCATGCCGCCGGAGAGCTCGTGCGGGTACTGCCCCAGGTGCCGGACGGGGTCGGGCAGGCCGACCGCGTCGAGCAGTTCGGCGGCCCGCCGCTCCGCGCGCGCCTTCGTCCAGCCGTGGACGAGGCGCAGCGGCTCGGTGAGGAAGTCCCCCACGCGGCGTACCGGGTTGATGGCGGCGCGGGGATCCTGGTAAATCATCGCCGCCGTGTTGGTGCGTACGTCGCGCAGGCGCGCGGGGTCCGCGCCGACCACGTCGGTCCCGTCCACCCGGACCCGGCCGGCGACCCCGGCGCCGTGGGGGAAAAGGCCGAGGGCGGCGCGGGCGGTGACGGACTTGCCGGAGCCGGATTCGCCGACGAGGGCGACGACCTCCCCGGCGGCGACGCTGAGGCCGATGCCGTCGAGGACGGGGCGGGCCGTCGCGGGGAGGGTGACGCGCAGGCCGTCGTATTCCAGCAGTGTCATCAGGAGTCCCTCCCCGCGAGACGGTCGCCGAGGTCTTCCCCGACGACGTTGAAGGCGACGACGACCAGGACGACGGCCACGGCCGGCGCGATCGCGGACAGCGGCTGCCCCTGCAGGACGGCCGTCTGGCCCTGATTGATCATGGCGCCCCAGTCGGGGGTGGGGGGCTGCACACCGAGCCCGAGGAAGGAGAGCGCGGCGAGGTCGAGCAGCGCGTAGCCGAAGTTGACCGTCGACTGCGCGAGCAGGGTCGGGGCGATGTTGGGCAGCAGCCTGCGGACGGTGACGTACAGGGCGGAGTGGCCCTGCACCCGGTAGGCGGCGATGTAGGGGCGGGACTTCTCCTGCAGGGCGAGTCCGCGGACCACGCGCGCCGTGTACGGCATGTAGGCGATCGCCATGGCGAATACCGGAGCCGTCATCCCCTTGCCGAACAGGGCCACGGCGAGGATCGCGAGCAGCAGCGCCGGAAAGGCGAACAGGACGTCGAGCGCGCGGCCGACGGCGGTGTCCGTCCAGCCGCCGCGCCAGGCGGTGAACAGGCCGACGGCGATGCCGAGGACGGTGGAGAAGAGCACGACGGCGAGCGGGCCGGTGAGGCTGGTGCGGGTGCCGACGATCAGCGCCGAGAGGGTGTCGTGTCCGCCCTGGTCGGTGCCGAGCCAGTGCCCGGCGCTCGGCCCGAGCAGGGTGTCGCCGAGAGCGCCGAAGGCCGGGTCCTGCGGGGCGACCCAGGGGGCGAACAGCGCGACCAGGACGAAGAGGACGAGCAGGACGAGGCAGGTCCGCTGGAGCGGGCCGCCGCCGAGGCGGCGGAGCCGGGCGAACCGGTCGGGCCGGGTGCGCACGGGACGCGGGGCCTGCGGGGTGCGGGCGCCGGTGCCGGTGCCCGCTTCGTGAAGGGTGCTCACCGGGCGCTCCCCGCCGCGGCCGAGCGCGGGTCGATCAGCGGCTGGAGGAGGTCCACGAGGGCGTTGACGATCACGAACGCGGCCACCACGAGCAGCACGATCGCCTGCACCACCTGGAAGTCCAGCTGGTCCACGCTCTGCACGAGCAGGGAGCCCACTCCGGACATGCCGAAGGCGGTCTCCACGATCGCGGTGCTGACGAGCATCCCCGAGACGAGCAGCGCGGAGACGGTGACGATCGGTCCGAGCGCGTTGCGCAGGACGTGCCGCCTGATGACGGTCCGCCGCGGGGTTCCCCGGCTCAGCGCGACCTCCACGTGTTCGCGTCGCAGTTCGTCGAGCATGGCCGAGCGGGTCACGCGGGTGACCAGGGCGGTGAAGGTTACGGAAAGGGCCGCGGCCGGAAGGATCACGTGGTGCAGCCGGTCCAGGACGCCTTCGCCGTTGCCGATCGTCGGGAACCAGCCGAGCCGTACGCCCAGGAACGACCTGAGCAGCAGGGCCGCGACGAAGGCGGGCGCGGCGGCGCCCACCGTCACCAGGAGCATGAGCCAGCGGTCGGTGCGCGATCCGCGGCGCAGTGCGCCGACGACCCCGGAGCCGATGCCGAACACGGCGATCATCAGGGCGGACACGCCGATCAGGAGCAGGGAGGAGGGCAGCCGCGACCAGATGACCGTGCTCACGTCCTGGTGGAAGAGGTAGGAGCGGCCGAAGTCGCCGTGCAGCACTCCTTCGAGCCAGTTCCAGTAGCGGACGAGGAACGGTTGGTCGAAGCCGTACTGGTGGCGGATCTCGGCGAGTTGCCCGGGGCTGGGGCTGCGGCCCTTGGTGAGGAAGCTCGCCGGGTCCCCGGGCGCGAGGAAGAGGGAGGAGAAGACGAGGAAGGAGGTGACGAGCAGGGTCGCCGCCATGGCGGTCAGCCGGCGCAGCACCCGTCCGGCCCGGGCCAGGACGGCGGTCGCCGCCGGGGCCGTCATCCCCTGGCCCCGATCTCGGCCGCCCACGGGTAGTAGAGGTAGGCGATGGAGGGCTGGACGCCGGTGATCCTCTTGCCGAGGAAGACGCTGACGGGCTGGGTGTACAGGGGCAGCCAGGGCAGTTCCCGCAGGGCGGTCTTCTGGGCCTCGGCGTTGGCCTCCGCGTGCAGCTCCCGGTCGTAGGTCGCGGCGGCCTTGTCGACGGCCGCGTCGAAGGCGGGGTCGGACCAGTTTCCGTAGTTGCTGTAGGCGCCGGTGCGGAGGGAGCCGTACATGTCGAGCGGGTCGGTGATCGACGTGTACCAGAAGGTGAGGAACAGGTCGATGCCCTCGCGTGCGGCCGGGTCGGTGAAGAGAGTGCTGTACTTCTCGGCGGAGAGGGAGTTGATCTCCGGCTTGAGGCCGATGGCCGTGGCGGCCTGGGCAATGGCCTGGGTGATGATGGTCGTCTGCGAGTCGAGCGGACTCGTCGCGATCACGACTTTCTGGCCGTTCACCCCGGCCTCGGCGGCGAGCGCCTTGGCCTTGGCCGGGTCGTACGGGTACTTCGGCAGGTCCTGCAGGAACTTGGCGCGGGTCGCGTCGGAGGCCTCGGCCCAGAGGTTGTCGGTGACGAGCGAGTCGGCGACCTCGCCGACACCGCCGACGCCGGCCTTCACGATGCCCTTGCGGTCGGTCGCCATCAGCAGGGCCTGGCGCACCCGGGGGTCGCCGAGGGGGCCCTTGAGGTTGCTGACGATCTCGTCGGCGACGCTGGTGTTGCGGCCGAAGTAGAGCGTTCCGGCCTGCGTCGAGCCCAGTTGGGCGTATGCGTTGGGCGGTACCATCCAGCCGCCGTCGACCTCTCCGCTCTGGAAGGCGTTGACCCGGGTCGCGGTGTCGGCGAGGAAGACGAACTTGGCCTGTCCGGCCTTCGCCTTGAGTGCCGGGTCCCAGTAGTCGTCGAACCGCTTGAGCGTGAGGGACTGGCCGGCCGTCCAGTTCTCGAAGGCGAACGGGCCGGTGCAGTTCACGCCGGTCTGCGGATTGCCGTAGTTCTTGCCGGACTTGGCGAGGGTGGCGGCGGACTCCACGGTTCCGGGGCCGGCGGCGAGGTACTTGTTGAAGGTGGCGTCGGGCTGCGAGAGGGTGACGGTGACTTCCAGCGGCCCCGTCCTGTCGACTGACTTGACGTTGCGGAAGGGGTAGGCCCAGACGCTGGCCGTCTCCGGGTCGAGGTGGCGGCGCAGTGAGGCGACGACGTCGTCGGCGGTGAGCTTCGTACCGTCGTGGAAGCGCACGCCGGGGCGGATCTGGTAGACCCAGGTGGTGGGGGTGGGGTTGGTGTACGAGGTCGCGAGGTTCGGCGAGGTCGTCAGGTCCGGGTTCCAGCGCAGCAGGCTCTCGCAGACGTTGGCGAGGATCTGGTTCGGCGGGTAGTCGAACGCGAAGGCGTAGTCGATGGTGGCGGGTTCCGCGAAGGTCGACCAGGTGAAGGAGTCGATGTTCCCGGCGGCGGCCGGCGTCCGGTCCGTGATCTTGTACGGGGTGGCCTGGTCCTTGGCGGGGTGGGCGGTACCGCTGCAGGCGCTCGTGACGAGCATCGCGGTGGCGGCGAAGGCGGCGGCGGTGAGGGTGCGGCGGGTCAGCGGGGTTCTCTTACGGGCTGATGACATCGTCTGGCTCCCTGAGGGATGAGCTCTGCGGGGTGGGTGACGCCCGGCCGGGGGCGGACCGGTCGTGATGCTCAGTCGGTGACGGCCGTGCCGGGGGGGCTCAGCGGGTGGCGGCGAAGACCAGTTCGCCGTCGATGTACGTGCGCAGGACGCGGGTGTCGGCGATCTCCAGCGGAGGGTGCTCGAAGGGGTCCCTGTCGAGGACGACGAGGTCCGCGTACTTGCCGGGCTCGACGGTGCCGGTGACGTGGTCGAGGTGGTTCACCCACGCGCTGCCGGCGGTGTAGGCGGTCAGGGCCTGGGAGAGGGTCAGGGCCTGCTCCGGGAAGAACGGCGGCGCCGGTTCGAAGGTCTCGGGCGAGCCCGGGGCCTCGTCCGGTACGGAGCGGTTGACGGCCACGTGGATGCCCCACAGCGGGTTGGGGCTGCTGACGGACCAGTCGCTGCCCGCGACGAGCCGGGCCCCGGCGCGCCGGAGGTCGCCGAACGGGTACTGGAGGCGGGCCCGTTCGGGGCCGAGGAAGGGGATGGTGAGCTCGTCCATCTGCGGCTCGTGCGCGGCCCACAGCGCCTGGATGTTGGCGGCCGCCTCCAGTTCCGCGAAGCGGCCGATGTCGTCGGGGTGGACGACCTGGAGGTGCGCGAGGTGGTGGCGGTTGTCGTTGGTCCCGTTCGCGGCGCGGGCCACGGCCAGCGCGTCGAGCACCTCGCGGACGGCGCGGTCGCCGAGGGCGTGGAAGTGGATCTGGAAGCCCGACCGGTCGAGGCGGGACACGGCCTCGGTGAGCACGTCGGGGTCGATGAAGCTGAGCCCTGAGTTGCCGGTGGGGCAACCGCAGCCGTCGAGGTAGGGCTCCAGCATGCCGGCGGTGAAGTTCTCGGCGATGCCGTCCTGCATCATCTTCACGCTGGTGGCGTTGAAGCGGCCGGCCCGGCCGGTGCGGCGGCGCTCCTCCAGGTCGGGGATCTGCTCCAGGCCGCGTTCCCGGTCCCACCACAGGGCGCCCACGACCCGGGCGCGCAGGGAGCCCTCGCGCGCGGCGCGCAGGTAGACGCCGTAGTTGTCGGGGTGACCGGGGAAGGCGCCGATCATGGCGTCCTGCCAGCTGGTCACACCGAGCGAGAACAGGTGCTCCTGGGCGGCGAGCAGTCCGGCGAGCGCCTCGTCGGGGGTCGCGATGGGCACGTGGCGGGCGACCAGCTCCACGGCCCCCTCCTGGAGGGTGCCGGCCGGGCCGCCGTCCGCCTCGCGCTCGATGCGGCCGTCGGCCGGGTCGGGGGTGGTGGCGTCGACGCCCGCGACTTCGAGAGCCCGGGTGTTGGCCCAGGCTCCGTGGCCGTCGCGGTTGGTGAGCAGCACGGGCCGGTCGGGGACGACCGCGTCGAGCATGGCGCGGGTGGGGGTTCCTCCGGGGAAGACGTCCATCGACCAGCCACCGCCGCGGATCCAGTCGGCCTCGGGGTGGGCCTCGGCGAAGGCGGCGACCACGGCCAGGTAGCCGTCGGTGGTGCGCTCCCCGCTCAGGTCGCAGCCGAGCATCTGGACGCCGGCCACGACGGGGTGCACGTGGGCGTCCTGGAAACCGGGGATGAGGAGGCCTCCGGCGAGGTCGACCACCTCGGTGGCGTCGTCCGCGAGGGCACGTACCGCGGCCTCGTCGTCGACGGCGAGGATCCGGCCTCCACCGACGGCGACGGCCGCGTCGACGGGGGTGGGTGAGGTGCCGGTGAAGACCCGCCCCCCGGTGAAGACGATGTCGGCCCGCTGCCTGGTGTTGCCCATCCGCGCATCCTCCGGCTCGGCGGGTCGCAACCCGCACGGCGTGTTCGTTGAGGAGGAGTGAACGGGAGCGCAACAGTGTTGTCAACGGTGTTGCGCCCGCTCCGGTCCAAATCGATACACTGGCCGCACCATGCCGAAGTCATCTGAGACCACCCCCCGGTCCAAGCGTTCGGGCAGCCAGCTCACACCCGACGCGATCATCGAAGCGAGCCTGCGCATCGCGGCCCGCGGCAGCGAGGACGCCTTCACCGTCCGGCGTCTGGGAGAGGAACTCGGCGCGGACCCGACGGCGATCTACCGGCACTTCCGCGACAAGGACGAGCTGCTGCTCTCCGTCGCCGACCGCACCCTCGGCGAGGTGCTCGACAGCATCCCCGAGGGCCTCGGGTGGCAGGACCGCCTCCGGGCGCTCGCCGACGGTTCCCTCGAAGTCGCGCTGAAGTACCCGGTGGTCGGCTCCACCATGGCCAGCCGGACCACCCGCCGGCCCAACGAGTTCCGGGTCGTCGAGCTGATCCTCGGCGCGGTCACGGAAGCCGGACTCGAAGGGGCCGAGGCCGCCGTCCACTACCGGATGGTCGGTGACTCCCTGCTCGCGTACGTCGGCCAGCGCGCGGCCTACCTGCTGTTCGCCCCGGAGATCCGGCAGGCCGACGAGAACTCCTGGAACCGCGAGTACCGCCTGGTCGACCCCGAGGGCTTCCCCCACATCACCCGGCTGAGCGGCGAACTGGCCGAGGTGACGGACGAACAGATCTTCCGGGCCCGGGTCGAGGCGCTCATCACCTCCGTCGAGACCCGGGTCCGCACGCTGCGCGGAGCGTAGCCCCCGCGTCTCACCGACCCCCCCTTCCGCGCCTCTGCACGCCCAAAGTGGCGCAACACCGTTGACAACAGTGTTGCGCCACCGCTTCACTCCCCCTCAGTCCGCATCCGTGCCCGTCTCCGCAGGATTCCGAGAAGAGGGACCACATGCAGCACGTGCCCCGGCCCGCCCATCGCGCGGGCATCCCCGACCCACTGCGCCGCGCGTTCTCGCTCCACGCCGAAGCCCGCCGCCGCGGCATGCCCGTCGCCGAAGTCGCCGGGGAGCACACCGAGCACGCCCGGCGCACCCGCGTCGAACGTGCCCGCCGCGCCGCCGAAGCGGACTCCGGCCGTACTTCCGCGCCCAGCCGCCGCCGGATCCTCGGCGCCGCGGGCGCGGCGGCCCTCGCCTCCGCCCTCCCCGGCGGCCTGCTCTCCCCGCGCCGGGCCGCGGCGGCCACCGGCCCCACCGCCCCGCGCATCGTGATCGTCGGCGCGGGACTCGCCGGACTGCGCTGCGCCCACCGGCTCTGGAACGCGGCGAACCCGGTCGCCACGACCGTGTACGAGGCGGACCCCGCCCGCATCGGCGGCCGCTGCTGGTCCCTGCGCGGCTTCTTCTCGGCGGGCGCCGTCCACGAGCACGGAGGCGCCTTCATCAGCTCCACCGACACGGCGGTCCTCCAACTCGCCCGGGACCTCGGCCTCCAGCGGGAGGTGGCCAACGGCGGCGAGCTCCACGCCGGGGACTACGCGGCCTGGGTCGACGGGACCTCCTACCCCGGGCTCCAGCAGCAGGACGACTGGATCGCCGCCGCCTACGACGCGTTCAGCGCCTCGTACACGGCCGCCGGCACGGCCCGGTACGACGCGCACACACCGGAGGCGTACCGGCTGGACCACCTCTCCTGCCTGGAGTACCTCGACGAGATCGGACTGGCCCCCGGCTCCAGGCTCGGCCAGGTGATCCAGTCCCTCCAGCTCCAGGCGGGCGGCGAACCCGCCGAGGCCTCCGCCCTCGGCATGATCGGCTTCCTCGGCTCCTCGTCGGTCTTCGACGGCGGGCGCGGCTTCGACGAGAAGTACCACCTCGTCGGCGGCAACGACCAGCTCGTCAGCGGCATGGCGGGCCGGCTCCCGGCCGGGACGGTCCGCCAGGGGTACCGGCTCATCGCCCTGCGCCGGAACGGCGACGGCTCGTACACCTGCACCTTCGACCACGGCGGCAGCACGGTCTCGGTGCCCGCCGACCACGTGGTGCTGGCCCTGCCGTTCAGCACCCTGCGCGACGTCGACCTGTCCGGGGCGGGCCTGTCCGCCCGCAAGCTCAACGCCGTCCGGCAGCAGGGCATGGGGCAGAACGGGAAGATCGTCACCGAGCTCTCGGCCAAGACCTGGCCCCGGCTCGGCTACAACGGGATCAGCAACACGGGCCCGGCCGGCTACCAGACGGCCTGGGACGGCTCGGTAGCGGGCGCACCCGACGGCACGCCCGCCCTGCTGGTCGGCTTCCCCGGCGGCGACACCGCCCGGGACCTGCTCACCGGCGCCGGGCACGGCCCGGCGCCCGCGGCCGACGTCGACTGGTTCCTGAACCGGATCGAGCACGTGTTCCCGGGCACCAGGGCCGCGTTCACCGGCCGGGCGTACGAGGACCACTGGTCACGGGCCCCGTGGCAGCGGGGCGGCTATCACTTCTACAAGGTGGGCCAGTACACCTCGATCGCCGGGTGCGAGGCACTCCAGGAGGGCCGGATCCACTTCGCGGGCGAGCACACGGACGTGGAGAACGCCACGCTGAACGCGGCGGTCTCCTCCGGTGAGCGCGTGGCGGCCGAGATCAGCAGCCAGATCTGATCCCGGGCAGCCGGCCGCCGCGCGGCGCGCGGTCCGGCCGGTCACCTCGGCGGGGTCAGCCGCTCCCACAGGAAGGTGTGGACGAGTGCCTCGTTGAAGGCGGTCTGCCCGTGGTCGGTGGCGCCCGCGTGGCCCCCGCCGAGGTGCTCGTGGAAGAGGACCGGATGCCCGTGCTCGCGCAGCCGGGCCGCCATCTTCCGGGCGTGGCCGGGGTGGACCCGGTCGTCCCGGGTCGAGGTCAGCAGGAGCAGCGGCGGGTAGGCGGGCCCGTCCGTCCGGACCTGGTGGTACGGGGAGATCCGTTCCAGGTGGGTCCGGTCGGCCGGGTCGTCGGGGTCGCCGTACTCGGCGATCCAGCTGGCACCGGCCAGCAGCTTGTGGAAGCGGAGCATGTCCAGCAGCGGAACGTGGGCGACGACCGCCCCGAAGAGCTCGGGGTCCCGGGTGAGCATCGCGCCCATCAGCAGCCCCCCGTTGCTGCCGCCCTCGATGCCCAGCTGGGCGTGCGTGGTGATGTCCCGGGCGACGAGGTCCCGGGCGACGGCGGCGAAGTCCTCGTACGCCCTGACCCGGTTCGCACCGAGGGCCGCCTTGTGCCAGGCGGGCCCGTACTCGTGCCCGCCCCGGATGCCCGCGACGGCGTACGTGCCGCCGCGGGCGAGCCAGGCCCGGCCGGTGACCGCGCTGTAGCCGGGAACCATGGAGACCTCGAAGCCGCCGTACCCGTAGAGCAGGGTGGGCCCCGGGCCTGCGCCGTCCTCGGGGCCGACGACGAAGTAGGGCACGCTCGTGCCGTCCGCGGAGGTCGCGAAGTACTGGCGCACCGCGAGGCCGGAGGTGTCGAAGAGGGCCGGCTCCTGCTTGAGGCTCTCGCTGTCGCCGCCCGCCGTGCCCCGGTAGAGGGTGGAGGGCTGGAGGAAGCCGCTGACGTGGTGGAAGTACTCGTCACCCGCGTCGGGATCGGTGCAGGTCACCGAGGCCGTGGACAGCGGCGGCACGCCGGAGAGGGGTGCGCGGTCCCAGCCGTCCGTGCCCGGGGTGAGCAGCTCCATCCGGGAGGAGACATCGGCGCGGGTGCTGAGGATGAGGTGGTTGGCGGTCCAGCTGTAGCCGTCGAGCGCGGTGCGCTCGTCCGGGGTGAACAGCACCTCGGCCTCCCGCCCGCCCGCGAGGAACTCCTCGAACCGGAACGCGAGCAAGGTGCCCTCGGGGTGGCCGAGCCACGGCGACTTGGTGGTGACGGTCAGCCAGTCCCGGTGGACGTGCGCGCCGGCGTCGTCCGGGACGTCGACCTTCACCGGCGGAGCGTCGGCGTCCCCGGGGAGGAGGAACAGCTCCTGCCGCCAGAAGTCGATCTGCCGGTGCACGAAATCGCGGTCGAAGCCGGGGGTGTCGTCGTGCCAGCCCGAGGCCGACAGGTCGGTGTCCCGCCCCTGGTAGACCAGCTCCGCCTCGGCGAGCGGCGTGCCGCGCCGCCAGCGGCGCACCTGGAGGGGGTAGCCGGAACCGGACATCGAGCCGGGACCGAAGTCCGTGCCGATCCAGATCCGGTCCCGGTCGATCCAGCCGATGCGGGTCTTGGCCTCGGCGACCGTGAATCCGTCCGGGACGAACTGCAGGGTCTCGAGGTCGAACTCGCGCACCACGCACGCGTCGGCGCCGTCGCGCGACAGCATGACGAGCGCGTGCCGGTACTCCGGGGCCAGCACGGCCGCGCCCGCCCAGGCCCACTTCTCCCCCTCGGCCCCGGCGAGGGCGTCGAGGTCCAGGAGCACCTCCCAGGCCGGCCGCTCCGTGCGGTACTCCTCCAGCGTGGTGCGGCGCCACACCCCGCGCACGCGGCCGGCGTCCTGCCGGAAGTCGTACAGGTGCGCGCCGCGGCGGACGACGTAGGGGATCCGGCCGTCGTCGTCGAGGACCTCGCGGATCTCGCGTTCCAGCACCTTGAACCCGGGCTGCCCGGTCAGTGCGGCGACGGTCTCGGCGTTGCGCTCCCGCACCCAGGCGAGGGCTTCCTCGCCGGACACGTCCTCCAGCCAGAGGTAGGGGTCTTCATCACTCATCCGCCGATTGTGCAGGATGCCGGGCCCGCCGACGGTCCTCGCGCAGGGCCGTGTGCACCGCCCAGACCACCGAGACCAGGGGGACGGCGACCACGGCCCCGACCACTCCGGCCGCGATGGTCCCCGCGACGACGGAGATCGCCACCACCAGCGGGTGGAGCTGGACCGCCCGGCTCATCACCAGCGGATGCAGCACATGGCCCTCCAGCTGGCCGATGACGACGATCAGCGCGATCACCACCCCCGCGACCAGCGGCCCCTTCGCCGCCAGCGCGACGACGGCTGCGACCGCCAGCGCGACCGGTGATCCCACGAGGGGGACGAAGGCCGCGAGGAACTCCAGCAGAGCCAGCGGCAGGGCCAGCGGGACCCCGAGGATGAACAGGACCAGCCCGACGAGGACGGCGTTCACGGCCGCGATGACGACGATCCCGTGGGTGTAGCCGGTGAAGGTCCGCCAGGCCACTCCCCCGGCGAGGCCCACGCGCTCCCGCGCCGGCGCGGGCAGCTGCTCGCGAAACCACGCCCACTGCCGGTCGCCGCCGTAGAGGAAGAGGACCGAGCAGAAGACGGCGAGGGCGATGACGGTGAGCACGTGCACCACCTGCCCGGCCCCGCTGACCGCCCGGCTGAGCAGCGCGGAGCGGTGTGTGGCCAGGTACTCGCCGACCTTCGCCTGGAGGTTCGAGAGCGCGCCCGGGTCCATCCGGAACGGCGGCCTCCGCAGCCACTGCCCGATGCTGTCGAGTCCCTCGCGGAACTCGCGGGCCAACGTGGCGCTCTCCCCCGCCACCGCCTCCCCGACCAGCGTCAGCACGCCCAGCAGCAGCACGGCGCTGCCGACGAGGCTAAACGCGACGGCGATCGAACGGGGCACCCTGCGCGCCAGGCCCCGGGTGAGCGGCGACAGCAGTGCCGTCACCACGAGGGCGAGGAAGAGCGCCACCGCGATCTCGTGGAACCGGCCCAGCACGGCGAAGACCGCGTACACGGCGGCGCCGACGACCAGCAGGCGCCAGGCGTACGACGCGGCCGTACGCAGGAAGGGTGACACCGGCTGCATGGTCCATGGCTCCCACGGCGGAGCCGCGTTGCCACGCGCCGGGCGCCGGATTCCCCCGTCCGGGGCGATACCGGCGGGCCGCCGGCCCGGGCCCGCCGGGGACCGAAGCGGATATTCCGTTGCCCGCCCCCGGGCGGGGCGAGCAGGATGGCCGGTCGTGAACAGATCCCGTTGGGCCGCCGTCCTCCCCGACCTCTCCCCCTGGCGGTCCGGCCCCGATTTCCGGCTGTTGTTCTACCAGGGCACGGTCACCTTCTTCGGCTCGTTCATGGCGATGATCGCGCTGCCGCTCCAGATCAAGCACCTGACGGACTCGCCGTTCGCCGTGGGCGCCATGGGCGCGGTGGAGCTGGTTCCGCTGGTGGTGTGCGGGCTGTACGGGGGCGCGCTCGCCGACGCCGTCGACCGGCGGCGGATGATCCTGCTGACCGAGGCCGGGCTCGGGGCGCTCGCGCTCGTCCTGCTGGTGAACTCGCTGCTGCCGCACCCGGTGCTGTGGCCGCTGTACGTGGTCGCGGCGGGCGTGTCGGCGCTGACCGGGCTGCAGCGGCCGGCCCTCGACTCCCTGATGGCGCGGATCGTGCCGCACGACCAGCAGACGGCCGCCGCCGCGCTGAACGGGCTGCGCTACCAGTTCGGCGCGATCGCCGGACCCTCCCTGGCCGGCGTGGTCGTCGCGTACGCCGGTTACCCCTCGGCGTACGCGGTCACCGTCGCCGGGTTCCTCGTCTCCGTCCTGCTGTGCCGGCGGCTGCGTCCGGCTCCGCCGGTGGCGGGTGCCGGGCGCCCGTCGCTGAAGGGGATCGCGGAGGGTGCGCGGTACGCGTGGAGCCGGCCCGTGCTGCTCGGCACGTACGCCGTCGACCTCGCGGCGATGTTCTTCGCCTTCCCGAACGCCGTCTACCCCTTCCTCGCGGACGAGCTCGACGCGGTGTGGGTCCTGGGCCTGATGTACGCGGCGGGTGCGGTGGGCTCACTGCTGCTGGGGCTGACCAGCGGCTGGCTGTCGCGGGTGCGCCGGCACGGGCTGCTCGTGGTGTGCGGTGCGGCGGTGTGGGGGCTGGCGGTCGCGGCCGCCGGCTGGTCCCCGGACATCTCGCTGGTGCTGCTGTGCCTGGCGGTGGCGGGCGCCGGGGACATGCTGAGCGGGCTGGGGCGCGGGACGATCTGGAACCAGACGATCCCCGAGGAGCTGCGGGGGCGGCTCGCGGGCATCGAGGTGCTCTCGTACAGCGTCGGACCGCAGCTCGGCGCGGTCCGGGCGGGCGCCGTGGCCGGCTGGACCGGTACCCGTTCCGCCTTCTGGAGCGGTGGTCTGGCCTGCGTGGCGTCGGTGACTCTCCTCGCGGCGCTGCTGCCGAAGCTGGTGTCGTACGACTCCGGCACCGACGAGGACGCCCGGCTGCGGCGCGCCGAGAAGGAGCGGGAGGAGCCCGTCTTTCAGCCGTAGTGCGCGCGGGCCGCCGGCGCCCGAACTGCCCCCGCCCCGGGGCGAAGTGACGGATGAGGGGCCGGGCGGGGCCGGGCCACTACGCCCGTAGACCCTTGCGCGGTTACTCGCGAGGAAACACGGCCTTTGGCTATGGTGAGCGCCCCGCCGACCGGGTGACCTTCGGATCCCATGAACAAGCACGGATCCGGCGCCCCGATCGAAGGAAGTCCCACCAATCCGGGACGCATTCGCACAGTGCGCAGCGACGCGGTGCCGGCAACACCGCCCGGCGTCGGCTCCGCACCATCCGGCCTGCCCTCGCCCTGCCATCCAGGGCTCGAGAGGCGGCGGTCTTCTCATTCACCTACCTCGCAAGGCAAGGCAGAGATGGCACGCATCACCTCACCGTCCTCCCGGCGGTCCTCCCCGCAGCAGTCCCACCCCGTCGACGAACTGCTGCCGGCCTCCCGGCTCGCGCTCTACGGCTTCCAGCACCTCCTCGCGTTCTACGCGGCGGCGGTCATCGTCCCGGTCCTCGTCGGCAACGCGCTCGGCCTCTCCCGCCAAGAGCTCGTCCACCTCATCAACGCCGACCTCCTGACCTGCGGCATCGCCACGATCATCCAGGCGCTGGGCGTCTGGAAGGTCGGGGCCCGGCTGCCCCTGGTCCAGGGCGTCACCTTCACCGCGGTCTCCCCCATGATCGCCATCGGGACGGGCGCGGGCGGCGGCACGGCCGGCCTGCTCGTCGTCTACGGAGCGGTGATCACGGCGGGCATCGCCACGTTCGCGTTCGCCCCCGTCTTCAGCAAGCTGGTCAAGTACTTCCCGCCGGTCGTCATCGGCACGATCCTCACCATCATCGGGATCACGCTGATCCCCGTGGCCCTGCAGGACGCCGCCGGCGGCGCCCACCTGATAGGCACCCCCGCCTACGGGACTCCGAAGAACCTCGCCTACGCCCTGGGCACCCTGCTCTTCATCCTCTCGATGGTCCGGATCGGCAGGCCGTTCCTGTCCAGCCTCGCCGTCCTGCTCGGGCTCGTCGGCGGCACGGCGGTGGCGTGGGCCTTCGGTGACGCCGACTTCTCGGCTGTCGGCGAAAGCGACTGGTTCGGGGTCACCACGCCCTTCCACTACGGCATGCCGCGCTTCGAGCTGCTGCCGATCGTCGCGATGCTCGTGGTCATGCTGATCACCATGGTGGAGACCACCGGTGACGTGTACGCCATCGGCGAGATCACCGGCAAGGAGGTCGACGCCGACACCGTCGCCCGGGCGCTGCGCGCCGACGGCGCGGCGACCGTCCTCGGCGGTGTCCTCAACTCGTTCCCGTACGTGGCCTTCGCGGAGAACATCGGCATCGTGCGCATGTCCAAGGTGATGAGCCGGTACGTGGTCGTCGCGGCCGGGCTGTTCATGGTCGTCCTGGGGCTGCTGCCGAAGGCGGGCAGCCTGGTCGCCTCGATCCCGCACCCGGTCCTGGGCGGGGCGGCCATCTCCATGTTCGGCATCGTCGCCGCGGTCGGGGTCCAGATCCTGGGCAAGGTCGATCTCCGGGAGGAGCGCAACACCCTGATCCTGGCGGTCAGTCTGGGCGCGGCCCTGCTGCCGACGACGGTCGCGCCGTTCTTCGACCGGATGCCGGACGACGTAAGGGCCGTCCTCGACAGCGGGATCACGCTGGGCGCCCTCACGGCCATCGTCCTGAACCTGCTGTTCAACGTCTTCACCAGCCGCAGCACGATGGAGATCGACTGGGACGACCTCGGGGAGCCCGCCCACTGAGGCGGGGTCATCCGTGGGCCGCGCGCCGGGACCCCCTCCCGGCGCGCGGCGTGCTGCCGTCAGCCGCCCGGGAGGAAGGGCGGCGCTTCGCCCGCCTCTCCGATCAACTCCCAGAAGTGGTCGACGAGTCGGCGCAGGAACGCGGCGCGTTCGGCCGCGATCTCCTTGAGCCGGGCGTCGTTGTTGCGTGCGACGAGATGGCCCATGTAGCGCTCCGAGAACCCGGAGAACTCGGCGTGCATCGTGCGCAGCGCGTCGCCCACGCTGGTCTCGTCGACGACGACGATCTCCGCCACGGGCTCGACGTACGTCTTCCAGCGGCCGGCGACGGCGGCGCGCAGGCACTCCTCCAGTTCCTCCACCCGTCCCATGATTCCCACGAGCCCCCGGAGGGACAGTCCCAGCGCCTCGACGAGCGCCCTGGTCTGCCGGGCGTCGCCGTGCCATTGCCCCGCGTCCTCGGCCGCGCGGTACTCGAAGGGGTCCATGCCTATGCGGTACGCCAGCCGCCCGACGGTGAGCTGCCGGGCCAGCCGGTGCTCGGCGAGGGTCCGCGGCCGGACTCCCATGAGCGTGGTCGTGTCGCACCACAGGGCGGCGGCGAGGGCGAAGAGCTGCTCGTCCGTGGGCACGTGGGAGCCGTGCTCCCAGGCCGCGACGAACTGGGGGTGGACGGGGACGCCGCAGGCGGCCATCGACTGCGCCACCTGTTCGGACGTCAGGCCCATGCGCTCACGCGCGGATCTGGCCTCTGCAGGGGAGAACGGAGTGCTGTACACGTACGAGACACCTCGCAACACCCTCGGACGCGGGGGGCGTGCGAGGAGGGGACGGATTGATGGATGAACACCAAGCGCGGGCACACTAACAGATGTTCAGCGGGGTGGAACCATCAATTCACCTTGGATTTGAAGGCTGTACACAGCTACAACCTCCTGACACAAAGTCAGGGCAGGCGGACACCCCGGGCCGTGATCCAGAGTTCGTACCACTCCTCGTGCGTGAGGTCCGGCTCGCGGGTCGCCGCGTCGCGGCAGGCGCGGATCCGCTCCGGCCGCGAGGTGCCGATGACCGGCGCGATGGCGGCGGGGTGCCGGGCCAGCCACCACAGCAGCACCGACTCGGGGGTGGTGTCCTTGCGCGCGGCGAGCTCGGCGAGGAGCGCGGCGGTGGCCCGCTCGGCGGGCGTCTCCTGGAGGCCGGTGTACCGGCCTTTGGCCAGGGCCCCCCAGGCCTGGAGGCGGATGCCGTGGTCACGGCAGTGCTCCAGCGTGCCGAAGGGGAAGCCGTTGTCCGCGGAGCCGGGTGTGTTGACCAGCACCCCGGCCTCGACCCAGTCGCGCCGGTACAGGCTCATCTCCAGCTGGTTCGCCACCAGCGGCACGTCGAGCCGGGCCTGGAGGTGGGCGATCTGAGCGGCACCCATGTTGGACACGCCGAAGTTCCGTACGAGGCCCTGCCGGTGCAGGGAGGCGAGGGCCGACGCGATCTCGTCCGGGTCGGCCAGCGGGTCGGGCCGGTGCAGCAGCAGTACGTCGATGTGGTCGGTGCGCAGCCGGGCCAGGCTCTCCTCGACCCGCCGGGTGATGGTCCGCCCGCGCAGGTCGTACATCCCCGGACGCTCCCCCTCGGGCAGCCGGATCCCGCACTTGGTCTGGAGGGTGATGCGTTCGCGCAGCCCCGGTGTCCGGGCCAGCACCTCGCCGAAGACGGCCTCGGACTTGCCGCCGCGGTAAATGTCGGCGTGGTCGAAGGCGGTGATCCCGCTGTCGAGAGCCGCGACGACCGCGGCCTCGGCGGCATCGATGTCCGCCGCACCGTAGGGCTCGTCCCCCCAGCTTCCGCCCAGCCCCATGCACCCGTACAACACCCGCTCGCCCACACCCGCATCAGCCGTCATGGGCCCACCCTAGAAGGGCCGCTCCCGGGCCCCGAAGAGCGCCCGGCCTCGTACTACCTGGGGAGTACGCCGGAACCGCCACTCCGGGGTGACGCGGGTGACGGCGGGTGCGCTCTAGCGTGGCTTCATGGACGAGCAGTACGGGCGCCCGGGCCCTCCGTGGCGGCGATGGGTGGAGCGGACCGGGCGGAGCCCGGCCTGGCGCTCGGCGCTGCTCGTCGCCGTCGTCGCCCAGGTGGGCTCCGGATGGGCCGATCGGGCCCAGACCGGGCGGGTGTCGCTGGACTGGTTCGGGCGGCTCCTGCTGCTGCTCGGGCCGGCGCTGCTCGTCGTGCGGCACCGGCATCCGGTGGCCGTGGTGTACGCGGTCGCCGCCGTCGATCTGGTGTACCTCGGGGCGGGCTACCCCTACGGCCCGGTCTTCATCAGCGTGGCCGTGGCCTGCTTCGCCGCCGTGGTCGCCGGCCGCCGAAGAGCCGCCTGGGGCGCCGTCGGACTGCTGTGGGCCGGGCACCTGCTCATCGCCCACTGGCTCTACCGGTGGCTCCCGCCCGCCGGGGACGGACCGGCGCCCTGGGCGCAGGAGCTGGGCATCACCGCCTGGGTGCTGGCCATGCTCGCCCTCGCCGAGGTGGTCCGCGCGCGCCGGGAGCAGTGGTCCCGCGAGCGGGCCGAGCGGGCGGCGGCCGAGAAGCGCCGCGTCGGCGAGGAGCGGCTGCGGATCGCGCGCGAGCTGCACGACGTCCTCGCCCACAGCATCTCGGTCATCAACGTCCAGGCGGGGGTGGGGCTGGCCCTCCTCGACACGGATCCCGAGCAGGCGCGTACGGCGCTGACCACCATCAAGGCGGCCAGCAAGGAGGCGCTCGGCGAGGTCCGCCAGGTCCTCGACACCCTGCGCGCCCCCGGGGACGCCCCGCGCGCTCCGGCCCCCGGCCTCGACCGGCTGCCCGAGCTGGTGGAACAGGCCGCCGCGGCGGGGCTCACCGTCGGGGTGACCGTCGACGGCACCCCCAGGCCGCTCGCGCCCGGCATGGACCTGGCCGCCTTCCGCATCCTCCAGGAGGCACTGACCAACGTGGTGCGGCACTCCGGCTCGCGCACCGCGCGCGTCGGCATCGGCTGGCAGCCGGGCGCACTGCGGCTGTGCGTGGACGACGAGGGCCCGCCCACCGCGGACCCGGCGGGCGGCAGCGGCAACGGTCTGATCGGCATGCGCGAGCGGGCTGCCGCCCTGGGTGGCAGCATCGAGGCCGGTCCGCGTCCGGACGGCGGTTTCCGGGTGGTGGCGCGGCTCCCGCTGACGGCCGTTGCGAAGGAGGAGGCTCCGTGATCCGAGTGCTGCTCGCCGACGACCAGCTGCTGGTGCGGGCGGGCTTCCGGGCCCTGCTCGACGCCCAGCCGGACATCGAGGTGTCCGGTGAGGCCGCCGACGGGAACGAGGCCGTACGACTGGTCCGCGAGCTGCGCCCGGACGTGGTGCTGATGGACATCAGGATGCCGGTGCTGGACGGGCTGGCCGCCACCCGAAGGATCACCGCGGACGGGGCGCTCGCCGGTGTCCGGGTGGTCATGCTCACCACCTTCGAGCTCGACGAGTACGTCTTCGAGGCCATCCGTTCCGGCGCCTCGGGCTTCCTGGTCAAGGACACCGAGCCGGCGGAACTGCTGCGCGCGGTCCGTGCGGTGGTCGACGGCGACGCCCTGCTGTCCCCGGGCGTCACCCGCAGGCTGATCTCCGAGTTCGCGGCCCGCTCGAAGCAGCCCTCCGCCGCGGCCGGGCTGGAGCGGCTCACCGACCGGGAGCGGGAGGTGATGGCGCTGGTCGGGATGGGCCTGTCCAACGGGGAGATCGCCCGCCGACTGGTGGTCAGCCCGCTCACCGCGAAGACGCACGTCAGCCGGACGATGGTGAAACTCGGCGCGCGCGACCGCGCGCAGCTGGTCGTCCTGGCCTACGAGTCGGGGCTGGTGCGGCCCGGCTGGCTCGGCTAGGGGGTGTTGTGAAAGTCCTGTGCGGTGCCCGCGGTGTCCGGTGCGTGCTCTCGGCGTGCCGGGCGAAGCCCCTCGTACTTGGGCGTACTCGGGGCTTCGGCCGGTGCGGCGAGAGCGCGTGCCGGGCGCCGTGGGCGCCGTGCGGGACTTTCGCAACACCCCCTGGTGCCGGCGTACTCCCGGGGGAGCAGACGGGGTCCAGCCGGCCGTAGGACGACCCGGGGCCCCTGCCGGAGCGACTCTCGGAGCAGGACGAGAGGTCCACGCTTCCAGAGGAGTCGAACCGCCATGAACACCTTCACCACCCTTGCCTACGACGGGCCCGGCCCGTGGGTGCTGCTCTTCCCGCTGATCTGGGCGACGGTCGTGATCACCGTCGTCACCGTGCTGCGCCGCACCGTGTGGCGCGGGCGCCGAGGGCCGTGGGCGAGCCGGGGCGCCGCCTACGGCGAGCACTCCCCGATCGCGGTCCTGGGCCGCCGCTTCGCCTCCGGCGAGATCGACGAGGACGAGTACTGGCGCCGGCTGTCCGTCCTGGACGAGCAGTTCGGCCGCTCCCTCAGGGACGGCGCGGCATGACCCGCCGGTGACGTGCCGGTCAGCCACGATCCGGCGCCCGTGGAACGGGAGGAACGGCCCGCTGACCGGCCGGACGGCCGGTCAGCGGGCCTTACGCGCCGTGTCCGCCACCTCGATGATCGTGTCCATGAACAGCTGGGCGCGGACGGATTCGCTGCCGGTGGGCCACATGAGCCCGTACCGGATGGGCGGTGCGTCGCGGAAGGGGACGAAGGCGACTCCGGGGTGCATGTGGTGGTGGACGGCACGCGCGCAGACGGTGGTGACGCCCTTGCCGGCGCTGACGTCGGGGAGGACCTCCTGCCAGTAGGTGACGGCGCGGCCGCGCGGGACCGGCTTGCCGGAGGGCGTACGGGAGGGGAAGTGCGCCTCCAGCCAGTAGTCCGGGACGTTCCCCTCGACGGTGATGAGCGGGGCCAGGGCGTAGTCCTCCAAGGACACGGTCTCCTGGCGGGCGAGCGGGTGGTCCGCGGGGACGAGGAGGGCGCGGGGCTCGTTGAGGACGACGGGGCCCGTGGTGATGTCCGGCTCGATGATCGGGAACTCGGAGAGCTGGAGGTCGAGTTCACCGGCGCGCAGCGCGCCGATGGGGTTGTGGATGAGGACTTCCTTGATGCGGACGTCGACGTCGGGGTGGCGCATGCGGAAGAGGTCCGCGGCCCGGACGACGAGGTCCCCGCACCACAGGGTGGTGTAGCCGACGCGCAGGGTCCCGCCGACCGCGCCCGTGGCGGCCATGGCCTTCTCCAGGCCGGCCTTCAGCTGGTCGTAGGCGGGCCGCAGGTCGTCGTGGAGCTGCCGTCCGGCCGGGGTGATGGTGACCGTACGGCTGGTCCGGGTGAACAGCGGGGTGCCTATGCGGCGTTCCATCTGCTTGAGCGTCTGGCTGACCCGGCCGGTGCTGACGTGCAGCCGGGCCGCCGCCCGGCCGAAGTGCAATTCGTCCGCGAGAGCGAAGAGCGTCTCCAGCTCGAACCGTTCCAGCATGCCGCGCTCCCATCGTTGAGTCTGCCTAAAGGACGCGTTCCATGATCGCTCCTTGATGAGCCGGAAACCAACCAGCAGGGTATTCATGGGCGTTGCTCGGACAGCGCTTTCCGGAGAACACCGGCCGAACCCCTTTCTGGAGGCATGGGCATGAGCAAGCTGGTTGCGGTGACCTACCTGTCGATGGACGGGGTCGTGGAGGAACCCTCCTGGACGGCGCCGTTCTGGAACGACGACCACGGCAAGTTCCAGGCGGGACAGCTGGCCCGCAGCCGGGCGCTCGTGCTGGGGCGCAGGACCTTCGAGGAGATGGCGCGGGTGTGGCCCACGATGGGGGACGCCGACGAGGGCGCGGCCCGGATCGGCAACATGCCCAAGTACGTAGCGTCGACGACCCTGCGGAACCCGCAGTGGAACGCGGCGGTCCTGAAGGGGGACGTGGCCGGGGAGGTGGCCAGGCTCAAGAGCGAGCCCGGCCGGGACCTCCTGGTCTACGGCAGCGGCCGGCTCCTGGGCCACCTGCTGTGCCACGGCCTCGTCGACGAACTCAAGCTGTTCCTGTACCCCGTCGTCGTGGGCGGCGGGCGGCGGCTCTTCCCCGACCACGGCGCGTCCACGACGTGGAACCTCGCCGGTACGACCACCTTCGACTCGGGCGCGGTCGTCCTCGACTACCGCCCGGCCGCGGTGGGCGGCCCGGTGACCGGGCCCGCGCCGTGACACCGGCTCAGCGGGTGGCCTCGGTGATGTGGCGCGGGTCGAACCCCTCCGCCGTCCGGACGAAGGCCCGCAGCAGGGCGCTCTCGTCCGCGGTGGGCCAGACCAGCGCCCATTCCGTGACCGGGGCGTCGTGGATCGGCAGGAAGGAGATCCCGGGCGGGGTGTAGTAACGGGGGACGTGCGCGTTGACGGGACAGGCGATCTGCCCCGCCACGACGAGGGCGAGGACCTCGTGGAAGGTACGGCCGACCGGCCCGCGCCCGATGCGGCGTCCGAGCGGGGTGCAGGCCGGGATCATGGCCTCGAACCAGTACCTGGGCACCTCGGGGCCCGGGTCGAGCAGGCGCAGGTCCCCGAGGTCCTCCATGGAGACGGTCCCGCGCTCCACGAGGGGCGAGTCGGTGGCGATCGCGAGCACGCGGTCCTCGGTCAGCAGGGTCGCGCCGACGCTCAGGTCGGGTTCGTGGACGGGCCGCCACATCAGCTGCACGTCGGTCCTGCCGGTGCGCAGCGGAGTGAACGGTTCACTGAAGTGGATTTCCAGCACCTCGACGTCGCATTCGGGGTAGCGGGTCTGGAAGGCGTCGATCACAGGGCGCAGTTCCTGCCCCAGTACACCCATCACGCCCAGTCGCAGTGTCCCCCGCACGCCCAGCGCGGCCTCGCTCGCCCGGGCGAGCCCTCCCTGGATCAGGTCGTACGCCTGCTGGAGCTCGGCGCGCAGGACCTTGCCGACGGGAGTCAGCGTCACCGCGCGGCTGGTCCGGTCGAAGAGGGCGGCGCCGATGCGCCGTTCCTGCTTCTTGATCGCCTGGCTGACCCTCGGCGGGGAGACCCTCAGCCGTTCGGCCGTCCTGCCGAAGTGCAGTTCCTCGGCCAGGGTCAGGAAGATCTCTATGTCCCTCAGTTCCATGGCCGCCCCCGTACCGCGATAACCGCAAGGTTATTGATCAACTCGCCGATTCTACGTTGATCGCGAGTTCCCGCGGGCGGAGAGTGTCCATGCCCGGCGCATTCCCCGTCCGACGGCGGGCGCTGCTCCGCCGGCCCCCGCTCCCCCTATTCGCTGGAGGAATCGATCATGCGCAGCCGCCCACCCGCGGGAGGGGAAGGACAGCCGTGAGCGACAGGCTCGACATGACCGTGATGTACGCGACGCACAACAAACTGCGACGGGAACTGGCCCACATCGCCCGGGCCACAGCCCGGTTCGACTCGGATCCCCGGTGCATCCTGCGGGTGGGCGCCGACTGGGAGTTGTTCAGGCGGGCCCTGTCCGCGCACCTGTCGGCCGAGGACGACGCGCTGTGGCCGCCGCTGCGCCGGGCCCTAGAAGGCAGCCCGTTCGACCTGGCGCGGCTGGAGGCCCTGGAGGCCGAGCACGCCGCGATCGCCTCCCTCGTCGGTGCCGTCAACGGGGCCCTGACCGCCCCCGGCATCGGGCTCGACCTGTTCGGCGAGCTCACCGAAGCCCTGCTGTCCGGTCTCGCCGGTCATCTCGACCACGAGGAGGACACCGTCTTCCCCCTGGTCCAGTCCGTCCTGGGCCCGGACGTGTGGCGGCACTTCACACAGGTGCACGCCGTGCGGGTCGGTCCGTACGCACCGCAGCTGCTGCCCTGGCTCCTGGACGGCGCCGACGACCGGACGGTCTCCTTCGTGCTGGCCTCGTTCCCCGCGCCCGCCCGTCGGGCGTACGAGCACCGGTGGCGGCTCTCCTCCGGGACAGCCTTCTGATGTCCGTCCGTTCACAACCCTCGAGGAATCCCTTATGTGCAAGCGCTTCGACGTCGTCGTCCTCGGTGCCGGCCCCGGCGGTTACGTGGCCGCCGTCCGCGCCGCCCAACTCGGCAAGCGGGTGGCGGTCGTGGAGGAGAAGTACTGGGGCGGCGTCTGTCTGAACGTCGGCTGCATCCCGACGAAGGCGCTGCTGCGCAACGCCGAGCTGGCCCACCTGTTCACGCACGAGGCGAAGACCTTCGGCATCGAGGTGGAGGGCAGCGTGTCGTTCGACTACGGCGCCGCCTTCCGGCGCAGCCGCCAGGTGGCCGACGGGCGGGTCAAGGGCGTCCACTACCTGATGAAGAAGAACGGCATCACGGAGTTCGACGGCCGGGGCACCTTCCTGGACGCGAACACCCTGGAGGTCGCCCAGTCGGACGGCACGATCTGCACGATCTCCTTCGACCACTGCATCATCGCGACCGGCGCCACGCCGCGGCTGCTGCCGGGCACCCGGCGCAGCGAGCGCGTGGTCACGTACGAGGAGCAGATCCTCAGCGAGGACGTCCCGCGGTCCATCGTGATCGCGGGGGCGGGCGCCATCGGCATCGAGTTCGCGTACGTCCTGCACAACTACGGCGTGAAGGTCACCGTCGTCGAGTTCCTCGACCGCATCGCCCCGCTGGAGGACGCCGACGTGTCGGCGGAACTCGCCAAGCGGTACCGCAAGCTCGGCATCGACGTGCTCACCTCGACCAGGGTCGAGTCGATCGACGAGTCGGGCCCGCGGGTGCGGGTGACGGTCACCGGGAAGGACGGCGCCCGGAAGGTGCTGGAGGCCGACAAGGTGCTGCAGGCGATCGGCTTCGCGCCGAACGTCACGGGCTACGGCCTGGAGGCCACGGGCGTACGGCTGACCGAGCGCGGCGCCATCGACGTCGACGGGCGCTGCCGCACCTCGGTGCCGCACCTGTACGCCATCGGCGACGTCACGGCCAAGCTGATGCTCGCGCACACCGCCGAGGCCATGGGCGTCATCGCCGCGGAGACGATCGCGGACGCCGAGACGATGGAACTGGACTACCCGATGATCCCGCGGGCCACCTACTCCCAGCCGCAGATCGCCAGTTTCGGCTGGACCGAGGCGCAGGCCCGGGAGAAGGGGTTCGACGTCAAGGTCGCCAAGTTCCCCTTCACCGCGAACGGGAAGGCGCACGGCCTGGGCGACACGGCCGGCTTCGTGAAGCTGATCGGCGACGCCACGCACGGCGAGATCATCGGTGCCCACCTGATCGGACCGGACGTCACCGAGCTCCTGCCCGAACTGACCCTCGCCCAGCAGTGGGACCTGACCGTGCACGAGGTCGCCCGCAACGTGCACGCCCACCCGACGCTGGGCGAGGCGGTCAAGGAGGCCGTGCACGGACTCGCCGGTCACATGATCAATTTCTGACGGACCCCACCGCCCCCACTGCACCGAAGGAAGGAACCCACCATGCACACCACGGACGGAAACGCCGGGCGAGTCTGGTTCATCACCGGCGCCAGCCGGGGCCTCGGCCGCGCCTTCGCCGACGCGGCACTGGCCGCCGGCGACCGTGTGGCGATCGCGGCCCGTACCGTCGGACCGCTGGAGGAGACGGCGGCCGCCCATCCGCGGCGGGTGCTGCCCCTGGCCCTGGACGTGACGGACCGCGACGCGGTGTTCGCGGCGGTCGGCGAGGCGGTGGGGCACTTCGGGCGGCTCGACATCGTCCTCAACAACGCCGGCGCGCTGTCGATGGGCATGGTCGAGGAGTTCACCGAAGCGGAGGCCCGGGCCCAGCTGGACCTCAACTTCTTCGGAGCGCTCTGGGTGGCCCAGGCGGTGATGCCCACCCTGCGCGCCCAGGGCTCCGGGCACATCGTCCAGACGTCCAGCATCGCCGCCCTGGGCGGCTTCCCCTCCACCGGTCTCTACAGCGCGAGCAAGTTCGCCCTGGAGGGGCTGAGCGAGGCGCTCGCGATGGAGGCCGCCGGCTTCGGCGTGAAGGTCAGCATCATCCAGCCGGGCGGCTACTGGACGGACCTGTACGCGGCCATGCACAGCACGAGCCCGCTGGAGGCCTACGCACCGCTGCGCGCCGAGCAGGAGCAGCAGTACGCCAAGGGTTCGGTCGACAGCGATCCGAAGCTCGCCGCGGAGGCGCTCCTGCACCTCGTCGACAGCGAGGAGCCGCCGCTGCGCCTCCTGCTGGGCAACATGGCCTACGACCTGGCCTTCGACATCGCGCGCAAGCGGGTGTTCACCTGGGCCGCCTGGGAGCACGTCAGCCGCGCCGCGGAACACGCCGTCCCCGCACCCGGTTCCACGGCCCTGGCCGGGGCCGGGGGCGCGGCGGGCTGAGCACTCCGTCCGGGATCCGCGCGGGTCCCGGACGGACCCCTTCCCGCCACCGGGGCTCAGGGGCGGCCGCCCACGGGGGTGGTGGCCGCCCGCCGGGTCGTGACGCGGAACATCGAGGGGTCGGGGTACGTCGCCTCCTCCGCCCGCAGCACCTCCTCGACCGTCTCCCCGAAGGAGGGCTCGAAGAGGTCCACCGATCCGAGCAGCCGCAGCCCGCTCACGGTCGGGTCGAGCAGGGGGCGGGCCATCCGGGCCGCGCCGCCCGCCAGGGCGGTGAACCCCTTGCACGCCATCTCGTACCGACCGGCCACCCGGTCCTCGAAGCCCGCGCTCGCGTAGCCGACGATCAGCGCGAGGTCGGCGAGGAACTTGCGGGCGCCGCGCGCCATCTCCTCCGCGCCCTGCAGGGTCTGGACGGAGCCGCCCGCCACCTTGAAGTCGTCGCCGTTGCGCTGGAGACCTCGCGCCTCGTACACGGCCAGCGCCTCCTCGAAGAGCCGGCCCGCCTCGTCGACGCTCTTCATCGCCGTCACGAGCTGCTCGATGTCGATCTCGCGCTTCACGCTGCCTCCTGATCCGGGACTGTGCTGCACCGACCGTAGGAGGCGAGGTGTCCGCTGCGGAACACCCCTGCGGCAACGAGATCTCCTGGGTTCCGACGGCACCCCGGACCCCTCCCCCGCCCCGCGCGCCCAACTCCCGACGCGGTCTTGCGGGTTGGAGCGGAGGTCTCAACAATGCGCATGACAACCGAAGGATCTTCGGTCGCGTTCTGTCCTCAGAGGGGAACCCCCACATGAAGAAGCCTCTCGTCGGCGCGTCACTCACCCTGCTCCTGATCGGAGCCGCCGCCGCACCAGCCGTGGCCGCACCCGGGGAGACCGCCGTCGCGGTCGACTTCGCGGGCACCGTCGCGCTCAGCAACTGTTCCGGCTCCGTCGTCCGCGCCCCCGGCTCGCAGCCGAACGACCCGGCGCTCGTCCTGTCCAACGGGCACTGCCTGGAGACGGGCTTCCCCGCGGCCGGCGAGGTCATCAAGGACCAGCGGTCCAGCCGCTCCTTCACCCTGCTCAACTCGGCCGGCTCCAGGGTCGCCACGCTGCGCGCGAGCAAGATCTCGTACGCGACGATGACCGACACGGACATCTCGATCTACCAGCTGACCAAGACGTACGCCCAGATCCAGAGCCAGTACGGCATCGGCGCGCTCACCCTGAACGACGCGCACCCGGTGCAGGGTTCGGCGATCAGCGTCGTGTCCGGGTACTGGAAGCGGATCTACAACTGCGACATCGACGGTTTCGCCTACCGCCTCAAGGAGGGCGACTGGACCTGGAAGGACTCCGTCCGCTACACCTCGTCCTGCAACACCATCGGCGGCACCTCCGGCTCGCCCGTGATCGACAAGGCGACGGGCAAGGTCGTCGCCGTCAACAACACGGGCAACGAGGACGGCGCGAGCTGCACCGTGAACAACCCGTGCGAGGTGGACGAGAACGGCAACGTGACGGTCCGACAGGGCATCAACTACGCGCAGGAGACGTACATCATCGTCCCCTGCATAGGCCCCAAGAACGTGATCGACCTGAACCGCCCCGGCTGCACCCTGCCCAAGCCGTAGCGGCCACCGCCCGGGCCCGAGTCTCCCCGCCCGGACCGAAAAGCCCCACGGCCGGGGCCCGGGCGGGGATACTCGGACGCGTGGAACTGCACATCGATCACCGCTGGCTGCTGGAGCGGCAGGAGGCCCTGTTCAAGGACGTGGCAGTGGCCGACCACTCCGCGCTGGTCGCCGCCGTCGCCCGGCACCGGGTGAACACACCCAGCCTGGACGTGGACGACCCGGACGCCTACTGGCGCGCGGCCGCGCTCCTGGAGGCGATCGTGCTGCTCCGCCCGCTCCCGGGTTCCAACGAGTACTTCGCGTACGGGGTCGCCGTCGCCTACATCGAGGCGTCCGGCCGGACGGTGGAGGCCTCCTACGAGCAGTGGCGCGAGCTCATCACGGACATCCGCACGCTCCGCGCCACCGTCTACGAGGTCGCCGACCGCCTGCGCTCCTGGCGCACGGCCTGACCCCGCTCAGCGCCTGCGCTGGGCGGGCGTCCCGACCAGGAGGGCGTCGCTGACGAGCCGGGCGCCCCGGGCGAGACGGCCCAGCTGTTCGAGCTCCACCGCGTACATCCGGATCGTGTTCTCTATGACCGACTCGGCCATGCCCATCATGGGCAGTTCGGCCCTGCTGGTCTGCATGGCCACGCGCACCGCGCGCATCTCGTGCTGCAGCTGGAGCTGTACGTGCCGGGCCAGGAGCGCGTGATGGCGGGTCAGGGTCAGATAGCTGCCGTAGCGGGCCGGGAGGAGGTCCCGCAGCCAGCGCGTGGCGCTGCGTTCCCAGTCGTGGGTCCCGGGGGCCTTGACCTGGAGGGGCCAGTCCGGGCTGCGCGTGAGGGTCGCGGTCTGGGGCATTCTCGTCACTTCCGAGTGGTGTCGAACTCTGATCGAGACGTTGCTTGGGGGGCGGCCTCGGCCCAGGGGTTGACCGAGGCCGCCATGGGCGCTCTGCGGGATCCGAAAGCCTGGACTCGGCGCCCGGCCCGACGTGAGGAGGTTCGTCGTACCGGCCGCCCGTTCAGGAGGACCTGGGGAGGGTCCTCCTTGGCATCGTGGTAGATCCGGAGCGCCGTCGTCAGTAAACATATATACCGTCGAGTAAGCAAGGGTATGAAAAATTTCATGCACCTCGCGGCGTGAATATGTCCAGGTCCAAGCCGTTTCGAGGGGCTGAAGGACCGGTTCCGCCGCCCGGGCGGGCCCTACAGGAAGAAGTGGTGCTGCTCCGCGGCGTGCTCGTACTGCTCCAGCCGGGCCTGGGTGCGCTCCGGATCGGCGTCGGCCATCGACTGCAGCAGGGCCGCGGAGAGCATCCCGGGGGCCGCGTAGGAGTCGAACACCAGGCGCGAGCCGGTTCCGGCGGTCAGCACCACGTCAGCCTCGTCCACCATCGGCCCCACCGTGGGGTCCGTGATCAGTACGACGCGCAGCCCGGTGCTGCGGGCGGACCGGAGCGCAGCCAGGGTCTCCTTGGCGTGCCGGGGCATGGCGAAGGCCAGCACCCAGGTGCCGCCGGCCTCCCTGGACTGGAGCAGGGCGTCGAAGGCGACGCTGCCGCCGCGGGTCACCAGGCGCACGTCGGGGTGGATGCGCCGGGCCGCGTACGCGAAGTACTCCGCCAGCGAGACCGAGATGCGCAGGCCCAGGACGGTCAGGGGCACCGAGGCCGCCAGATCGCGGCCGATGTCGAGCACCTGGTTGGTGTCGGCGAGCAGCCGGCGCACGTTCTCCAGGTTGTCGATCTCGGCGTCGACGGCCGCCTGCAGCTCGTTGCGCCGGATCTGCTCGCGGGTGTCGGGGGCACCGGCGACCGCGCTCAGCGCGATCGGCTGGAGCACGTCACGCAGGGCCGGGTAGCCGCTGAAGCCGAGGGAGACGGCGAACCGGGTCACCGAGGGCTGGCTGACGCCCACGCGTTCGGCGAGCTCGGTGATCGAGAGGAACGCGGCCTCGGTGAGGTGGTCGATCAGGTACTGCGCGATGCGGCGCTGGCCGGGAGAGAGCCGGCGGCCGTCGAAGAGCGCGAGGACCCGGTCGGCCGGAGGACGGACCGTCTCGGACGATTGGCCGCTCGGCTTGATCGCCGCCGCTTGCGCGCGTGCCTGCTGCCCCGATGACACGGGAGGGCCTCCTTCTCACCACACTCGCGCTCAAACATAGCTCACCGGCCGCCGCACGAAGATCAATCCTGGGCTCTGGCGGTGACCGGGGCGTCCGTGCGGTCGCCCAGGAACTCGTACCAGCGGCGCTGCAGGCACAGGTAGCGCGTGTCCGCCTCGACGAGGTCCAGGAAGGAGCCGATGGTGACGCCGAGCCGCTCGGCGAGCCCCAGGTCTGCGAGGGAGCCGTCGTCCTCGAAGGCGTGGTGGGCGCCCGCCAGGCTGAACATGTCGGGGTACACGCGGGCGCCGAGGTGCTCCAGCGGCACCCGCAGGGCCCAGAGCCCGCGGTTGCCGCCGACCATCGAGGGCGAGGCCGAGACCAGGAGGGTCTGCTTGTCCTTGAAGGGCTGCGGGCGGTAGCGCGAGACCCAGTCGATGGCGTTCTTCAGCACCCCCGGGACCGAGGCGTTGTACTCCGGGGACGCGATGACCAGGGCCTGCGCGGCCTCGATCCGCGCGCACAGGGCCAGCGCACCGGGCGGCAGCCCCTCGTCGGCCTCCGCGTCGCCGTCGTAGGGCGGCATGGGGAAGTCGCCCAGCGCGGCGGGGTCGGCGACCGCCCCGGCCCGGCCGATCCGGCCGGCCACGAGTGACGCGAGCCGGGCGTTGACCGATCCGGTGCGGGAGGACCCGGACAGGACGAGCACGCGCAGCGAGCCCCGGCCGTGGTCACCGTCGTGCGGACGGGCCGGATCCGTCGGGAAGTGGTCTGTGCCGTGGTCGTCGCCACTGCCGATCGGGGTCATCGCCGTCTCCTGGTCTTCCGGTCTTCCTGCGGGGGGCGGGTGGGGCACGCGCGGCGGGACCCGCACACGCGGGTGTGCGGGTCCCGTCCGGGCCGCCGGGTCACATGGCGCGGGGGTTCTCCCAGCGGTAGAACTCGTGGGCCATCGCGTCCTTCGGGCTGCGCCAGGTCTCCGGGTCGTGCGCACTGACGTACGCGGTGAGCCGGTCGCTGAGCTGCCGGAACTCGGGGTGCTCGGTGACCTTGGCGATGGCCGGGCCGGGGGGCCGGTCCGACTCGATCAGGTGGAGGTACACGTCGCCGAACTGGAACAGGCTGCGGTTGGTGACCCCGACGAGGTGCGGGAGTTCACCGGCGTCCGAGTCCGCGAACAGACCTGCGATGTCGGGGGCCGACCCCGGCGCCATGCGGGCGACGATGAGAGCGCGGTGCTTGCTGTGCATCCGGGTGTGCGCCTTTCGTTCCTACTCGTTTCTACGCGTTCCTATGCGTTCCTACGCGTTCGTGCTCGTGCCTGCCCGGGCCTACCGACGGCTGCTGACGGATTCGCGGCTCTCGCGCTCGCGCTGCTCGATCTTGTCCCGGATCAGCGCCATCTGGATCTTGGAGTTCTTGTTGATGTTGTCGGTCATCCAGGCGTCGTCGACCGGGGCCGTCGGCTTCATCGCGAAGTCCTGGATCCACTTCATCCGCGTGCCGCCACCGGGCACTTCGGAGTACTGCCAGTGGATGTCCATGTGGGCGAACGGGCCGGTCTCCACGCGCCGCGCCCTGACCTGGAGGCCCTTGCGGTCGACGGTCCGCTCCGAGACCCAGCTCCACACGGTGCCGTTCTCGTCGGGGTGCATGGTCAGCCGGAAGCGGGTGGTGTCCCCCTCCTGTTCGAGGATGTCGAGGGAGGCGTACTCGCTGAACAGCTTCGGCCAGTTCGGGAGGTCGTTGGTCACCTCCCACACGAGGTCGACGGGCGCGTCGACGTGGATCTCGTTCTCGGTGTGTCCTGCCATCTCATGCTCCAGTCATCAGGCTGTTGTTGACGAGGTCGAGGAATTCCCCGGGGGTCCTGCAGCGATCGGCGTCCGTGGGCAGTGCCCGTCCGCGCCGGTTCTCCAGCTCGCCGACGATGCCGAGCAGGCCCAGCGAGTCGAGGCCGAAGTCGTCGAAGGCGGAGTCCGGTCGGCTCGCCATCTCGTGGGGGTCGACGGTGATGCCGGCGGTCTTCATCAGGCCCGCCAGCTCCTCCAGGGTCAGTCGGTCGGACATGGTCGCTCTCTCTTCCTGGAAGGGGACCGCGCGAGGTCCCGGCGGACTACTGGGGCTCCGGGGAGCCCTTGCGGAGGACGAGGGCGGAGTTCGACCCCATCCGGCCCCGGCTCAGCACGAGCGCGGTGCGCAGCTGCGCGGGGCGCGCGCCGCCGGTCACCACGTCGAGGTCGTGGCACACGTCGAAGACGTTCGGCGTCGGCGGGACCACGCCGTGCTCCAGTGCCAGGACCGCGGCGGCCGTGTCGAGCGCGGGCGCCGCGCAGTAGGCCCGTCCCGTGCCGGACTTGGGCGCCGTGACCGCCACCTTGTGCCCGTGCGCGCCGAGGGCGGCGGTGATGGCCGCAGCCTCCGCGGCGTCGGCCTCCGGGGTGCCGAGCGCGTCCGCGAAGACCACGTCGATCTCCTCGGGGGCGCAGCCGGCCTCCCGCAGCGCCCCGCGGATGGCGTGCGCCAGGCCCTCGCCGGACTCCTCCGGCCGCAGGGTGCCGGTGAAGGTGGCCGCGTGGCCGGCGAGTACGGCGCGTGCGGTGGCTCCGCGGCGCCGGGCGGCCTCCTCGTCCTCGACCACGAACATCGCACCGCCCTCCGCGGGCACGTACCCGCAGGCCTTGGCGGTGAACGGCCGGTAGGCCCGCTCGGGTTCGTCCTGGGTGCTCAGCCCTTCGTACTGGAGCTGGCAGACGATGGAGTACGGCGCGAGCGGGGCCTCGGTGGCTCCGACCAGCATCGCGCGGCTGCCCTGGCGGATGGCCCGGGTGGCGTGCGCGAAGGCGTCCAGTCCGCCCGCCTCGTCGCTGGCCACGACCCCGCAGGGGCCCTTGAGGCCCCGCCGGATGGAGATCTGGCCGGTGCTCGCGGCGTAGAACCAGGCGATGGACTGGTACGGGCCCACGTAGCGCGGCCCCTGTTCCCACAGGTGCTGGAGCTCGCGCTGTCCGAACTCGCCGCCGCCGGAGCCGGCGGCGGTGACGACCCCGATGGAGTAGGGGTCGCCCTCGTAGTCGGCGCGGCCGAGCCGGGCGTCCTCCAGGGCGAGGTCGGCGGCGGCGAGCGCGTGGTGGGTGAAGCGGTCGGTCTGGACGAGGAAGCGGTCCTCGACGAGGGTGCCGGGGTCGAAGCCCCGGACCTCGCCGGCCACGCGCAGCGGCAGGTGCTCGCACCCGGCCCGGGTGACCCGGTCCAGCACGCTGGTGCCGGACTGGGTCGCCTTCCAGAAGGCATCGGCCCCGATGCCGTTGGGCGCGACGACCCCGATGCCCGTGATGACCGTACGGCTGCCGCTCATGACACCTCTTCCTTCGGCCGGGACATGACGACGGCGGACTGGAACCCGCCGAAGCCGCTGCCGACGGACAGGACGTTGCGCAGGGTGCGGGCGCGGGCGGTGCGGGGGACGTAGTCCAGGTCGCACTCGGGGTCGGGCGTCTCGTAGTTGGCGGTCGGCGGGACCACCTGGTGGTTCATCGCGAGGACGCAGGCCGCCAGTTCGATCGCGCCGATGGCGCCGAGGGAGTGGCCCACCATGGATTTGATGGAGGTCATCGGCGTCTTGTAGGCGTGGTCACCCAGGACCCGTTTGACCGCCGCCGTCTCGTGGCGGTCGTTCTGCTTGGTCCCGGAGCCGTGCGCGTTGACGTAGTCGATCTCCTCGGCGCCCACCCGGGCCTGGGCCAGGGCGGTCTCGATGGCCCTGGCCATCTCCAGGCCCTCGGCGGTCAGCCCGGTCATGTGGTGGGCGTTGCCGAAGGTGGCGTAGCCGCCGATCTCGCAGTAGACGGTCGCACCGCGGGCGCGGGCGTGTTCCATCTCCTCGAGGACGAGGACCGCTCCGCCCTCGCCGAGGACGAACCCGTCCCGGTCCGCGTCGAACGGGCGGGAGGCGTGGGCCGGGTCGTCGTTGTTCGGCGAGGTCGCCTTGATGGCGTCGAAGCAGGCCACCGTGATCGGCGATATCGGCGAGTCGGAGGCGCCCGCGATGCAGACGTCCATCCGGCCCTCCGCGATGGAGTGCACGGCGTACCCGATGGCGTCGAGTCCGGAGGTGCATCCCGTGGAGACGGTCTGGACCGGTCCCCGCGCCCCCGTCTCCTCCGCGACGGCGGAGGCGAGGGTGGCGGGCGTGAACGCCCGGTGCAGGTGCGGTCCGGCGAGCTTGTGGTCGACGTCCCACCAGGCACCGGACTGGCTCACGGCCACGTAGTCGTGCTCCAGGCGGGTGGTGCCGCCGACGGCGGTGCCGAGGGAGACCCCGGTCCGCCAGGCCTCGTCGGCGGTGAGGTCGAGTCCGGAGTCGCGCAGCGCCTCGCGGGCCGCGACCAGGGCGAACTGGATGTACCGGTCCGCCCGGGCCGTGTCCTCCTCGGTGAGGCCGTGCGCGGCGGGGTCGAAGTCGACCTCGGCGGCTATCCGGGAGCGGAACCCCTCCGGGTCGAAGAGCGTGATGCCCCGGGTCGCCGTGCGGCCGTTGGACAGCAGGTCCCAGAAGGCCTCGACCCCGATCCCGCCGGGAGCGACGACGCCGACCCCCGTCACCGCCACCCGGCGGCGGGTCACGAGACCGCTCCCGTGCGGTCCGGAGGCTGCTCCCAGGCGGTGCCCTCCGGGTGCGGCGCCTGCTCGGTGTCGACGTGACCGAGTTCCGGTCGCGGGGCGAGCGGGCCGAGGTGGAAGACCATGCGGGCCTCGGTGTCCCCGATGTTGCGGAACCGGTGGCGCACGTTGAGCGGGACGAGCAGGCCCTGGTCGGTGCGCAGCGGATGGGCCTCGCCGTCGAGGTCCACCTCCAGCCGGCCGGCGACCACGTACACGAACTCCTCGGAGTACGGGTGGTAGTGCTCGGCGATGGACTCCCCGGGCGCCATGATCGCCAAGCCCATGAAGCCGCTGGTGGAGCCCACCGAGGTCGGGGTGAGCACGGCCCTCAGGTCACCACCGCGCCTGCGGTTGGGCGGGGTCTCGCCGAGGTCCACGATGCGTGGGCGCTGTCTGGTCATGACGGGTTCCTCCTGGCGTGTGGGGTGCCTGGACGGGGATGTGGGATGGAGCCGGGGCGGCTCGGTGGGGGGACCGGGGGTCAGGACTGCGCGGGGGCCCGGCGGTCGGTGATCAGGTTCATGGTGTGCCGCGCGGGGCCGGTCCGCCCGCCGGGTGCGTCCATCAGGCGGTCGAGCACGGCCGCCTTGCGCGGGTCCGCGGCGCCGGGGGCCGCCACCTGCCCCTCGTCGAACGGCCCGTTCACATCGATCAGCCGGACGACGATGTCGTCGCGCTGGAAGATGCTGCTGCTCCGAACGGGGTTCGCCGGGACGTGCGCGGCTTCCTCGTCCTGCCGGGCCAGGAACTCGGCGAGCGCGGCTCCGCGTCCGGGCTTGGCCGGGTAGAAGAACGCGTGGCGGGTCACGTCGGCGGAGTCGGGCTCCTCGGCGGCGATGTGGTGGACGGCGGGGAGGGCCGCGCGCATGAAGAACATGCGGGCGGACTCGTGGTCGCCGAGGTCCCGGTCCACTTCGAGGTAGGGGTTGATGGCCTCCTCGACGGCGCGCACCTCGGGCTGTTCGGAGACGTGGCGCAGGGCCGCCATCAGGTCGCCCTGGACCTCCACCGTGCGTACGACCCGGTTGCCGTGCATGAAGAGCGAGGTGCGGCACAGGCGGGTGTGGCCGTCGACGCGGGCCGCCGGGGAGGCGTAGCTGGAGAGGATCGCGGCGACCTCCTTCTCGCTGCCCGGCTTGACGGTGAAGGTCAGGGCGTGGCGGACGATGCCGGCGCCGAGCCGGGGCACGGGCTGGAGGCGGGCGCCGGCCGGCCGGGAGGCCTGGTCGTAGCCGCGGCCGGTCTCGCGCAGGACGGTGAACTTGAGCGGGCGCATGGCGCGGGCGCAGGCCCCCAGCGGCTTCACCTGTTCGGCGTGGTGCTCGCTGTTGACCCAGGCGAGGTACTGCGGGGCGCTCTCCCACTCGCTGGTGATGAGCCATTGGGAGGGGTCCTCGAAGGACTGGCACAGCTGGTCGCTGATGTGTCCCGGGACCGACGCGATGTCGTGGCGGAGCCGCTCGTACGCCTCGAAGAACTCCTGCTGTCGGCCCTCATGGAGGTCCATCAGCAGGACGACCCGGAGCATGGAGCCGTCGAAGGCTGACTGCGACACCCGTTCGGACAAGGTGGTTGTCATCTACTCACTCCTTCATGAGGGGGTGGAGATCCATCGCGTACGGACCCCTCGTCCGTCACCGGTGGCGTCCACCCGGGGCCGGCGGCCGCCTCGGTCGGGAACGGCGGGCCGGGCGCGTCTGTCGGGGGCGCCGCTGTCGCTCATCGTCGTCCGGGTGGGGGCGTACCGCTACATGTCCGGATCAAGCGGGTGACAACCGGCGAATCAACCGGGCCTGGTCTTCGATCGGTGGCATAAAGACTCCACTCCCCCACACAGAAAACAGGAGCCCGCAGCTGATGGAAGACAAAGCCGATGTTCGCGTACCGGTTCTCGTCGTGGGCGGCTCCCTGGTGGGCCTGTCCACGTCGCTTTTCCTGAGCCGCCACGGAGTACGTCACCTGCTGGTCGAGAAGCACTCCGGTACGTCACTGCACCCGCGCGGCCGAGGCATCAACGCCCGGACGATGGAGCTGTTCCGGACGGCGGGAGCCGAGCCCGCGATCCGCCGGGCGGCCTCCGTCCTGGAGGGCAACCAGGGCATTCTGCAGGCCACCTCACTGATCGACAGCGAGCAGCACAACTGGCTGATCAAGGAGATTGACCCCTCCGGTCAGCTGAGCCGGTTCAGCCCGACCGGCTGGTGCCTGTGCAGCCAGAACAACATCGAGCCGGTGCTGGCCGCGCAGAGCGGTGCGATGTGCGGCGACATCCGCTTCTCCACCGAGCTGATGAGCTTCGACCAGGACGCGACGGGGGTGAGCGCCGTCGTGAAGGACCGGGAGACCGGCGAGCACACCACCGTGCGCGCAGACTTCCTGATCGCGGCGGACGGCCCGCGCAGCCCCGTGCGGGAGCAGCTGCGCATCCCCCAGACGGGTGGCGGCGAGCTGTTCCACAACGTGAGCGTGACCTTCCGCTCGCAGCGGCTCCCCGAGGTGCTGGGCGATCTGCGGTTCATCGTCTGCTACTTGATGCGTCCGGGCGCCGACGGGGCGCTGCTGCCGGTGGACAACGGCACCCAGTGGGTCTTCCACGCCCCCTGGCACCCGGAGGACGGCGAGACCCTGGAGGACTTCACCGACGAGCGGTGCACGGAGCAGATCCGGGCCGCGATCGGCGTGCCCGACCTCGATGTGGTGATCGGCGGAAAGGCTCCGTGGCACGCCGCCGAACGGGTGGCGGAGCAGTATTCCGTCGGCCGGGTGTTCCTGGCGGGCGACGCGGCCCACGAGATGTCCCCCACGGGAGCGTTCGGCTCCAACACCGGCATCCAGGACGCGCACAACCTGGCCTGGAAGATCGCCGCGGTGCTGGACGGCTCGGCCGGACCGGAGCTGCTCGACACCTACGAGGCCGAGCGGCTGCCGGTGGCCATCGCCACCAGCGAACGCGCCTCGGCCCGTTCGGCGGAGCACAGCCACCCGGGGTACGCCCCGCCGCCCACCATGGGCGGCGGGCCGGGCAGCGGGGTGCTGACCACGGCGATGGGTTACTGCTATCCGCGGGGCGCCGTCGTCGGCGGGGACCCCGGCCGGCCGATCATCCCCGAGAAGCTGCGGCTGAAGGGCGACACCGGCACCCGGGCCCCGCACATGTGGTTGTCCCGGTCCGGCGAGCGCCTGTCCTCACTGGACCTGTACGAGCGCTCGTTCGTGCTGCTCAGCGGCGTGGGCACGCCGTGGCGGGAGGCGGCCGAACAGGTCGCCCGCGATCTGTCGGTACGGCTGGACGCCTACGCCATCGGCTCCGGGCCGGGCGCGGACCTGGTCCCGCAGGGCGGCGCCGACTGGGCGGAGGTCCACGGGATGAGCGCCGAGGGCGCGGTGCTCGTACGGCCGGACGGGTTCGTGGCGTGGCGCTCGGAGGGCGCCGCGCCGGATGCCCGGGCGGCGCTGCGCAGCGCCCTCTCGACGGTGCTGCGCCGGGCGTGACCACCTCGCTCTCCCTCCCGCCGGCCGTGCGCGCGGCCGGCGGGCGGGGTTCAGCGGCAGGCCCAGCAGCCTGCCCAGCAGCCGGTGCCCGAGCGGGCGGGACGGTGCCCCGGGCGGTGCCCGGCGCCCCGCGCCGTGGTCCCGGACCTGTCCCGGCCCGCGGCGCCGGCGGCGCCGACGGAGGTGCGCCGCGCGCAGCAGGCGACCACGAGGGCGATCGCGGCCAGTTCCTCGGGCCCGGCGGAGCCCTTCTCGATACGCAGGAAGCTCGCCTCCGGGGCGACGGGGGCGCTCGGCGCTATCGGGGCGTCGTTCGTCATCGGCACGGCCTCTCTCACGGGGGCTGCGCGTGCGGCCGGACACCGGGTCGCGAGGGGCGGACCGGCTCGGCGCCGGCGCGGGCTGCACACGTGCGGCTCGGTGCGCCGGCGGGACGTGTACCGCGGGTGCGAACCGGCCTGCGGAGTCCTGTCCGTTCACCGGGACTCCTGACGCGACCGACGCTACAAGCGCGCGGCCTGCCCGGCACTCGGGGGAACCGGCTCCGCCGTCCGGGCCCCGCCGCGGCGTGGGCGCCGGACGCGGTGCCCGCGGAGGCGCCGTGAGCGGGCACCAGCTCCTGTTCTGCCGGGGCTGCGCCGGTCAGCTGTACGCCGTCTGCACCACCGACCGCGCGGGCCGCGGCGGCGGGCGCGGCACGGTCGGGGAGTGGGAGGTGGACCACGAGATGCCCGTGGTGTGCCCGCTCTCCTCCCTGCTGCCGCTCACGGGCAGGGCGGCGTCCGTCCACGAACTCCCGGGCGCGCAGGAGGTCCTCGGCCCGGCCTACTGAACTCCTCCGGCGGACTGGGCCTGACGGGTGACGGCCGAGCGTTCGACCAATGAACCGCTCCGCCCCGCGGGCCCTTTCCCGGTTCCATCTCTTGACGCCCGAACGGGTGGGGAGCACAGTGTCCAGCGGCGCGTTCCTGAGAGCGCTCTCAGACGGCTTTCACCGCGCCTGCGAACGGCGAACTCCCCTGGCTCTTCCCCCCGCACCGCGCCGCACGGCGCTTCAGAGAGGGCACCCATGCGAGAGACACCCCGAAGGACGAGGCCGCAGTTACGGCGGGCCGTCCTGGCCGCACTCGGCACGGCCGCCGTGGTCGTGGCCGCCGCTGCCGCCGCCACCCTGCCCGCCGGCGCCGCGGCTCCCCCCACCCCGGCCGGCTGGACCCAGGTGTTCCTGGACGACTTCGACGGGCCGGCGGGCTCCGGCGTGAACACGGCCGACTGGCAGTACACGACCGGGACGAGCTATCCCGGCGGTCCCGCCGCCTTCGGCACCGGCGAGGTCGAGACCATGACCGCCGATCCCGCCAACGTCTCCCTCGACGGGGCGGGCAACCTGCGGATCACCCCGAGGAGGGACGCCGCGGGCCGCTGGACCTCCGGGCGCGTCGAGACCCGCAGGTCCGACTTCGCCCCGGCACCGGGAGGCAGGCTCCGCACGGAGGCCCGCATACAGATGCCGAACGTGACGGGCCCGGCGGCCAAGGGCTACTGGCCGGCCTTCTGGATGCTCGGCGCCCCGTACCGCGGCAACTGGTGGAACTGGCCGGGTATCGGCGAGCTCGACATCATGGAGAACGTCCAGGGCATCGACAACGTCTGGGCGACCATGCACTGCGGCACCACCCCGGGCGGCCCCTGCAACGAGACCTCCGGCATCGGCGGCCAGCGCGTCTGCCCGGGCACCAGCTGCCAGGGCGGGTTCCACACGTACGCCGTGGAGTGGGACAGGTCCACGGCCGTCGAGGAGATGCGCTTCTTCGTCGACGGGGTGAACTACCACACGGTGCGCGCGAACCAGGTGGACGCGGCCACCTGGACCGCCGCCACGAACCACGGCTACTTCGTCATCCTGAACGTCGCCATGGGCGGCGGCTTCCCCGACGCCTTCGGCGGCGGGCCCGACGCCGGCACCGAGCCCGGCCACCCCATGGTGGTCGACTACGTCTCCGTCCTGCGGTCGGCGGGCACCGGGCCCACGACGCCCCCGCCCACGACTCCCCCGGCCACCACCCCGCCGGCGGGCCACCGCGACGCGTACGCCGCCATCCAGGCCGAGTCGTACGACGACCAGGCGGGCGTGGGCAAGGAGACGACCTCCGACACCGGCGGCGGACAGAACATCGCCGCCGTCGGCAACGGCGACTGGGCCCTGTACCGGGGCGTCGACTTCGGGTCCACGGCCGCGCGGCAGTTCTACGCGCGGGTCGCCTCCGGTGCGGCCGGCGGGGTCAGCGGGCTCGTCGAGGTCCGGCTGGACAGCCGCACGAGCGCCCCGGTCGGCAGTTTCTCCGTGGCGAACACCGGCGGCTGGCAGAGCTGGCGGACGGTCCCGGCGAACATCGCCGCGGTCACCGGCACGCACGACGTCTACCTGACCTTCACCAGCGGCCAGGGCTCCGACTACGTCAACGTCAACTGGTTCGACTTCGGCCACTGACCGGCCCGGACCGGACAGGTCCGGACCACGGACGGCCCGTACCGCCCGGAGCGCCCCCGGCCTCCCGGCGGTACGGGCTAACCTGCTGCCCGGCGCGGCGACCGCCCGCGGACACCCAGGAGGAGCGCCGATGCCCGAACAGCGTCCCGGCAGCCGGCCCACCCTGGAGGCGGTGGCGACACGCGCCGGGGTGTCCCGGGCGACCGTCTCCCGGGTGGTCAACGGCGGCGACGGGGTCCGCGCACACCTGGCGGACAAGGTGCGCCAGGCCGTACGGGACCTGGGCTACGTCCCCAACCCCGCGGCCCGCACCCTGGTCACCCGGCGCACCGGCGCCGTGGCGGTGATCATCGCCGAGCCGGAGACCCGAATCTTCTCGGACCCCTTCTTCTCCCGGCAGGTACGCGGTATCGCGAAGGAACTCACCGCGCACGACACGCAGCTGGTACTGCTGCTGGTGGAGGACCGGGGCGACTACGAGCGGATCGAGCGCTACCTGGCCGGCGGGCACGTCGACGGAGCCCTGGCCTTCTCCCTGCACACCGACGACCCGCTGCCCGGGATCACCCGGCGGATCGGCATGCCCACGGTCTACGGCGGCCGGCCCGGCTGGACGGGGGGCCCCGCCGGGGGCGAGGAGGTGGCGTACGTGGACGCCGACAACCGCGGGGGCGCGCGGGAGGCCGTACGGCACCTGGTCGCGCAGGGCCGCCGGCACATCGCCCACATCGCCGGGCCGCTCGACCAGACCTCGGCCGCCGACCGGCTGAGCGGCTACCGGGACGTGCTGCCCGCCGCCGCGGACGCGCTGGTCTCCGAGGGGGACTTCACCGTGGCGGGCGGGGCCCGCGCCATGGCCGCCCTGCTCGACCGCTGCCCCGGCGTCGACGCGGTGTTCGCCGCGAACGACCTCATGGCGACGGGTGCGCTGCGGGTGCTGAGGGAGCGCGGCCTGACGGTTCCGGATCAGGTGGCGGTCGTCGGCTTCGACGACGCCGAACCGGTGGCGGAGAGCGCCGACCCGCCGCTGACGACGGTACGTCAGGACATCGAGGGGATGGGGCACCTGATGGCGCGGATGCTGCTGGAGACCCTGGGCGCGGGGCCCGGGGAGCGCGCCGCGCCCAGATCGGTGGTCACCGCCACGTCCCTGGTGCGGCGCGCGTCCGCCTGACCGTCCGGTCCCGTCAGCGCTTCGCGCACTGCTTCCAGGAGAAGTGGTACTTGCTGTTGATGCTGCCGTCCGTCGAGTCGAGGGCCATGAAACTGATCTTCGACGGGTCGGAGGTGCCGACCTCGGCGCGCAGTTCGGTGTTGATGTTGAAGTTGCGCTGTTCCCCGCAGGGCGCGAAGACCAGGGCCTCGATGCCCGTGGTGTCGGTCGCCTGCCAGTTGTCGTCGAGCGCGCCCGCGAACCTGTGGCTGCGCTGGGCTGTCTGGCTCATGCCCTGGAAGTAGTAGCTGGCCTTCTGCGTGCCGACGGCGCCCGGCTGCAGGCTGCCGAAGCCCCGGTAGTCGACCTGGGCCACGGCGTAGGTGAAGCCCTGCGGGACGTGGACGACCAGCGAGAGGAGACAGTTCTTGCGGCCTTCGACGGCGGAGATGCCCCCGCCGGCCTGGGCGACGTACTCGCTGTAGGTGACGGTGAAGGCCGAGTTGTCAGGCGCCACGGCGACGGTGGCGCTGCCCGGCCGGCAGCCCGATCCGTTCACGGTGGCGACGTCCACGGTCACCTTGTCGGAGGGGGCCAGGGTGGCGGAGGACGGGGCGGAGGCCCCGGCCGAGGGGGTGAGCGTGACGAGAGCTGCGGTCACGGCTGCTGCGGTGAATCCGGTACGGAGCGACTTGATCACGTCGACATGGATAGCGCTCCGCGGCGGCCCCGGACGCCCGGCGCGGTCGACGCGCGGCCCGCTCTCACCTCTATGGCCGCAGGGGTGACGTCACGTCACCCCTGCGGGCCGCTACCGGAAGCAGACCAGCGCCGCATGCCCGGAGGCGTCGAGGTAGTCGAGGAAGTCGCCCGTCACCAGGACCGCGTCGTACGGGGCCAGCGCGAGGTCCGGGGTGCGCCCCACCCGGACCGTGGCGGCCCCCTCCAGGGCGACCAGCAGCAGGGTCTCGTCCGACACGACGGCGCGCGAGAGCCGGCCCCGTACGACGGCGGTCGCGGCCTCGACGGCGCCCCTGCGGTGCATCACGTTGAAGTTGACGACGGGGCCCGACAGGAGCCGGCAGCCGGTCGGCTCGTCCCCGGGGAAGTCCTGCGGCGCGAACCGCTCGTCCACGAGACGCCGCCGGCCCCCGACCACGAGGTCCATCCCCGCGCCTTCGGCCAGGGTGAGGGTGCGGTCGATCCCGGGGAAGGCCGAGAAGGGGCCGTCCTCGGTGACCTCGGCGAGGCTCGCCCGCCACAGGAAGTCGTCCATGCCGGCCCCGTCGGGGAAGACGGCGATCTCGCGGGTGACTCCCCCGCCGTTCTTCCAGACGGAGGCGGCGCGGCCGGCCGCCCGCAGGATCCGGACCTGGGCGCCGCTCCTCACGCCCGTGCCCCGGCGAGCCGCTCGCGCAGCTCGTCGTCGTCGGCGACGAACCAGGTCTGGGTCCCGCGGTTGCACTCGCGGACGAAGTCCCGCAGCGCCGGACTGGCCTCGGTGTGACGGGAGATGTCGCCGAGGACGATGATCCCCACGCGATATTGGACGAACTTCTGGATGATCGCGCCGGCGACCCGGGTGCTCAGCCGGAAGAACGATTCGTCGAAGCGCCCGGCGGGGACGACCACCCACTCGGCACCCTGGTAACCCGCGTTCCCGATGTGGTCCAGGGCCTCGCGTTCGCCCGCGATGGGCTCGCCCTCGGCCTCGCACATCAGCACCGGCACGTCGTTGATCGTCCGCAGAGTACTCATGGGAGCCGAGGCTACTTCAGGCGTGCTTCTCCATGGTGGGCCGCAGCCGTTCCAGCAGGGCGTAGAGGGTGGCGCTCTCGGCCTCGTCGAGGGTGTCCAGCGCGCCGTGCGTCGCCTGCATCTCCTCGCGTACGCGCCGGATGATCTCGCGGCCCTCGTCGGTGGCCACCACGTTCTTCACGCGGCGGTCGGTGGGGGCGGGCTCGCGGCGCACCAGCTCGCGGGCCTCCAGGCGGTCGACGATGCCGGTCACGTTCGAGGCGTCGCACACCAGCAGCGCGGCCAGGCCGCGCATCGGCACGGGCCCGTCGAGCTGCGCGAGGACCCGGGCCTGGGTGGAGGTGAGGCCGTAGCGGGCCGCCGCTGCGGCGAAGTCGCGCCACTGGGCGGTGCCGATGGCGGCGAGCAGTTCCAGCAGCTGGAGCTTGGCGGGGGCGTGCGGGGCGGCGGTGTCGCTCATGTCTGGAGCGTACTCACAATGCTTCACATTATCAATTGTTTACTTGACCATCTGAACTATTGAGGTCTACCTTCGGTCGAGTTACTTGACGACATCAAACATCTGCACCCTGAAGCTCCCGAGAAGGACCCGCCCGCCATGAGCACCCCCTCCCCCGCCGCCCCGGCCGCCGGGTACAGGAACGAGACGGTCATCGTCTTCGCCCTGAGCCTGGCCGCCATGGTCGTGTCGATGATGCAGACCCTGCCGGTCCCGATCCTCGGCCTCATCCGCACCGACCTCGGCGCCTCCACCGCCGGCGTGAGCTGGGTCACCACCGCCACCCTGCTCTCGGCGGCCGTCTTCACCCCGCTGCTGGGCCGCTTCGGCGACCAGCACGGCAAGAAGCCGACCCTGGTGGCCGTGCTCGGCGTCATGGTCGCCGGTTCCGTCATCGCCGCCCTGGCCTCCTCGCTGCCGCTGCTGATCCTGGGCCGGGTGCTCCAGGGAGCCGCCACCGCGATCTTCCCGCTGGCGCTGTCCGTGCTGCGCGAAGAGGTCCGGCCGCAGAAGCTGCCCGGCGCGATGGCACTGGTCAGCGGCACGCTCGCGTTCGGCAGCGGTCTCGCCCTGGTCGCCACCGGTCTGCTGACCTCCGGCTCCGGGGCCGACTACCGCAACGCCTTCTGGATGGCGACCGGCTTCGCGGTCATCGCCCTGCTCGCCGTCCTCCTCCTCGTCCCGGCGACGCGCCACAAGACCGGCGGACGCACCGACTTCCTCGGCGCCCTGACCCTCGGCATCACGCTGCTGCTGCTCCTGCTGCCGATCTCCCAGGGCCACGAGTGGGGCTGGACGTCAGGCCGTACGCTGGGCAGCTTCGCCGGCGCCGCCGTCATGGCCGCCGTCTGGGTCCTGACCGAGCTCAAGGTCCGCGAGCCCCTGGTCGACATGCGGATGTTCGTCCACCGCCCGGTGCTGATGGCCAACCTGGCCGGCATCCTCGTCGGCTTCGGCATGTTCGCGAACTTCCTGGGCGTCTCCTACCTCGTCCAGATGCCCGAGGCCCTCACCGGCTACGGCTTCGGCGCGTCGATCCTGCGCGCGTCCGTCCAGTTCCTGCTGCCCGGCGCGATCGTCTCGCTGCTCGCCTCCCCCCTCGGCGGCCAGCTGGTCCGCCACCGCGGTCCGCGCGTGGCGCTGGGCCTGGCCGCCGCGCTCGGCGCCGCCGGCTTCGGCTGGCTGGCCCTCGACCACGGCCACACCGCCTCGGTGATCGGCGCCGGTCTCGTCGTGGGCGCGGCCGTGAGCTTCGGCTACGCGGCCATGCCCGCCGTGATCATGTCGAGCGTCCCGCACCACCAGAGCGGCATCGCCAACGGCATCAACTCGATCTCCCGCTCGACGGGCAGCGCCATCGGCAGCGCGATCGTCACCACCATCCTGGCCTCGAAGACCATCGAGCACCTGCCCGCCGGGGTGCCCCCGCTGCCCGCCGAGTCCGGCTTCACCCTCACCTTCGCGATCGGGGCCGTGGCCTTCGCCCTGGTCGCGGTGATCGGCTGGCTCGGCCTGCGCGGCGGCCGGGGCACGGTGGCGACCGGGTCGGTCCCGGCCTCCGCGGGGGCCGTGGGTGCGGCACGGCCCGAGAAGGCGGAGACGACCGCCTGAGCCCGGCCGCCGGGAACACGGGCGCCCGGAACACGGCCGCCGTCCCACCGCGTGTCGCACACGGCGGGACGGCGGCCCGGCCCCGCATGGTGGGTGCATGAAGGCTACGGAGGTCATCGCCGACGGGTTCGGACGTATCCGGGAGCTCGTCCACGAGGTCGTGGACGGGCTCCCGGCGCAGTCGCTCAACGCCCAGGTCGATCCGGCCGCGAACTCGATCACCTGGCTGGTCTGGCACCTGACCCGGATCCAGGACGACCACATCGCCGACGCGGCGGACCTGGAGCAGGTCTGGCAGTCCGGGGACTGGGCGGCCCGGTTCGCCCTCCCCGTCCCCGCCGGCTCCACCGGGTACGGACACACCCCGCGCCAGGTCGCCTCGGTGCGGGTCGACTCGGGCGAGCTGCTCCTCGGGTACCACGACGCGGTGCACGAACAGACCCTCCGCTTCGTCCGCGGCCTCGCCGCCGCCGACCTGGAGCGGGTGGTGGACGAGCGCTGGGACCCGCCGGTCACCCTGGGCGTCCGCCTGGTGAGCGTGCTGGGCGACGACTGGCAGCACGCGGGCCAGGCGGCCTTCGTACGGGGCCTGCTGGAGCGCCGCGGCTGAACATCCGGCCCCTCCGGCGTTCGAGGCGCGGAGGCCCGGTGGTGGAGCCCCCCAGCAGCGGGCGCCGCACCGAAATCACCGGGGCCGCCCCACGCGGGAGGCCCGGTCCCGGACGCCCGTGGAGCCCCCGGCAGCGGCGCCGCACCGGATCACCGGGGCCCGCCATACGCACGAGGGCCGGTGCTCCGTACGAGCGCCGGCCCTCCGCAGCGTTACGCGCCGCTCGCGTCGAGCATGTCCTCGCGCTCGACGATCTTCACCCGCTCGCGGCCCTGCGGCTCGCCCAGCGCCTTCTCGGCGGCGTCCAGCTTGTACCAGCCCTCCCAGGTCGTGTAGCGCACGCTCCGCTCGGCGAGGAAGGCCTCGACGGCCTCCGGCTCCGGGGCCTCCGGAACGGTCAGCCGGCCCGCGGCGTGGTCGGCGAGCAGGCTGGCGACGGTTTCGTTCGCGTCGCCCTTCGTGTGGCCGATCAGGCCGATCGGTCCGCGCCGGATCCAGCCGGTCACGTACGTCGAGGGCAGGTGGCTGCCGGACTCCATCACGCGGCCGGCCTCGTCCGGGACGGTGCCCGACTCGGCGTCCCAGGGGAGCTTCGGCAGTTCGTCGGAGAGGTAGCCCACGGCCCGGTAGACGGACTGGACGTCCCAGTCCGTGAACCGGCCGGTGCCCCTGACGTTGCCCGTGCCGTCGAGTTCCGTGCGCTCGGTGCGCAGGCCCACGACCTTGCCGTCCTCGCCGAGCACTTCGGTGGGCGACTCGAAGAAGTGCAGGAACAGCTTGTGCGGGCGCTCGCCGACGTCGCGGATCGCCCAGTTCTCCAGGGTCTTGGCGACCATGTCGGTCTGCTTGTTCCTGCGGCGCTCGGCGATCGAGCCCTCGTCGTAGTCGATGTCCTCGGGGTTGACGATGACCTCGATGTTCGGCGAGTGGTCCAGTTCGCGCAGCTCCATCGGGCTGAACTTGGCCTGGGCCGGACCGCGGCGGCCGAAGACGTGCACCTCCCGGGCCTTGTTCGCCTTGAGGCCGTCGTAGACGTTGGCCGGGATCTCGGTCGGCAGCAGTTCGTCGGCCGTCTTGGCGAGGATGCGCGCGACGTCCAGGGCGACGTTGCCGACGCCGAGCACGGCGACCTTCTCGGCCTCCAGCGGCCAGGTGCGCGGGACGTCGGGGTGACCGTCGTACCAGGAGACGAAGTCGGCGGCACCGTAGGAGCCGTCCAGGTCGACGCCCGGGACGGGGAGTGCGCGGTCGGCCGTGGCCCCGGTGGAGAAGATCACGGCGTCGTAGAAGGACCGCAGCTCGTCGAGGCTGATGTCGTTCGGGTAGTCGACGTTTCCGAAGAGCCTGACCTGGGGCTTGTCGAGCACCTGGTGCAGGGCCGTGATGATGCCCTTGATGCGGGGGTGGTCCGGTGCGACGCCGTAGCGGATCAGACCGAAGGGCGCGGGCATCCGCTCGAAGAGATCGATGGACACGCCGGGTTCGACGGCGGTCTCGGACTTCAGCAGGGCGTCGGCGGCATATATGCCGGCGGGGCCGGCACCGACGATTGCTACTCGCAGAGGGCGAGGCATGGCAATGGTTCCCTTCGAGCGACAGCACGGTGGATCATGCTGAACCCTAAACGAAGGGAAGCCTTACCTAGCACCCGGTGCCGACTTATACCCCCATAATCGCAACTTATGACTGGTCCAAGCTCCGCTTTGACATGCCGTCGACCTGCCGCGAGGCGCCTCCTCCTCCGGGAACTCGCTGGTCAGCGCCGACCCCGGCTGACAGACTGAATCCGCTTGATCACTCCAGGAGGACACATGGCAGACGAGACGCAGACCCCGCCGGACGAATCCCCGGCGGAGGCGGCCAAGCGCAAGTTCCGGGAGGCCCTGGAACGCAACGCGGCGAATGCCCGGTCCCAGCAGGCGCACCAGAACCGCGCGAAGGTCCAGGGGGCCAGCAGCGGCGGCGGAGGCAAGAACAAGAAGGTGCGCCGCAAGACCGGCTGAGCCCGGGACGCACGAGCCCACACCGGGTGGCCCGGTGTGCCGAATGGGCCACCCGGGTGATGGGGGATAACCCCTGGCGCCGTCAGCAGTTGATCAGCCTGTCCCGCCGAGGGCAGCTATCTCATGCGACAGTGCGACAGAAGGATCCCCGACATGTTCAAGAAGCTCATGGCATCCGCCGCGGTCACCGCCTCCGTCCTGGGTGCCGGTGCGGCCGTAGCCACCCCGGCGATGGCGATCGGCAACGACAACGGCGTCAACACCGTCAACGGCAACGGCGCCGCGCAGGTCTTCGGCAACCAGGAGACCCAGGGCGCGATGAGCCCGCAGGCGAGCCTGGTCCAGGGCTCCCTCAACAAGCTCTGCGTCGGCCTGCCCGCCAAGGTCAACGCCCAGTCCATCCTCGCCCTGGTCAACGTGGGCGTCCAGGACATCCCGATCGCGTCCAACCCGCAGAACCAGCAGTGCGCCGAGAACTCCACCCAGGCCAAGGGCGACGAGACGGCCTCGCACATCCTCAGCAACATCCCGGTCCTGTCCGGCAACCTCTCCGCCGGCAGCTGACACCTTCGTCAGGACCCCGGCGGCGCGCCGGCGTAGCACCCGCTACGCCGGCGCGTTCCGTTTGGTCAGGGCGGTGGCCAGCTGGGCCCGCGACCGCACGTCGAGCTTCTGGTAGATGCGCGTCAGCCGGGCCTCCACCGTCTTGACGCTGACGAACAGCTTCGCCGCCGCCTCCTGGTTGCTGGCCCCCTGGCTGACGAGCAGCGCGAGCCGGGCCTCCGCCTCCGTGAGGGCCGGTGCCGCGGCCGATTCCGTACGGGTTCCCTCGCCGGCGGCGGTCTCCCCCGCGAGCTCCGCCCACGGAGTGGCCCCGGCCCGGCCGAACACCTCGGCCGCCGCCATGAGCGCGGCCCGGGCCGGTGCGCGCCGGCGGCGGCGCCGTTCGACGCGGGCCAGGGCCAGCAGCGTCCTGCCCCGTTCCAGCGGCAGTCCGAGGGCGTCGAACCGCTGAGCGGTGGTTTCCAGCAGGTGCACGGCCGCGTCGGCCTCGCCCTGCGCGGACAGGCACAGGCCGCGCGCCCGGTCCAGGGCGGCGACGACCCCTCCCCGGCCGAGACCGACGGCGACGGTACGGACGCGGTCGACCAGCCGGGCCGCCTCCCCGGGGGCGTCGGCGGCGACCAGTGCCTCGGCGAGCTCCCCGTGCCAGCGCAGGATCGACGGGTCGGCCACCTTCTGGGCGGCTTCCAGTTCCTCGACCTGCCGCAGGGTGGCGACGGCCTTCGCCGCTTCCCCCGTGGCCAGTTCGACGAGGCCGAGCGCGTGCAGGCTGCGGGAGAGGAACACCTGGTCCCGTTCCTCCCGGGAGGCCTGGATGCCGCGGCGGGCGTATCCGGCGGCCCGCGCGAAGCTGCCGCCGCCGGCCTCCGCCATCGCGGCGAGGTACCAGGCCGGGCCGGGCGAGAGGCCCGCCTCTATGGTCAGTTCCAGGGCCTGTCGGGCCCGCAGGGACGCGGCCCCGCAGCGGCCGCCGCGCAGTTCCACCTCGGTGAGGCTGCGCAGCACCTCGAAGACGTCCTCGGCGGATCCCGTGGCCTGGACGGCCGGGAGCAGCACCATCAGCTGGCGGCGGGCGTCGTCGAGGCTGTCGTCGAACAGGGCGTGCCGTACGGCGAGGTACTGCGGCGCGTTGCGCATGCCGAGGGGGACTTCGGGCACGGGCAGTGCGAGCGCCTCGGCCAGGATCGCCTCCGCGCCCGGGTCGCCGAGGATGCGGCCCATCCGGGCCCGCACCGTCAGGGCCATGGCCTGGGCGACCTGGTCGCCGCCGAGCGCGGCGAGGGCTCCGGCCCGGGCCGCGGCGTCGCGGGCGCGGACGGGGTCGCCGTCGCTGAGGTTGTGCTTCCAGGCCATGCGCAGCTGGACCGCGGCCTGCAGCGAGGGATCCCCCGCCGCGTCGGCCATGGCGTACGCGAAGGTCTCGTCGAGGGTGCCGAGGGCCTGTCCGGCGGCGTCCATGACGGCGAGCCGGGCCCGGACCCGGTCGGCGGGCGAGGCGTCGCGGGCGAGCACGGCCCGGGTGGCCCGATGGGCGAGGTCGGCGCGCCCGGCCCAGCCCGCGTCCTCGGCGGCAGTGACGAGGCGGGCGAGTTCCTCACCGGCCAGGCAGGACGGGGTCCGTTCGGCGGCGAGCAGGCCGAGTTCGGCCGCGAGGGCCCGTCGGCCCAGCCGGCGGCAGACGTCCGCGGCCTCGCTGATCTCGGCGGCGAGCCACTGGTCGGGGGTGTCCACGGCGAGGGCCCGGTGGCGTACGGCCTGGACCGGGTCGTCCACGGCGTCGGCCAGGGCCGCGTGCCCCGCGGCGCGTTCGGGCCAGCCCGCGTCGGCGGCGAGCGCGGTGGGCAGGGCGCCGGCGGTGAACTCGACGCTGCCGTCCTCCCCGACCCGTACCAGTGCGGCCCGTTCCGCCGCGGCCAGCTCCGCCTCGGCGTCGGGGCGTCCGGCCCGGCGCAGCAGGGCGGTGGTGGGGCGGGCGGCGAGCGCGGCGAGGAGCAGGGTGCGGCGGGCCTCGGCGGGGACTCCGGCGAGCAGTCTGCGGGCCACCTCGCGGGCCTGCCCGGAGACGGGCAGGGCGTCGGCGTGGTGCGCACCGCCGTCACGGGCGCCGGCGGCTTCGGCAAAGGAGTGGCCGAGGGCGAGCGCGAGGCGCGGGTTGCCGCCGCTGGCCTGGTGGATACGGCCGGCGAGGCGGGCGGGCAGGCCGTGGCGGACGAGGAGTTCGGCGACCTCGTCGGCACCGAGCGGCGGGATCCGGATCGCGGGGGTGCCGGGCCCGCAGAGGGGTTCGCCGACGGGGGCGCCCTCCTGGGGCTGTTCGGCGACGAGGACCCGTACGCGGGGCGGGGTCAAACGCAGCGCGAAGCGGAGCAGGTCGGTGCTCTCGGGGTCCATCCACTGGGCGTTGTCCAGGACGAGCAGGACGGGTTGGCGGGCGGCGAGCGTCCGCAGCACCTCGACGACGGCCAGGCGCAGGGCGACGTGGTCGCGGCCGACGCGCGGGGCCTCGGCCTCGCGGCACAGCAGGGCGATGGCGGTGCGCTGGGGCCGGGCGAGCTGTTCGAGCCCGGATCCGGGCACGGAGGACAGCAGGGCGGCGGCGGAGGCCTCGGGTATCCGCTGGTCACCCGCCTCGGGAGCCAGTCGCAGCACCGTCTCGCGGCGCGCTTCGGCCGCGGCCGCGACGGCGCGCACCAGCTCCGTCTTGCCCGCGCCGGCGGGTCCGGTGACGAGCGCCCGGCCGTGCGTGGTCAGCGCGCGGTCGACCGCCTTGATGAGTTCAACGTGTCCGACACTTGTGTCAGCGTGCCCCGCCGCCACCACGCACAGCCACCAGCCTCTCGGTCCCCAGCTCCTGTGCCGTTCCTGTGAGAGGCGACAATACGAGGTCAAAGGGCTGGCGGGCTCCGATTGTGACGCAGAAATCAGTCGGCCGACGGGAAAAACCGCCGGACCTGCCGATACGAGGAGTATCAGCAGGTCCGACGGGTTCACTTGGTCCGTACTATCGCCCCGTCAGCCCGAGTTGGGGGGCTCGGCGCGGCGGCGGGCACGGGCCCGGTCAGAAGCCGAGGTTCCAGGAGTCGATCCTGCCGGTGTCGCCGGCGGCGTTGTCGTTGACCCGGAGCTTCCAGGTGCCGTTGGCGACCTCGGAGGAGGCGTCGACGGTGTAGGTCTGGTTGATGTTGTCGGCGCTGCCACCCGCACGGTTGTGCAGGGTGTAGACCGTGCCGTCCGGGGCGACCAGGTCGACCTTGAGGTCACCGATGTAGGTGTGGACGATGTTCACGCCGACCTTGAGCGAGGCCGGCGCGTTGCCGGTCTTGCCGGTGACGGTGATCGGGCTCTCCACGGTGCTGTTGTCGGCGATCGCGTAGTCCGTGGTGTTCTCGAAGCCCGTGGTGGGCGCGGTCACCGCGGTGATGGTCGCGGCCGCGTCGGCGAGGCCGGCGCCGCAGCCGCCGGTGCAGGTGCCGGCCAGCGGGCGGGCGTTGTCCTTGATGGCGCTCTCGATCTGCGCCGGGGTCAGCGAGGGCTTCGCCGACTTCATGAGGGCGGCGAGGCCCGCGATGTGCGGGGCGGCCATGCTGGTGCCCTGGTACGGCTTGTAGATCTCGGAGCCCGGGGTGGTGGTGCCGGCGTTCAGCGTCGAGAGGATGCCGTTCTCGGGGGTGGTGACGGTGCCGGGCGTGTCGGTGCTGCGGCGGGTCTCACCGCCCGGGGCGGCGATGTCGATGATGGCGCCGTAGTTGGAGTAGAACGAGCGGTCGCCGGTCCGGTTGGTGGAGGCGACGTTGATCACGTTGTTGCAGCTGGCCGGGGAGAAGTTGGCCGCGTCCGCGTTGCTGTTGCCGGCGGCGACGACGACGGTCGTGCCGCGGGCGACGGCCGCGTTGATGGCGTTCTGGTAGGTGGAGCTGCAGGCGCCGGAGCCGCCGAGGCTCATGTTGATGACCTTGGCCGGGGTGGCGTTGGCGGGGATGCCCGCCACGCTGCCGCCGGAGGCCCAGGTGATGGCGTCGACGATGTCCGAGGTGGCACCGCCGCACTTGCCGAGCACGCGGACGGGCTGGATCTTCGCCCCGTACGCGATGCCCGCGACGCCCTTGGAGTTGTTCGTGGCGGCCGCGATGGTGCCCGCGACGTGGGTGCCGTGCCAGGAGGAGTTGCTGGCCGTGGAGCCGGTGCCGCACTCGCCGGCCGCGCTCCAGTCGCCCTGGTCGGACGGGTCGCTGTCGCGGCCGTTGCCGTCACGGGCGGCGGTGGAGCTGGTGATGAAGTCGTAGCCCGCGACGATGTTGGGGGCGACGTCCGAGTGGGCCACGTAGCCGGTGTCGATCACGGCGACGGTGACGCCGGAGCCGGTCGTCTTGTCCCAGGCGGCGGGGACGTTCATGCCGGCGGTGGGCTCGAAGAGGTCCCACTGCTTGGCGTACTCGGTGTCGTTCGGGGTGACGGCCAGCGGGTAGGCACGCGCGTCCACCTCGACGTACGCGACGTCCGGGTCGGCGCGGAACTGGGCCATCACGTCGGCGGCGTCCTTGGGAGCGACGGTGCCGCCGAGGTTGACGAGGGCGGCGCCGGTGCCGAGGCGGCGGTCGAACTTCGCCTTCTTGCCGGCCTTCTTCCCCTTGGCCGTGGCATCGGCGGCGGCCGCCGTGTTGGAACTGGCCTCGGAGGCCGAAGCCTTGTATCCGACGATGAGGTTCTCCACCGGCGCGGTGCCGGCCGCCGCGGCGGCGGGGGCCCCGGCGGGGGTCTCGACGGCCACGGACGCGGTGGCGGTGCCGGCGAGCAGGGTGACGGAGATCGCCGCCACGGATATGAGCCTACGACGTCTGGATGCGTGCACGGTGTTCCCTTTCACGGGCCGGTTCCGGGCAGGCCGGAGCGGCCGGTCGGTGCAGTGTGGGAGGTGAACCGGCGGCTGCGGGGCCGGGAGCGAGCTGGTCGAACTCGCCCCGGCCGCCACCGCGCGCCACGTCGCTCCGGCCTCGACGGCGGGGCAGGGCAACGGCGGTACCGACGGTCCGCCGGGCGGCGCGGATTCACGCCATGTGGGGTTGGCGTGGGTTCCGACCGGCCCGGGGAAGATCGCCGATGGGCAGACAGTAGGCAACAGGCTGGTGAACTGGATACGGGGAAAACCCTTGTCGGGCCCCCCGGAGATCCCCCTGCCGGATATTAGGCGCAGCCTCCGGGTGGAGGTTCGGCGGGGTGTGCACCGGTTGGGCGACGGGTGCGCCGGTGCGGCGTTTTCAGTGGGGACGGGCCAGTTTGCGGAAGTACGTCCAGCTCGTCTCGTTCGGCTCGGTCCACTTCTCCGGTGCCCGGGCGAACTCCGGGTGGCGGGCCGCGACGTAGGCGCGGGTGCGTTCGGGCACCTCGTCGTAGGAGCCGAGTTTGCGGCCCCGGCAGTGGAAGGCGAGGCCGCCGGGCCGCGGGCCCTGTTCCATCCACGGCAGCCACGGGGACATCCGCGTCCACGACAGGGTGGCGGGCACGCTCGGCGCGTCGGTGGTCGTCACGTCCGCCGGTGCGAAGTACTGGAAGAGCTCCAGCGCCCGGTAGGTGTCGTCCGCGGAGTTCAGCGGGAACTCGGCGACCGGCAGCGGCGAGGGGTAGGCGAGGGGGATCTCCAGGCTGAAGCAGACCTGGTCGCCGAGCTCTGTCATGGGAACGGGGAAGGGCCGCAGCCGCAGGTTCGCCGGATCGTTCCAGACGTGGACGACCGGTTTGCCCTCCCAGGTCTCCATGATCTCCCGGGTCACCGGGTCCAGGTAGAACGCGGCCTCCCGGTTCAGCAGGAGCCAGCCCCCGGTCTCCTCGTCCGGCAGGAGGCGGGCGACGCTGACCCCTTCGAAGCCGAAGAGGTGCCGGTACGGCTCCCCCGGGCCCCACGAGTGGACGTCGCCGGACCACCACAGGGTGACCTCGGAGCCGTCGAGCGACGCGCGGGTGCGGGCGAGGGCGTTCACGAGCTCGGCAGGTGTCATGGGACGTACTCTGCGCATCCGCCGCGCCGCCGGACAAGAACGCCCCGGGGCGGCGCCCGGCATGCGGATGCCAGGTTGACGGCGGTGGCACCACCGGCAACCGTGACCGGCATGGGGAACGAACGCCGACTGCTCACTCTCGTCATCTGCCTGGTGCTGGGCGGCGGGCTGCTCGCGGCCGTGCTGGGCGCGTCGCGGGCGGCCGGTCCGGGACACGGCGCGGGGCACGGCGCGGGGCACGGCGCGTCGGGGCCGGCGCCTTCCGACTACGTGGACATCAAGGACGTTTCACCCTCCGCCCCCACCTCCCCCGACCCGGCTCCGGCCACCGGGCCCGACGGCTCGGCGGGCTCGGTGACCGTGGAGTGCGGGCGCAACGGCGAAGGCCACTACAACGAGGACAACCTGGTGGTCTCCCCCGGTGTCCGGGCCGGCGCCCACCACACGCACGCGTACGTCGGGAACCTCTCCGCGGACGCGATGTCCACCGACGCCTCCCTGGACGCGGCCGCCACCAGCTGCACGGGCGGTGACCGGTCCACGTACTACTGGCCCGTCCTGCGCCGCACCGACCGTCCGGGCACCCTCCCGTACGAGACCTCGGCCGGGCACGGCAACGTCGGCGAGATCCTGCCCGAGGCCTCGGTCCGGGTGGAGTACCGGGGGAACCCGGTGAGCAAGGTGGTGGCGATGCCCCGGTTCCTGCGCGGGATGACGGGCGACGCCGTGGCGTTCACGGCGGGCACCGGCGCCGACGTCCGGGCCCGCTGGGGCTGTTCCGGCTCACCCGACCGCTCCACCACCCGCTATCCGCGCTGCCCGGCCGGCGACCTCGTCACCCGCACCCTGGCCTTCCCGAGCTGCTGGAACGGGCTGGACACGGCGAGCGCCGGACACCGGTCCCACCTGCGCTTCCCCGAGGCGGGCGGCGTCTGCCCGCGCGGCACCTTCCCCGTGCCCGAACTGCGGCTCACCCTCGCCTACGAGGTCCCCGCGGGCGCGCCGATCGCCCTCGACTCCTTCCCCGAGCAGCGGCACAGCCCCAGGACGGACCACGCCATGTTCGTGAACGCGATGACCGACGGACGGATGGCCGGGGTCGTCGACTGCCTCAACACCGGCCGCGACTGCCGCATCTGAGCGTGAGAGTGACCCACGTCACCTGAACCGCTCGCCCGCCGGCGGCGTGTTCCGACCGCACGGCAATGCGAGGAAGACGGAGAGGGTGAGATGGCCGGACCACTGTGGCCCCGCACTCGGCGGGGCTCGACCGACGAGGCACTGATCAAGTCGGTGTACGAGGAGCACGGCCACGCCCTGCTCGCGTACGCCACGAGGCTGACCGGGGACCGGGCCGCAGCCGAGGACGTCGTCCAGGAGACCCTCATCCGCGCCTGGCGGCATTCCGAAGTCCTGGTCAACGGAAAGGGTTCGGTGCGCGGCTGGCTGCTCACCGTGGCCCGCAACATCATCACCGACCGCTACCGGGCCAAGGCCGCCCGGCCGCCGGAGGTGTCCGGAGCCTCGGCCGCTCCCCCGGTGGAGGCGGACCACGCCGAATCCGTGGTGGACACCATGACCGTCCTCGGCGCCCTCGACCGGCTGTCCCCGGAGCACCGGGACGTGCTGACGGTGCTGTACTACCGGCAGCTGAGCGTCTCGGAGGCCGCCGACAGCCTCGGCATCCCGGCCGGTACGGTCAAATCGCGTTCGCACTACGCGCTCAAGGCCCTGCGCGAGCTGTTCGCCGACGGCGGCGCGAGGGATGACGGTTCCAGAGACGGCAAACGACCGGGCAGGCCGCCCCAGCAGCCCGCCGGACTGCGTGAGGTGGTGGCATGAACGGGCAGCGGCACGAGGAGGAACTCCTCGGCCCGTACGTCCTCGGTGTACTGGACGAAGAGGACGTCCGCCGGATCGAGGAGCACATCGGCGGATGCGTGGGGTGCCAGGAGGAGGTGGCGGCGTTGAGGGAGATGGAGGCCGCGCTGGGCGAGGTGCCCGGGGAGGCGTTCCTGGACGGGCCCCCGCAGGGCGGCGACCTGCTGCTGCAGCGCACGCTGCGGCAGATGCGCGGCGAACTGGAGGCAAGGCGGCGCCGGCGCACCGGGCTCGTGGCGGTGGCCGCGGCGGCCTCGCTGGCCGCGGTGTTCTGGGCCGGCACGCAGCTCGGCTCCGGCGACGAAGGCGCCCTGGCGGTGCCGCCGGTGCCGTCCCCGACGGTGACGACGGCCCCTCCGTCCCACGTCCCGGGGACCAAGGTGGCCTCCGCGACCGATCCGGGCACCGGGGCGCGCATCACCGTGACGATGACACCCGCGATGAAGTGGGTGCGGCTGAACGCGGCGGTGACGGGAGTTCCGCCGGGCGAACGGTGCCGGCTGGTCGTGGTCGCCAAGGACGGCACGCGTACCACCGCCGGAGGCTGGGTCGTGGGCAGCACCGCGGGCGGCGAGGGCAAGGGCGCGTCGCTGGACGGCTCGGCGGCCGTGGACCCTGCGGACGTCAAGCAGATCCTGGTCGAGAACGAGGCGGGCCGCGCGTTCGTGTCCGTACCGGTCTGACGGACACGGCGGGACGGGCGTGACGGAGCCCGGGAGCATATCCAGCTCCCGGGCTCCTGTGTGCCACCCAATTGCGCACACCGGCACGTTTAAGAGTCGCGGATCATTCTTAGATCGATGTGTTCTGCCTTTGAACTACCGCGCCACGAGGAGAGGCGCAGGGGGGACTTGAACCCCCATCCATCGATGATCGTCCACGCTCGGTCGATCCGGTGTTCGGCGGCGAATACTGAGACTGGAGCGAGAATCTGAGATTGACGGGGCCGCCTCTGCCAGGCTTGGGCCACCCCGGCACGTGTGCCGGGGGAGGGATTCGAACCCCCAACTGACACCCCTGTTCAGCTTCGACATTCAGTTTCAGCTTGCGCTCTCGCGCACCCCCCGCACACGGGCGGGGGGCGTTCACGGGGCTACCTGAACAGGTAGCCGAACACCGCGTCGCCGACCGGCTGGTCGGTGACCTCGGTGCTGTTGGCCTCCTCGCGGGCGTACTTCACGGCCTGCTGGAGCTTCTCCACACGGTCGAGGAGCTCGTTCACGCGGCGGGCCGGGAGGGCGCCGGAGAACTTCACGGTCGTCCAGTAGCCGACCGGCACGTCCTCGTAGTAGACCTCGACCTGCGCGGGATGCTTCTCGGTGGCCTCGGCCTTGACGTGGTTGCGCGGCACCTTCTTGGTACGGACGGTGCGCACCGGATCCGTCTTCCAGGAGTCCGTGGACGGGTCCAGGTTCCAGGACTCGGACGCGTCGAGCACCGGCAGCTTGCGCACGAAGGTGTGCAGGTCGGTGAGCTGCTTCTCCAGGAAGAGCAGGTACGGGACGGGCACCTGCGGCAGCAGGACGTTCCCGTCCACGACCACGTCGGCGGCCGCGCTGCGGTTCGCCCAGTCCTTGGTCGCCGTCACGTCGAACAGCCGCGTCAGCGTTCCCGCCGTGGCGCGCAGCACGTCCTCCGCCTTGATCTGCACCCGGGTGGACTCGGGCGGCAGCTGCTCGCCCTCTTCGTCCTTGGGCTGGTAGGTCCGCGAAATACCGGCCAGCAGAGCGGGCTTCTGCACATCGTGGTGAGCCTGGGTGAGCTCGGACAGGGACTTGGACTTGACGCCCTTTTCGACTGCGATGATCTGATTCAGCTTCGGCACGCGCTCAACGTAGCAGCAGCTTGTCCGATGATTCACCGGAGTTTCCGCCCGGATCGCGGACCGGCGGCATGACACGGGGGCAGGCCCGGACCGATCATCACATTGCGGTTCATGACATCCTGTGGCGTCACAACTCGCCGGACGGGATCGGCGGACGTCCGGGAATATGGGGAAGGTCCATGAGGCTCTGCTTCCTGGTGGAGGAGCACTACCGCCATGACGGCATGCCGAACGAGGTGATCCGGCAACTCACCGCGTGGGGCCACCGGGTCGACGTCGTGCGGCCGGGCGGTTCCCTGCTGCGCGTGAGCGAGGCGGTCGACGCGGGCGCGCACGACGCCTGGGTGCTGAAGACGGTCTCCGGCGGACCCGGGCTGACCCTCCTGGAGGCCGCCGCCGCGGCCGGGACGACCACCGTCAACGACGCCCGCTCGATCCGCGGCGTACGGGACAAGGCGCTGGCCGCCGCCATCGGGCGCGGCAGGGGACTCCCGCTGCCGGTCACCTACGCCGTGGCCCTCCCCGAACTGCTGCGGGAGATACCCGAGGCCGAGTACCCCCTCGTCGTCAAGCCCGCCGACGGCAGCTCCGGGCGGGCCGTGCACCTGGTGTCCTCACCGGAGCGGCTGGAGGCGATGCTCCCCGCGCTCGCGGGCGAGGGCATGCTCATCGCCCAGCCGTACGTGCCCAACCGCGGGACGGACATCAAGGTGTACGGGGTCGGCGGCGAACTGTTCGCGACCGAGCGCTGTTCCCCGCTGCACCCCGATCCCTCGGTACGGGAGCGGCGCGTGCCGCTGTCGGCGGAGGTGGCGGCGATCGCCGCGCGCGTGGGGGAGGTGTACGGGCTCGATCTGTACGGGGTGGACGTGCTGCTGGGCCCCGACGGGCCGGTGGTGGTCGACGTGAACGACTTCCCGAGCTTCCGCCAGGTGCCGGACGCGGCGGCGCGCGTGGCCGCGGCGGTACTGGAGCTGGCCCGGGCCGGCTCGGCCCACTCCCCCGCCGCGGCCCGCCCCCTTCCCGTGTCGATCCCCGTACAGACGACTTCGACGCCGGCACCCTCGGGGCAGCTCTCCGCCCGGGCGGGGGAGAGCGCGTGAGGATCGGCCTGATCACCCCGGAGCCCGGGCACCCGCTGCTCGCGGCCGCCACCGCCCTCCTCGTGCCCGGGCACACCGTCGAGGTGCTCGACCCGGGTGCCCCGGACGCCCCGGACGCGGCTCCCGACCGCCCCGCCGACGTGTACCTGCTGAAGTCGCGCACCGCGCGGGCACTGGAGCTCGCCCGGGAACTGGAGCGCCGGGGCTCGGCCGTGGTCAACTCCGCCGCGGCCACTGCCCTGTGCCAGGACCGGACCCGGATGGCGGAGCTCGCCCTGGGGGCCGGACTGCCCTTCGCCACCACCCGCACCCACGGCTCGCTCTCGGCATGGGCCTCCGGCGCCGTGCTCCCCTCCCCCGTGGTGGTCAAGAGCCGGCGCAGCCGCCGGGGTGACCTCGTCGCCCGCGTGGACGACGGCGCACGGCTGCGGCAGTTGGCGCTGGACTGGCCCCACGAGCCGGTCGTGGTCCAGCAGTTCGCGCCCAACAACGGCTGGGACCACAAGCTCTGGGCCATCGGCGACCAGGTCTTCTGCGCGCTGCGCCGCTCCGAGCTCTCGCCGGGGGGCCGGGGCCCCACCCGGCCGCTGCCACTGGACGAACTGCCCGCCGGATGGGCCGATCTGGTCCGGAAGACCGGCGCGGTGTTCGACCTGGAGGTGTACGGCGTCGACATCATCGACGTGGGCGACGGGCAGCCGCTGATCGTCGACGTGAACGCCTTCCCCGGCATCCGCGGCCAGGCCGGCGCCCCCGAGGCACTGGCGGCGCTCGCCCTGCGGCGCGCGGCCGGACGGACCCGCGCCACCCGATAGGCGGGGGTGTCGCGGGCCGCGCCCCGCGCCGGATGGCCGAGGATCGGGGCATGGGCGTCGTCCTGCCGGTCCTCTGCGCACTGTTCGCGGCGTTCTCCAACGCGCTGGCCACCGTGCTCCAGCGGCGGGCCGCCCTCACCGTGCCGCAGAGCGAGGGCTTCCGGTTCGGCCTGATCCTGGACCTGCTGCGCCGCCCGCTGTGGATCGGCGGGATCCTCGCGGTCATCGCGGCCGGGGTCGGCCAGGCCGTGGCGCTCGGCACCGGCGCGCTGGCGCTCGTACAGCCCCTGTTCGTCCTGGAACTGCCGCTGGCCCTGCTGATCGCCTCGCTGTTCGCCCGTCGGCGGCTGCCGGGATCCCTGTGGCTGGCGGTCGCGATCCTGGTCGTCGGGCTCGGGGTGGCGATGGCGGCCGCCTCGCCCGAGGGGAACCGTACGCACGTCCCCTTCGACCGCTGGGTCCTGGCCCTGGCCGCGTGCGCGGCCGCCGTCACCGCGCTGGCTCTCGCCGGGCTGCGGCGGCCGCCGGGCCGGGCGCGGGCCGGATGCCTGGGCGCGGCCACGGCCGTCTGCTACGCCCTCACGGCGGCCCTGATGAAGTCCGCCGTGCACCTCCTCGACGAGGGCGGCGTCGGCGCCTTCCTGACCGCCTGGGAGACGTACGCCTTCGGCGCGACCGGTATCTGCGCCCTGCTGCTGCTCGAACACGCCATGCAGGGCGGTCCGCTGGTCGCCTCCCAGCCGGCGCTGACCCTCGGCGACGCGAGCGTCAGCGTGGCACTGGGCGTGCTGCTGTACGAGGAGCACCTCCGCTCGCAGTGGTGGCTGCTCCCCCAACTCCTGGGCGTGGCCCTGATCTGCGTGGGGGTACTGGCGGTGGCCCGGGCGGGCGAGGGCGCGCCCTGACGCCCCTGCGGGCGTACTGCGGGGTCCAACGCGCGTCGTCGCGATGGCGGCGCCGCCGGTCCCCCGCGGGGCGTCGTACGCGGGTGCCCAGCGGGGCCGGCCCCCACTGCCGCCCCCGCGCCGCCGGGGTCGGTGTGTGCCGGGGCGCCCCCGCAGGGCGTCGAACGCAACCACCCTCCACGTACCAGTGCCTCTGCAGGTTCGACGCCCGAGGAGGTGCCCCGACGCGCGGCCGGCCCCGGCGGCCCCTGCGTGCGGGCCGCTGCGCGGGGCTGGGCCCCTACCCACCCTTCCACCGTCCCCCGGGGCTCCGCCCCGGACCCCGCGCCTCAAACGCCGGCAAGGCCGGGAGGGGGGCTCATACGCCGGACGGGCGGTCGAGCAGGTCCGGGCGACGCGACTCCGGCAGGTCGACTCGGCCGGGGCGGCGACCGGATCAGAACGGGATCCGCACGCGGACGGACTTCCCGGTGGCGTCGGCGGTGACGGTGAGCCCGCCGCCCAGCTCGGCGGTCAGCAGGTGCACGAGGAGCAGGCCCCGCCCGTCCTCGGACTCCGGGTCGGGCTCCACCCGGGGCGACGGCAGCCGCGGCAGCGTGGCGCCCTGGTCGGCGACCTCCAGGCGGAACCATCCTCCGCCGCAGCTCAGGGCGATCCGCATGCGGCCGGTGCCCGAGTGCCGGACGACGTTGCCGACGAGCTCGCTCACCGCCAGCAGCAGGGCGTCGGCCGCGCCGACGGGTACCCGCCAGTCTTCGAGGACGGCCCGCACACGGGCCCTGGCCTGCGGAACGTGCGCGGCGACGGGGTCCGAGACCCAGTGGACGAAACTGCGGGCCGTCCGGGGCGCGGGGATCGCGCAGCTGCCGGTGGGGTGGTGCATGGGGTGCATGACGTGCATGACGTGCTCCCGGGTGGGAAGGCGCCGCAGCCGCTGGAGGTGGCTCGTGCAACTGATCTCGAAGCCCGATCATCCCGGGGCTTGTGGTCAGCGGAAATGCGTCGCTAGAGTCCTTGATTACACGTGTAACACGCTACGCACGCCCCGCCGGACCGCGCAAGCATTTCGGACAAACGTTATGAAACCCAAAACCCGAAACCGAAAGCTGCCCTCGTCCGCCGGACCCCACCCGCACTGGATCCCGATCCGATCGGATCCGCATTGGAAGGGCCGCAATGACCCCATCCCCTCCGGCCGCGCTCGACATCGCCGACATGACCTGGCCTCCACCGCCGTTCCAGAAGCCCGTACCTCCCGTGACCGGCACGGACGGCGCTCGGCACTTCCACGGGATCACGTACGCGACCACCCCCGGCTACCGGCCGCGGCTGCTCGACGTCCAGGTCCCGGCAGGTGAAGGCCCGTTCCCCGCGGTCGTCTGGATCCACGGCGGCGGCTGGCTGGACGGCGACCGCCGGTACCCGCCGCCGACCGTGCCCGCCGCGCTGCTGCACGGTGCGGTACTCGGCGCGGGGCTCGCACTCGTCTCCATCGACTACCGGCACAGCCTGGAGGCGCCGTTCCCGGCCCAGCTGCACGACGTGAAGGCCGCGATCCGCTACGTCCGACGCTTCGCCGGCGACCTCGGCATCGACCCGGACCGCATCGGCGTCTGGGGCGAGTCGGCGGGCGGCCACCTGGCCGCGCTGGCCGGGCTCGTCGGCCCCGGCAGCCCGGACGGCGCGGCGCTGGAAGGCGCGCACGGCGTCGGTTCCGGCGACACCGGGGTGCTGGCCGTCGTCGACTGGTACGGGGTCTCCGACCTGGTCGCCCTCTCCCGCCACCCCATGCCGGCGATTCCGTCGGAGGCCGGGTTCCCCAACCCGTACGAAGCCCTGCTGGGCGCCACGGTGGACGAGCGCCCCGACCTGGCGCGGGCCGCGAGCCCGGTGACGTACGCGCCGGGCTCGAACCCGCCGCCGTTCCTGCTGGTGCACGGCACGCAGGACGGCCTGGTCCCGTACAGCCAGAGCGAGGCCCTCGCCGTCGCGCTGGGGCGGGCCGGCGGGGAGGTCGTCCTGCGGCCCGTCGACGGCGCGGACCACATCTTCCTCGGCTCCGCCGACATCGCCGCGATCGTCGACGAGAGCGTGACCTTCCTGGCCCGGCACCTCGCCTCGCAGGCCTGACGGCCGGCCCCGGCGCTCCGGGGCGGGGGTGTGCGGCTCGGACCGCGCCCCCGCCCTGCCCTCACCCCGAACGGCACACAGCACACCCGGCTCGCGGCCCCCGCCGCGGCTGCGAGAGGCAGTCATGTCCAGCATTCCGGCCACCGTCCCCGCCACCGCACGCCGCGCCCGCGAGGTGGCGCGCAGCACGGGCGTCCTCGTCCTGGCCCTCGTCCTCCTGGGGGCCGCCGGGCTGGCGGCGCTCGTCGTCCGCGCGGACGTCACGGATCCGCCCTTCCAGGGGCTGGACGACCGGTGGCTGACCTGGATGGGCGGCCCCCACGAAGGCGTCCACGCGCTCCTGGCCTCGGCCCTGAACCTGTTCGGCGGCCCCGTCGGCATCGTCGTCCCGCTCGCCCTCCTGACCTTCCTGCTGGTGCGCGGGCGGTGGACGTCGGCCGGCTTCCTGGTCGCCGTGTACCTCGGCGGCAACCTGCTCGTCGTGCAGGCGCTCAAGTACCTGGTGGACCGGCCCCGCCCGGCGAATCCGCTGGTCCGCGTCGACCACGGCTCCTTTCCGTCGGGCCACGCCGCCACGGCGGCCCTGCTGGTGGTGGCCGTCGGCGTGCTGCTCGTCCCGGCGGCCCGGCGGCGCGCGTGGTGGCTCGGGGGCGCGGTCTTCACCCTCGCCATGATGTGGAGCCGGACCTGGCTGCACGCGCACTGGATCAGCGACACCGCCGCCGGGGCGGCGGCGGGCGCGGGGGCCGGTCTGCTGGTCTGGTGGCTCTTCCAGCCCGCGCTCGCCCGCGAGCACGTACGTGGTCACGGCCGTCGGGGGGCGGCCGTGGACACCGGCTGACCGGGCGGCGGCGGGGCCCGCCGGCCCGGCACCGGCGGGCCCCGCCGCTCAGGAGGTGCCGCTCAGGAGGTGCCGCTCAGGACGTGCCGCGGTGCACGAGGACGGCTTCCACCGGCGGGACCGCGGGGGCCGTGCCCGATTCGATGAGTGCGTGCACCGTGTCCGCGATCAGCGCGGGCGACGGCAGTTCGAGCCGGATCGTGGTGAGCGGGGGCTGCTGAAGGCTGGAGAGGACCAGGTCGTCGGAGCCGACGACCGCGACGTCCTGCGGTACGGAGATGCCCTCGGCCCGCAGCGCGTGCATGAGCAGCGCCGCGTACTCGTCGTTGTAGGCGAAGACCGCGTCCAGGCCGAGGCCCCGCCAGCGGCGGGCGAGGGCCGTGGCGGATTCGGTCGTGTACGCGAGCTCCACCGGGGTGACGGTGGCCATGTGGCGGGCCGCGACCGATTCCGCTCCCGCGAGGCGGGGCCGGGCGAAGGCGCCGAGACCGCGCTCCAGAGGAAGGACCACGCCGATCCTGGTCCGGCCGCGGGCGATGAGGTGTTCGGCCGCCACGGCGCCGATGTCGGCCCCGTCGAGGCCGATGGTGTGCACGCCCTCGACGGGGCGGGCCGCGAAGGCGAGCAGACCGCGGACTCCCGCACGGGCCAGGAGCTCGGCGGCCTGGGGCGTGAAGCGATCCCCGTCCAGGGCCACGACGGCCGCCGGGCGCAGTTCGGCCCAGGCCCGGGCGGCGTCGAGGGGGTCCGCGAAGCGGCCCGCGTGCAGCACCGCCGTGTAGCCGTGGCGGTCGAGCTCGCTGTGCAGCTCGTCGACCCAGTCGCTGACGAGGCGGCCGATCGCGGAGATCGACGAGGGCATCAGGACCAGGTTGCTGCGGCCGGCCCGCAGGGAGCGGGCGGCCGCGTGCGGCACGTAGCCGAGCTGCCTGGCCGCGTCGAGCACGCGGGCGCGGGTGTTCGCGCTGACCCGGTGGCCCTGGGTGTCGTTCAGGACGAAGGAGACGGTGGCCCGGGACACGCCTGCGAGACGGGCCACGTCCGCACTGGTGATGGACGCGGGGACCTGCGTGTCCTTGGCCATGACGTCCCTCGACGATCCTCGTGCTGCTCGTGTACCGCTCGCTCCGGTCCTTTCCTCTCAGGTTACACGAGTTACAGCCGGTGATCCGCTCGGTACGGAGGGCCGCCCGGGCCCGAACAGGCGGCGGGAGGCCCCGGCGAGGTCGCCGAGGGCCGTCACCACCGAGTCGAAGCGCATCGTGGTGCGGGTCCCCGTTTCGTACGGATCCCAGGCCGGCAGGTCCGGGTGGTTCGGGTCGCCGGTGCGGACGAAGGTGATCCAGGCCCGGTGCATGGCGTACGCGAGGCCGTCCCGGACGGCGGGCGCGAGCCCGGCGAGGAACGGGGCGTGCGCCCACTGGTCGAAATTGTCGAAGACGAAGGGGAGTTCGAGGCAGTGCGCGGCGCCGAGCCGTCCCCCGTGGGCGGGGGTCGGCAGGTCGAACTGGTAGGCCCGCACGGGGCGTCCCGCCTCGGCCATGGCCTCGGCCAGCCGGACCGCGGGGATCCTGAAGAGCTCGTCGGTGATGAGGTCCATGAGGACGTCGGCCGGGCGGGATCCCGGGCGGGCCCGCTCGTAGGCCGCGTACGCCCCCTCGGCCGCCGGGCCCCCGAAGGTCTGCGCGATCCGGTCGGTGACCTGCTCACGGGTGGCGGCGGCGTATCCCTCGTCGAGGGCGAAGCCGAAGTTGGCCTCCTCGCGCGTCCACCCGATGACCACGTCGATGCCGGCCGCTTCCGCCCGCAGCAGCGATTCGGCCGGGTGGTGGTGGAGGGTGATGCCGTCGATCACGGGCAGGAAGGGGGTCGGCCAGTGGCCCCATCGCATCGTCCGCGCGAACAGGCCTCCGCCCGCGGCGATCAGGTCCTGCCAGGGGAGGGCCCGCAGCCCGTGGACGTCCTTGGCCCCGCACAGTTCCATGTACGCCGCAGTGCGTTCGAGGTAGGCGTCCGGGCCGGGGAGCTCCAGGCCGAGGGGCGGGCTCTGCAGGACGACCCGCTTGATCAGGCCCCGCGCCCGGGGGTGCCCCACGAGGGCGGCGGTGGAGACGGCGCCGCCGGACTGGCCCGCCACGGTGATCAGGTCCGGGTCGCCACCGAAGGAGGCGATGTTCTCCTTCACCCAGCGCAGGGCGGCGAGCTGGTCGGTGAGCCAGTGGTTGCCGCCCTCCTCGGGCGCGTCGCCGTACGGGCCGAGGTAGAGGTAACCCAGCGGTCCGATGCGGTAGTTGATGCTCACGACGACGAGGTCCCCGTCACGCGCGAAGGTGGCGCCGGAGTAGCCGGGCAGCGAGCCCGAGCCGGAGACGAAACCACCGCCGTGGATCCAGACGAGCACGGGCCGGCGGCCGGCGTCGGCCGCCGGCGTCCAGATGTTGAGGGTCAGGCAGTCCTCGTCGAAGGGGGGCGCCCCGTGCCCGCCGAGCACGGGATCGCCCTCCTCGCGGTACATCTGCGGGGCGCTCGGCCCGTCCGCGGTGGCGTCCCGGACCCCGCTCCAGCCGGGGTGCGGCCGTGCGGCCCGCCAGCGCAGCTCCCCGACGGGCGGTTCGGCGTAGGGCACCGCCCGGAAGACCGTGAGACCGTCCTCGACCACCCCTCGGAGCGCGCCTGCGGGCGGGTTCACCAGCACGTGGTCCGGGGCCGGGGAATGAGACATGAGCAGATCCTTCCTGGCTGCGCCGCCGGATGCGGACCGGCCGGCACCCTGAGGCTATTGCGTAAATTTGGCGACCGTCAACAGTTCGCCATATACTGGTCAGAGCCAGAGGGTGCCCGACGCCATGCGCCGCGCCTCCTCCTCCAGCATCGGCGCGAACGCCCGCCACAGCACGAGACAGACGCCCAGGCCGAGCAGGAGGCCGGCGAACGTGTCGGTGAGCCACTGGGCGTGCAGCCAGGTCCGGCTCGCCATCATGGCGAGGACGTAGGCGCCGCCGACGGGCCACCACCAGCGCCGGGCGCGCGGAGGAACGGCCAGCACGGCGACGACGAACACGAACGCGACCGCGCTGAACACCTGGCCGGACGGGTACGAGCCGTCGTTGACCAGGACCGCCGGGTAGGGCGGGCGCGGGCGGTCGGCGAGCGCCTTGAGGGGCAGGACCACCAGGACGTTGGCGCCGACTGCCACGGCGAAGGCGAACAGCCCCGAGCGCCAGCGGCCGTAGACGCAGAGGCCGCCGACGAGCCCGAGCGGCAGGACCAGTCCGATCGGACCGCCGAGCCGGTCGAGGACGAGGACGAACCCCTCGGCGGGGCCCCGCACCGAGGCCGCCCACTGGTCGTCGAGCCCCTGGAAGAAGGGGCGGCCGCCCAGGCTCAGCAGCACCGCGACCAGGAGCGGGACGAGCAGCAGGCCGAGCCCGGAGCGGAGCGCGTGTCGCGGCGGAGCCGCCGGGAGGTGAGGGCGGGCGGGTGGGGCGGGATGCGGTGCGCCGGAGGGCGCGGCGGAGGGGACGAGAGGCATGGCGGGCCTTTCACGATCGCCGCCCGGGCGGCGGAGCGGGGCGTACGGGGGGTGAGCGGGGGCGGTACGGCGCGGCGGCGAGGTGCGGCCGGGCCGTGTCCGCGCCACGAGCCGGTCCCGCAAGGGGGCGGGGCCACGGCGAAGCGGGCGAGTGATACGGAACAACGGCGTGGAAAGGCGCCGGGGCCGGCGCGGGGCGCGCACACCGGCCCTGGGGCCGGCCCCGAGGACGGGAGGGTCTGCCGCTGCGCGGCGATGCGGTGTCGCAGTGCGGCGCAACGCGGTGAGGCGCCGTGCGGCCCGGGCCATGGGAATGCGAAGCGTCGACGCCGGGAGGCGGTTCCCGGGGGTGGCCCGGGTGGAGGCATGCGGTACCGGGCGGCATCGGATGGGATGGCCCGGGGTGCCGACCCGGGGGCCGCGGGGCGGGGACGCGGGGCGGCGGGGCGACCCGCGAGGTGTCGTCGCGGTGCGGCACGGAGTATTGCCGATGCGTGACGGCCTCCACAAGGGCAAGAGGGTTTTCCGACAGAGCGGCCCAGTTCAGTGGCCGTGCGGCGGTGGTTACACGTCACATCACGCCCGCTCCCCCGTCGGTCACGATCTGCACAACGACGGTTCGCAGGCACTGGTGCGGCCCGCGAATGGGTGCTACACAGTCTCCAGCGCATTTGGTGACACGTGTAACAACACCAGGTGAACTCGGATCACCGCGTCCCGTCCCCGCCACATTTCCCGGCGTCGCCGCTTGCCGACGTCACCGCCTTCCCCGCGTCGCCGCTTTCCCCGCGTCGCCGCATTCCGGCGTCACCGGTTCCCGGCCTCCGCCCGCGGGACAGCCCCCTCCCCCGCACGCCACCTCCCCGTTCCGTCCCCCCGAGGAGTCGTCATGGCCACGCACGAAGTCGCCGACCCGCCCGTCCCCGCCCCCGCGGAGCCGCTCCGCCAGCGCGGGCTCCTGCCCCTGCTCCTGGTGGCCAACTCCTCGATGCTCGCGGTCTACATGGGCGTGGGATCCGTCCTGCTGCCCACCCAGATCGCCGCGATCGACCCGGAGAACAAGGTCGCCGTCCTCGGCCTCATCGGCGGCATCAGCGCGATCTTCGCGACCGCCTTCAACCCGATCGCCGGCGCCCTCTCCGACCGCACGGGCCGCCGCAACCCCTGGATCGTGGGCGGCGCCCTCGCCGCGCTCGCCTGCCTGGCCTTCCTCGGCAGTGCGAGCACCGCGCTGCTCGTCGGCATCGCCTGGTGTCTGGTCCAGGCGACCATGAACGTCTACCAGGCCGCCGTCACCGCGATCGTGCCCGACCGCGTCCCGGCCGCCCGCCGCGGCACCGCGTCCGCACTGGTGGGTCTCGGCCTGCCCGTCGGCGGCACGGTCGGCGTGCTGATCGCCTCGCAGACGGCGTCCCACCTGCGCACCGGCTACCTCGTCCTCGGCGCGGTCGTCGCCGTGTCCGCACTGCTGCTGACCACCCTCTGCCGGGACGTCCCGCGCACCGAGCCCACCCCTGCCCCGACTGCCGAGCCCAAGGGGGCGCGACTGGCGGCCTTCCTCTCGGCGTTGGCGAACCACGACTTCCGGTGGGCCTTCATCGGCCGCGCCCTGATGGTCCTCGGCTACTTCTCCGTCGTCGGCTACCAGCTGTACATCCTCGACGACCACATCGCGCTGCCCGCCGGACTGACCGCGCCGGCCGCGATGGCCGTGCTCACCCCCGTGTCGATGGTCGCGATGGCGCTCTCCACCCTGCTCGGCGGGATGCTCTCCGACCGCTGGGACCGCCGGAAGGTGTTCGTCGGCGTCTCCGCCGCGCTCGCCGGACTCGTCATGGTGGTCCCCGTCGTCAGCCCGACCTGGACCGGGATGCTCGTGTTCAGCGCGCTCAACGGACTCGCCTTCGGCTGCTTCATGGCCGTCGACACCGCGCTGGTCACGCTGGTCCTCCCCAGCGCCGAGGACGCGGCCCGCGACATGGGCGTGCTCAACATCGCGAACGCCGGACCGCAGATCATCGCCCCCTTCGTCGCCTCGGCGATCGTCACCTCCCTGGGCGGCTACACCCCGCTCTTCCTGGTCGGCGGAGCCCTCTCCCTGATCGGCGCGCTCGCCATCCTCCCGATCCGCAGCGTGCGCTGACCCCTCTGCTCCGGCGGGCGCGTGCCGAGGGTCGCGCGTCCGCCGGTCACCCACCGGTTCACCCTCGTCCGCTGCAACTCCCTTCCGAGGAGCGCTCCGTGAAGCTCAAGCGTGTTCTGCCCCTGGCCGCCCTGATGCTGTGCGCGTCTACCGTGGCCGCGACGGCGCCCGCGCTCGCCGGTCCGCAGACGCCGCCGGCCCCGTCCGGCGGCCCGCTGCGGATCCTGCTCACCAACGACGACGGGTACAACGCGCCCGGCATCCGCAAGGCGTTCGAGCGGCTGACCGCCGCCGGGCACGACGTCACGATCGTCGCCCCGCTCACCAACCAGAGCGGTACCGGTACGAAGATGGCGAGCGCCCCCTCCGTCACGGTGAAGCACCCCGAGCCCAAGGTGTGGGCCGTGGACGGCACTCCGGGCGACTCGGTGGCCTTCGGCCTGGCCCAGGTCTTCGCCGGCCGGGCCCCCGACCTGGTCGTCTCCGGCACCAACTTCGGGCCGAACGTGGCCGGTCTGGCCAACCACTCAGGGACGGTCGGCGGCGCCGTGGCCGCCCTGGAGCACGGCGTGCCCGCCATCGCGCTCAGCACCGGCGGCACCTCCGCGCCCGACCCCGTCACGACCGTCAACGCGATGGGCCCGACGCTCGACTTCGCCGTCAAGCTCATCGACCGGCTGCGCTCGCGGGCCCGCTCCGGGCCGCTGCTGCCCCAGGGTGTCGGCCTGAACGTCAACCACCCCGTGGTCGGCGCCGACGGCAGGGGCACCGCGGCCGGCGTGGCCGCCACCTTCCAGGACCCGCAGACCGTGCTGGAGCCGGAGTACACCGACGCCGGCGACGGCACCTGGAAGATGACCGTGAAGGTGGCCCTGCGCCCGGCCGCCAGGGGCGGTGACGTCGAGGCCGTGAGCGCGGGCCGGATCGCGGTCAGCCCGATGAACGCGGACTGGAACACCGGACCGGCCGACGCGGCCGTGACCGCCGCGCTGATCGCCGGCCTGCGCCCGTGAGGCACCCGACGAGGTCCTTGCTCTGCACGGTCCTCGCGCTGGTGGCGTCGCTGCTCGTCCCCGCCGTACCGGCGGGGGCGCTGCCCGGAGACCCCGCGCGCCCGGTGGTCGCGCCCCCGCAGGGCGCCCTGCGGGGGCAGGCTGCGGACGGGGCCGAGGAGTTCCTCGGGGTCCCCTACGCCGCCGCCCCCGTCGGGGCCGCCCGGCTGCGGCCCCCGCAGCCGACGCCCCGGTGGCCCGGGGTGCGCGAAGCCGTGCGCCAGGCCCCGGCGTGCGTGCAGTTCTCGCCCTTCGGGCTGCGCGATCCGCAGGCGGTCAGTGAGGACTGCCTGTACCTGGACGTGTACCGGCCCCGGGGCGCCCGTCCCGGAGCCCGCCTCCCCGTGGTGTTCTGGATGCACGGGGGTGCGTACAGCCAGGGCACGGGAACGCAGTTCGGCGGGCGCACCATGGCCGGTCTCACGCAGAGCGTGGTCGTGAGCATCAACTACCGGCTGGGACAGCTCGGTTATCTGGGTCTGCCCGAGCTGGCCGCGGAGAACGCCTCCCGGTCCGGTTCCTTCGGGCTGATGGACCAGCTCGCAGCCCTGCGGTGGACGCGCGAGAACATCGCCGCCTTCGGTGGGAATCCGGGCAGCGTGACCGTCTCCGGGCAGTCCGCGGGCAGCGGTTCCGTCTGTGCGCTGCTGGCCGCGCCGTCGGCCGCCGGCCTGTTCCACCGGGCCGTGCTGCAGAGCGGGCCGTGCACCTTGCTCCGTACGCCTGACGGCGCGCGCGCCGAGGCCGGGGCGCGGGCCTTCGCCGAGAGGGCCGGGTGCACGGACCGGGCCGCGGTCGTCGCGTGCCTGCGCACCGTCCCGGCAGCGGCCCTGGCCGGGGCCGCGGAGGCGCTGCCCACGTCGGGCCCGGCGTCGGGAGACGGGCTGCTGCCGGTCGATCCGGCGGCGGCGATCGGGAGCGGGGCGTGGAACAGGGTTCCGGTGCTGATCGGGAGCACCCGTGCCGAGGCCCGGTTCTTCGTCGCGCTGACGCAACCCCGGCTGACGGAGCAGGAGTACACGGCTCAGGTGCTCGCGACGCACGGGGCGGCGGGTCCGGAGGTGCTGGCCCGCTATCCGGTGTCGGCGTACGGCTCGCCGTACCTGGCGCTGTCGGCGGTCATGACGGATTCGTCCTTCGCCTGCCACACCGCGTGGACGGCCCGGATGTTCGCCTCACAAGTGCCCACGTACGTCTACGAGTTCGACGATCCGGACTCGCCGACGCTCGCGGGGGCGCAGGTGCCGGGGCTGGACGAGTCGAACGCCCACAGTGCGGAGCTGGCCTATCTGCACGACTTCACGATGGGCGAGCGGCCGCTGACCCCGGTCCAGGTCGCGCTCGGGACGCGGATGAAGCGCTACTGGGCTGCCTTCGCACGCTTCGGCTCCCCGGTCGTGCCGGGTCAGACCGCGTGGCCGGCGGCCGGGCCGGAGCCCACGGTCCTCGTCCTGAATCCGGCGGCCACGCGGACGACCGGCTCGTTCGAGGCGGACCACCAGTGCGCGTTCTGGCGGTCCCACGTCTAGCGGGTGTCGCGAGGGTCCTGTGCGGCGCCGTGGGCGCCGTGCGGGACTTTCCCAACCCCCTGAGGGGTGGGCGCCGCCTGCCGAAGGCGTCGGCGGCGGATCACGATCGCGCCGGGAACCGCGAGCAGCACGAGGGCGGCGGAGACCGTCAGGAGCCATACCGGGACTCCGCCGCCCACCGTGAGCAGTTCGTCGTGGTAGACGGTCCGGCGGTACGGGGTGTCCCGCGCGGTGGCGCGCAGTTCGTGGTCCGCGTCGATGCGGCCCGGGTCGGGGAACTCCTGGTCGATCGCGGTGAGGAACACCTCCTTCCCGCCCGTGAGGTCGGCGAGCGGGCCGCCGCCGGCGGCGGTCACCGTGCCCGCGAAGGTCACCTCCGGCGCGGCGCCGCCGATCCGGGAGCCCGGTTCCATGCGGTGTTCGGCCAGTACGTACAGGCCGAGGGACTGCGGGTTCTTCGCCATCCGGGAGAGCCGCATCGGGTAGACGAGCCGGTCGCTGTCGAAACGGATCCTCAGCGGGTCGAGTGCGCCGCGCAGCTTCTTGCCGGGCTCGCGGGGGGCGAGCCGCACCGCCACGTATTCCCACTTCTGGTCGACGTAGGGCTTGACCTCGGTGGCGAGGCGTTCGGGGAGGGTGAAGCCGTTCGACTCCAGCCAGTTCTTCAGGGCGTCGGGGTCGGTGGCGGTCAGGCGGGCGACGTCGAAGTCACCGAGCTGCTCGCGGCCGACGACGCCGACCGCCGGGGCGCCCGCTCCCGGCGGGGCGGCGCCGGCGCTGTCGCCCTGGGGCGAGGAGAACGGCCAGTCGTGGTCGCGCGGCCAGAAGTAGTGCCGGGTCCTGTGCTGGGGCCGGGTCTCCTCCGCCAGTTGGTCGAACAGTCTGCCGTCGCCGAGCTGCACCGTGGCACGCCCCGGCACCGGCATGATCCAGGCTGCCCGGTCCGCGTCCCCGCGTACGACGAACCGCATGACGATCTGCTCGGTGCGGCCGTCCCAGCGCACGGCGGAGGTCTCCCGGTCGACGCCGATCCGGGACTGGCCGTAGGGGACCATCGCGCCGCAGCCGCACGCGTAGGCCGGGCTGATCAGGGAGCCCAGTTGGGTCGCGAGCAGGGCCAGGAGCAGGGCCGCGATCCTTCGTTTCATCCACACGGGGTCTCAGACGGACACCCGTGCGATCCGGTTCCGACCCCCCTCCCGGACCCGCCCGACCTGGGCTCATACTGTGCTGCATGACGGAGAGCGAGAGACCGCAGCGTGCCCTGCGGCGCCGGTCGGAGGTGCCGCGCAGCCCGCTGGTTCCGGACTCGGTGGAGGCCGAGATCCGGCGTCACGACTGGGAGGCGATGCGGTGCGGCTGCGGCCGCTCCGCGGGTCATCTGCTGGGCGCGGTACGGGATGCCGCCGAGGGTCATCCCTCCGCGTTCCGTGCGCTGGAGGGTCATGTCTTCTTCGGGGAGGAGCTGAAGCCGCCCGCGCCCGCGGCGTGCGGCGTCCTGATGGCGGTGTGGGCCGCGGGTCCGCCCCGACAGGCCACCCGCGAGGCCCTGCTGTGGACCCTGCTGGCGCTGCTGTGCACCGTGGACGACGGCGGCACCCACGAGGCGGGGCTGCACGGTCAGTGCGCCGCCTTCATCCGCACCGGGACCGACGGCTTCCGCCGCGAAGTGGCCACGGCCCCGGGGTCGGGTGCCGCCGCGTACGCGGAGGGAATCCTGGAGATCCTCGGCGTACGGGCCTGAGGCCCTCGGAACGGAACGGGGCCGTCGCCGGGGCCCCGGGGGCTTCGGCGACGGCCGTGGGCCGGGACGGTCAGGGACAGCTGATGCGGGTGTCACCCGAATCGGTGGTGCACGTGTCGAAGCCGGGGCCGCCGTTGGCCGTGTCGTTGCCGGAGACGCCGTCGGCGGTGTCGAGCCGGTCGGAGCCGTAGGAACCGGTCAGCGTGTCGTTCCCGGCGCCGCCGTACAGGGTGTCGTTGCCGTTGCCGCCGTCGACGTTGTCATTGCCGACGTCGCCGTAGAGGACGTCGGAGCCGTCGCCTCCGCGGATGGTGTCGTTGCCGCCGAGGCCGCAGATCACGTCGTTGCCGTTGGTGCCGACGATGGTCTCACCCGCGCTGGTGCCGATGATCGTGCAGCCGCGGCTGTTGTTCACGGCGGTCGTCGCCGTGGCGGTGTTGTTGGCGGGGACCGGGTCCTGCTCCATGGCGGCGACCGTTGCCCTGTTCGTGATGGTGCCGGTCGACCTGGGTTCCACGGTGACGGTGACCGTCGCGCTCGCGCCCGGCAGCAGCGAGCTCAGCGTGCAGTTGGCGCTGGTGAAGGTGAGGGTGCAGCTGCCGCTGGGGGTCGTGGCCGAGACGAGTGTCGCGCCCGCTCCGGAGACGGTGTCGGACAGCGTGATGCCGGTGGCCGACGCGGTGGAGCCGGCGGCGTTGGTGACGCGGACGGTGTAGGTGACCCGGTTGCCGAGGCTGACCTGGGCCGTTCCCGACTGGCTGACCGAGAGGTCCGCCGCGGGCGGTGGGGGCGGCGGTTCGGTGCCGCCGCCGTCGTAGCGGGCCAGCGCGAAGTCCGTGTCGGGGCCGCCCCCGCCGGCGGCGACGATCTTCCCGTCGGACTGCAGGACCACGCCGCGCGCCGAGTCGGCGCCACCGAAGTCGGTGGTCACCATGCCGTCGCCGCCGAAGGTGGTGTCCGGGCTGCCGTTCGGGTTGCGACGCAGGACGGCGAAGTCGCCGCCGGGTCCGTTGCTTCCGACGAGGACGATCTTGCCGCCGGACGCCGGCGCCATGTCGCTGACCGGTGCCGGGAGGGTCACTCTGCCGTCGCCGTCGAAACCGGTGTCCAGGCTGCCGTCGGGCATGTACCGGGCCATCGAGACACCGCCGGCGGCGACGATCCTGCCGTCGGACTGCGCGGCCAGCGCCTCCACGCCCTCGTAGCCGCCGAAGTCGGTCCGCACGATGCCGTCGCCGTCGAACGTGGTGTCCAGGCTGCCGTCCGTGTTGTAGCGGATCAGGGCGAAGTCGAAGCGGGTCGTCCCGACATCGCCACCTGCGACGATCTTGCCGTCGGGCTGGACCGTCAGGGTGCGGCCCGTGCCCCCTTCCTCGGGGAGGCCCGGAGAGGGATCGGTGGTCACCTCGCCGTCGCCGCCGCCGAAGGTGGTGTCCGGGCTGCCGTCGGGGTTGAACCGGGCCAGGGCGAACCTGCCGCCGGACGTACCCATGGCGAGGATCCTGCCGTCGGGCTGCACCACCACTTCGTAGGCCTCGTTCGGGCCGCCGCCGAAGTCGGTGGTCACGATGCCGTCGCCGCCGAAGGTGGTGTCGAGGGTGCCGTTCTCGTTGTAGCGGACCACCGTGAACCAGCAGCAGTCCTCGTAGTCCTTCCAGCTGCTCCCGACCACGACGATCTTGCGGTCCGGCTGGACCGCCACTCCGTAGCCGTCGTCCCACATGCCGGTGCCGGAGATGTCGGTGGTCACCCTGCCGTCGCCGCCGAAGCCGGTGTCCAGGCTGCCGTCGGGGTTGTAACGGGCCACCGCGAAGTCGCCGGCCGTCGTGTCGTCGGAGGCGGAGCCGGCGACGACGAGCCGGCCGTCGGGTGCCAGCGCCATCTCGTTGCCGCTGTCGGTGCCGCTGCCGAAGTCGGTCAGCACCCTGCCGTCGCCGCTGAAGGCCGGGTCCAGGTCCCCGGGGGCGGCCGTCGCGGTGCCGGGCAGGGACAGTACGAGCGCCAGACAGGCGACCGCGACGGCTCCCGCCCGCACGGCCCGTGGCCGCCTGCGCCGGGCCAGGAACCGGCGGAACGCCGTTCGCGGCGGAGATGTGAACACGGGCATGCGGACCTCTCAGCCTCTCATCGTCCCGCCCTCGCATCCCACGCGGAGCGGGCGTGCGACAGTGTCCCGCCGTGCTCACGGGGCTTTCCCGACGACCGGCCCGTACTGCGCCCACTGGGCGCCGGGGTCCACACCCCCGGGTGACCGGCCGCTGATCACCCGATAAATCGCCGGGCCGCCGCCAGGCAGTCGTGCAGGAGGGCCGGGGTGACCTCCTCCAAGGAGGTCGCGAAGCTCCGCCGCGGCGACCTCGGGACCGGGAGCAGGGACGGCACGACCAGGAGCCCGCAGCCGGCGGCCTCCGCCGAGGCCGCGCCGTCCGGCGAGTCCTCCACCGCCACGCACGCCTCCGGTGCGAGGCCCAGCCGCTCGGCGGCCGCCCGGTACGGGTCCGGGTGGGGCTTGGTCCGGGGGGTGTCGTCGGCGGACAGCGTGAACACGAACGGGACGTGGGCCAGCGAGCCCCCGACCACCGAGTCCACGACCACCCGCGGTGAGGCGCTCACGAGCGCGAAGGGCACCCCGTCGGCCTCCAGGGCGGACAGCAGCCGCTGGGCGCCGGGGCGCATCGGCGCGCCGGCCTCCACCTTGCGGAAGAAGCTCTCGGTGAGGGCGAGCGCCACCTCGTCCGGGTCTCCCCCTCGTGAGACCCGGACGAGGTGTGCGGCGGTGTCCTCGACCGCGCGGCCGACGACTTCCGGCGCGTCCGCGTCGGTGAGCCGGTGGCCGAGGGTGCCGGCGATCTCCTCGGTGGTACGCCACCACAGCACCTCGGTGTCGACGAGGGTGCCGTCCATGTCGAACAGGACCGCGGCGACGGCGCTCACACGGACCTCGCCACGACGAGCACGGGGCGCTCGGCGAGCGCGACGGCTGCCCGCGCGCCGGGGACCAGGGCCTCCGCGTCGCGCGAGGCGAGGTCGGCCTTGACGGCCACGCCGCCCGGCAGTTCCAGGTGGAGGCGGGTGACGGCGCCGAAGAAGGAGGCGGAGACGACGGTGGCGGTGCCGTCGGCGTCGGCGCTCGCGGTCACGTTCTCGGGCCGTACGAGGACCTCCACATCCGAGGTGGCCGGGACCGGCCCGTCGACGGGGAGGCGCGAACCGGCGACCTCGACGAGGCCGGAGTCGGTGAGGCGTCCGGGCAGCCGGTTCATGGTGCCGACGAACTCGGCCACGAACGGGGTCGCCGGGCGTTCGTACAGTTCGGCCGGGGCGGCGCACTGTTCGAGCTTGCCGGCGTTCAGGACGGCGACCCGGTCGGCCATGGACAGGGCCTCCTCCTGGTCGTGCGTGACGAAGACCGTCGTGATGCCGAGGGAGAGCTGGAGGCGGCGGATCTCCTCGCGCAGGTTCGTCCGTACCTTGGCGTCCAGGGCGGAGAGCGGTTCGTCCAGCAGGAGCACGCGGGGGCGCAGGGCCAGGGCGCGGGCGAGCGCGACGCGCTGCTGCTGGCCGCCGGACATCTGGTGCGGGTAGCGGTCGCCGTGGCCGGGCAGGCCCACCAGGTCGAGGAGTTCGGCGGCACGCTCGCGGCGCTGTGCCGCGCCGACCTTGCGGACGCGCAGGCCGAAGGCGACGTTGTCGCGGGCGTTGAGGTTCGGGAAGAGGCTGTACGACTGGAAGACCATGCCGCAGTCGCGGCGGTCGGCCGGGACGCGGGTGATGTCCTGCCCGTCGACGAGGACTTCGCCGGAGTCGGGCTGTTCGAAGCCGGCGACGACGCGCAGTGCGGTGGTCTTCCCGCAGCCGGACGGTCCGAGCAGGGCGATGAGTTCGCCGGGCTCGACGGTCAGGTCGAGTCCGTCGAGGGCGACGGTGGATCCGAAGGCCCGGCGCAGGCCGCGGAATTCGACGCGCGCTCCACCGGTGGGCTCGGCGGGGTCCATGGGCTTCCTGGCCTCGGGGAGGGTTGTGGACATGGCGGGTCAGGACTCCTTGCGGGAGGTGGTGGCCGCTGCGGTGGTGGGGTTGGTCCCGGCCCGGGAGAGGGCGAGCAGCAGCAGCCAGGTGATCAGGAGGCTGAGGACGGAGACGGCCACCGACATCCGGGCCTGGGCTCCGGAGATGGAGACGATCCACACCGCGAAGGGCCGGAAGCCCAGCAGGGAGGCGATGGTGAACTCGCCGAGCACCAGGGCCAGGGTGAGGAAGGCGGCGCCGGCCAGGGAGGCCCGCAGGTTCGGCAGGAGCACGCGCAGCACCACGTACGGCCAGCTCGCCCCGCAGCTGCGGGCGGCCTCGACGAGGGTGGGCACGTCGACGGCGCGCAGGCCGGCGTCGAGGGAGCGGTGGACGAACGGGAGGGCCAGCACGGTGTAGGCGAGGACGAGGACGACGGGGAAGTCCTCGTTCTGGACGGCGATGAACGTCTGGTAGAGCGGGGTCCGCGACAGGTGTTCGGGGCCCCAGCGCAGCACGGTCGTGATCCCGGTGACCAGGGCGATCGGCGGGACGACCAGCGGGAGCATGCACATCACCTCGACGACGGGACGCAGCCGCGGGGAGCCGATGCGTACGGCGACCAGTGCGGGCACCGCGAGCAGCAGCGACAGCGCGATGGTCGCGGCGGCGAGGCCGAGGGAGAGCAGCAGGCTCCGGGTGAAGCCTTCGGCGGCGAGGAGTTCGGTGTAGGCCTCGAAGGTGATGCCCTGGCCGGGCACGTGCACGGTGAAGACGAAGGAGGCGACGAGCGGGAGGAGGAAGTAGGTCCCGGCGAGCAGGAGCACGGCTCCGCGCCAGATCCTCGGGCGGGGCCTTCTCCGGGCGGTCCTCACCGGGGCCCCGGCCTGCTCGGGGGCGCGGGTGGCGGTGGCGGTGGGGGTGGGGGTGGGGGTCATCGCAGCCATCGGGCGCTCCGTCGCTGGAGGGGCAGGTAGACAGCCATGACCAGGCCGGCGATCAGGATCATGTCGAGGCCGAGGGCGAGGGCGACGTTCTCCTGGCCGGTGAGCACGTTCCCGGACAGCGCGTCCGCGATCTTCAGCGTGACCAGTGGCACGGAGCCGCCGAGGAGCGCGGCGGCCGTCGCGTGCGCGGCGAAGGCGGTGCCGAAGAGCAGGACGAATCCGCCGAGCAGGGAGGGCGCGAGGACCGGCAGGCCCACGTGGCGCCAGAACTGCCGTCCGGTGGCGCCGCTGTTCTGGGCGGCCTCGCGCCACTGCGGGCGCAGTCCCTCCAGGGCCGGGGCGATGACCAGCACCATCAGGGGGATGAGGAAGTACAGGTAGACCACGGTGAGGCCGGTGAAGGAGTACAGGTTCCAGCCGAGGTCGGTGAGGTCGCCGAGCTGGGTGAGGACGCCGGAGATGCCCGCGGTGGCGATGAACGCGAACGCGAGGGGCACGCCGCCGAAGTTGGCGAGCACGCCCGAGGCGGTGAGCGCGGCGCTGCGCAGGGCGGTGGAGCGTGAGGTGACCACGGCCTGGGCGATGACGACGCCGAGCACTCCGCCGAGCAGTGCGGTCAGGGCGGAGAGCTGGACGCTGCCGATGAGCGAGCCGAGGTAGGGGCCCTGGAGCGAGCGGGCGAGGTGTTCGCCGGTGAGCCGGGTGGCGCCGCCGTCGGGGTCGGTGCGGGTGACCGCGCCGAAGGCCATGGCGCCGAGGGGGATGCCGAAGCAGAGCCCGGTGAAGACGAGGAGCGGGAGGGTCGCGAGCCAGGTGCGCGGACCGCGCCGCCGGCGGCGGCTGGAGCTGCCGCCGGCGGTCCCCGCGGGACGAGGGGTGGTGGTGGACATCAGGAGAGGGCCTTGTCCCACTTCTCGGCGAGGGTGGCCTTGGCCTTGTCGAGCTCGGTGGAGGCCGGGAAGGACGGGGTGCCCTGGACCTGCGGGAGCTTGGTGACGGCGTCCTTGTCGGCGGTGCCGTCCTGCGTCATGACGGGGAGCAGGACCGGGCGGGCGTGCCCCTTCAGCCACAGGTTCTGGCCCTCGGCGCTGTAGAGGAACTCCATCCACAGGCGGGCGGCGGCCGGGTTCGGGGCCTCCTTGTTGATGGCCTGCGAGTAGAACTGGGCGTAGACGCCGTCGGTGGGGACGGCGACCTTCCAGTCGACGCCCTTGCCCTTGAACTGCTCGGCGTAGCCGGCGTTCAGGTAGTCCCAGTCGATGGAGATGGGCGTCTCGCCCTTCTCGACGGTGGCCGGGGTGGACTCGACCGGGATGAAGTTCCCGCTCTTCTTCAGCTGGCCGAAGAAGTCGATGCCGGGCTGGATGTCGGCGAAGGAGCCCTTGTTGGCGAGGGCGGCCGCGTAGACGCCGCCGAAGGCCGAACCGGACTTGGTGGGGTTGCCGTTGAGGGCGACCTTGCCCTTGTACTCGGGCTTCAGCAGGTCGGCGAAGGTCTGCGGGCAGGTGGTGATCTTCGCGGCGTCGCAGCCGATGGAGACGTAGCCGCCGTAGTCGTTGTACCAGCGGCCGTCGGCGTCCTTCTGGCCGGCCGGGATCTTGTCCCAGGCGGCGACCTTGTACGGGGCGAAGAGGTTCTCGCCGGCGCCGCTGCGGGCGAAGGCGATGCCGAGGTCGAGGACGTCGGGGGCGCGGTCCTGGCCCTTGCGGGACTTGACGGCGGCGATCTCGTCGGAGCTGGAGGCGTCCGGGTTCTCGCTGTTCACCTTGATCTTGTACTTGGCCTCGAAGGCCTTGATGATCTCGCCGTAGTTCGCCCAGTCCGGCGGCAGGGCGATGACGTTGAGTCTGCCCTCCTTCTGCGCGGCGGCGACGAGGGCTTCCAGCGAGCCGAAATCGGCGACCGAGGTGGCGGTGGCCGGCTTCGCGCCGTTCTTGGCGCCGTCGGCACCGGTGGCCCCGGTGTCGGGGGCGGCGCCGCACGCGCTGAGCGTGGTGAGGACGGCGGCGCTGAGCAGTACGGCCGCACCGCGACGGGCGGAGGAACTGAGCACGGTCTCTCCCGGAGACTTAGTGGGGTCCACTTGTCTGAACAAGTTGGCTCCAGTTCGCCCGGTCTCACTGTACGGACGGTGAACGGGGTCTGGACCGGGAGGCACGACTCGACGAAGACACGACAATGACCGAAAGAAGTCGTGACAAGGCGTGTTGGAATGATCATGAATACGGGCACCGAGAGGGTGATCCGTACGCACGCACAGGTGAGGGGGCGAGGAGCATGGGTACGGCCCGGTATCTGGAGATCGCCGACGCGCTGCGCCGGGCGATCCTGTCCGGTCGGCACCCGGTGGGTTCGCAGCTGCCTTCCGAGAGCGACCTCGCCGCGCAGTGGTCCGCGTCGCGCGGAACCGTCCGCCAGGCGGTCGCCACACTGGCCTCGGAGGGGCTGATCGGTTCCCGGCAGGGCGCGCGCAGGATCGTTCTGCGCCATGAGCGGCGGCACAGTTTCGGCGAGCTGAACAGCTTCGCCCAGTGGGCGGAAGGCCTCGGCCACGAGGCCGCCAGCCGGTTCCTCTCCCGTACGCGGCGGGCAGCCACCGCCGAGGAGGCCGAGCGCCTCGCGCTGGAGCCGGGCGCGGAGGTCCTCGCGGTGCTGCGGCTGCGTCTGCTCGACGGTGAGCCCACCATGGTCGAGCGGACCGCCTATCCGGGCTGGATCGCGGCGGCCGTCGAGGCGATGCCCGAGGACTGCCGCTCCATCATGGACCTCCTCGCGCAGGACTCCGGGGTCGTCGCCCACTACGGCGAGCACCTCATCGACGCCCTCCCGGCGGGCAGCGAGGACGCCCGGCTGCTGGCGATCCGCCGCGGCGCCCCCCTGCTGCGGCAGCGGCACGCCTCCGCGACGGCGGCCGGCCGCCCGATCGAGTGGTCCGACGACCGCTACCGCGCCGGTAGCGTCACGTTCAGTGTGAGCAACTCGGCAGTAACCACCCCGCTGGAGCGGCGCACCGGCGACGGTTAGCCGGCGGCCGCTTCCTCGATCGCGGCCGGCAGCCAGTCCGCGACGTGGCCGAAGCCGAAACCCAGGGAGGCGGCCCGGCCGTTGTCCATGGCGTAGGCGCGGTCGAAGGAGAACGGCGAGGCTTCGGCGCCCGCCCCCACGACCCGGTGGTGCGCGCGCCGCCCGAGCCGCTCGGCGACCAGCCCGCTCAGCCCGATCACGTCCAGCGCCCCGTGGGAGGCCGCGTTCACCGGCCCGGTGAAGCTCTGGCCCGCCGCCCAGTACAGCAGCTCCGCGATCTCCGTGTGGTGGATGAACGAGGTCGCGTACGGGAACTCGTGGACGTCGACCGGGGAGCCCGCGGCGATCCGTTCCACGTAGTGCGCGAGGCGCCCCGTGAAGTCCTCGCGGCCGCCGCCCAGGACGTGGGCCGCGCGGACGGAGACGTACGGGAAGACGGGATCGCGCAGGAACACGGCCTCGGCCCGCCGCTTGCCGTCGGCGTACGCGAAGGCGGGGCCGCCGCCCCGCGCGGCCCCGGCCCGGAACAGGTCCAGGGAGTCCTCGGTGACGGGGACCGGGCCGGCGGCGCCGGACGCGGGGGCGAGGGGGGGTGCGGGGGCGGGTGCGGGGGCGGGTGCGGGGAGGGTGGCCGGGTCGTAGACCTCCATGGTGGAGGTCATCACGTACCGACCGGTCCGCCCGGCGAAGACGCGCCGCGCGACGGCGGCCTGCTGCGGCGTGTAGCAGACCTGGTCGATGACGGTGTCGAAGGAGCGGGCACCCAGCGCGGCCCGCAGCGCCGCTTCGTCGTCGCGGTCGGCGACGAGCCCGCGGACGCCGGCGGGCGGGGCGCTGGAGCCACGGTTGAGGAGCGTGACCTCGTGGCCCGCGTCGCGCGCCTTGGTGACCAGGGACTTCCCGAAGTACCGGTTGCCGCCGATGACAAGAATCGTGTTCATGCGGCCGACTCTGCCGCTGTATGGTCCCCAGCGGAACTGCTGATCCGCTGAACCTGTTTGAAGGAATACTGATGATCGATGTGCAGCGGCTGCGCGTCCTGCGTGCCGTGGCCGAGCACGGCAGCTTCAACCGGGCCGCCGGGGCCCTGCTGCTGACCCCCTCGGCCGTCTCCCAGCACATCGCCGCGCTCGAACGGAGCCTGGGCCACCCGGTGGCCGTGCGCAGCACCCGCGGGGTCACCCTCACCGAGCCCGGCCGGCTGCTGGTGGAGGCGGCCGAGGCGATCTCCGCCGAGCTGGACCAGGTCCGCCACGAGATCGACCGGCTGACCGCTCCCCGGCCGCGGCTGACCGTCGCCACCTTCACCAGCGGGGGCCGGCACCTGCTGCCCGCGGCACTGTCCCGGTTCGTGGCCGCGCATCCGGAGGTGGAGCTGACGGTGCGCGAGTGCGAGCCGGAGGACGCCGTGCCGATGGTGCGCGCCGGGGCGGCCGACCTCGCGCTGAGCTATCACTTCGACGGGCCGCAGCCGGCCGGTGCGGGCGGGCGGCCGGGGCTCGACTGGCTGCCGCTGATGGAGGATCCGCTGTGGCTGGTGCTGCCCCGGGGCCACCGGCTCGCCGGCCGGTCCTCGCTGAGCCCGGCCGAGCTCGCCGGGGACCGGTGGGTGCTCGGCTGCCTGAAGACCGAGGCGTTCCTGCGCCGTTACGCGGACCAGGCCGGTTTCGACCTCCTCGTCGGGGCGTCGACCACCGACTACTTCTTCGCGCAGACGCTGGTCGCGGCGGGCGTGGGCGTCTCCCTCGTCCCGGAGGTCTCACTGGTCCCCGGCCCCTCCCCCGAGCTGAGCGTGATCCGGGTCGAACCACCGCGCCCGGCCCGGCACTTCGGGGTCGTGCTCCCCCGTCGGCGCCGACCGCATCCGTATGCCGATGCCCTGGCGGGGGCCCTGACCGCCGCCGCCTCGGCGCGGGACGGGGTCCGCCCGTGAACCACTTCCTGTACGGGCTCGCCGCCAATCCGGAGCTGCCGGCGACGCTCCTCGACCGGCTGCTGGCGCTGGCGGTGGCCGGGGAACCGGAGGCGCAGGACGGGCCGCCGGCCCATCCTGCCGCCGAGGAGCCGGCCCTCGCCCTGGCCGGCCGTCCCGGCCTCGGGCGTGCCCGTGCGCGGGCGCTCGCCGCGCGGTCGGTGGGCACGGCCGTCCAACTGGCGTACGACGGGCAGCTCCACACCGATGACGTCGATCCCGTCGCGTGGCCCGTCACGGCCGTCGCGCTGCTCGACGCCGGTGCCGGCCGGCCGGAGTGGGCCCGCCTCCTCGCCGTGCACCCCGATCCGGGTGTCCGGTGGCGGCTGGCCTCCTGCCCCGGGCTGCCGCCGGACGTCGTGGAGACGCTGGCCGCGGACCCCGATACGGGCGTGGTGGCCGAACTCGCCCTGTGGGCCACGACGACGGAGGTCGCGACCCGGCTCGCCCGTCATCCGCATGCGGAGGTCCGCTGCTCGGCCGCCCTCAACGAGGCCGTGGCCCCGGCCGCGCTGGCCGCACTGATCACCGGCGAGGGCCTCGAACCGGCCGTGTCCTGCCTGGTCTGCGAGGCCAAGGACATCCCCTTCACGCATCACCCGTACTGCCCGGATCCCGCATGCGAGCTGCGGCCGGGCGCCGAGTGCGACGGGACGCACGGCTCGACGGTCCTGGAGACCTGGCAGCGGGCGGCGCGCAACCCGGCGACACCGGCCGCCGCGGCGGCCTCCCTGGCCGGTCATCCTTCGATGCTCGTGCGCTGGGAGCTGGCCGAGCGGGCGGATCTGCCGCAGGAGGTCTACGCCCGGCTCGCGGAGGACGACGTCCCCGGTGTCCGGCAGGCCGTCGCGGGGAACCCCGCGATCGGCGAGGATCTGGTCCGCGCCCTCGCCGCCGACGGCTCGTACGAGATCCGCCGGGCTGTGGCCCACCACCCGGGCCTGCCGCTCGACGTGCTGGCCGAGCTGGCCCGTACCACCCGGATCGGACCCGTGCTGCTCCCCCGGATCGCCGGGGCCCCGGCCTGCGAACTCACGGAGCTCGCCGGATCGCGGTACGCGGCGGTACGGATGCTCGTCGCGCAGCGGCGCGATCTGCCGGCGGAGCTGCGCGACGCGCTGGCCGCCGATCCGGACGCGGCGGTGGTCGCGTCGGTCGCGCCGCACCCCGGGCTGTCCGAGGAGCGGCTCCGTGCGATGGCGGCGGCTCACGGCGGACGGGTGGCGGCCCGGGTGGCCACCAACCCGGATGCCCCAGGAGCGCTGCTGGCCGAGCTCGCCCGCCAGGAGCCGCCCGTACGCAAGGCCCTCAAGGCGATCGCCGTCCACCCTCACGCGACGGCGGAGGCCCTGCTGCCGTGCCTGGCCGACCCCGGGGCGGCCCCTCTCGCGGCCCGCCACCCGGCGCTGGCGCCCCCGGTCCTCCTCGGCCTGCTCGCCGACGCCGGCACCGACGCTCACGTCGTGGAGGCGGCGGCCGCGAACCCCTCCCTCCCGCTCCCGGTGATGGAGGAACTGATGACCCGCTACGGCGAACCGGGGGTCACCAGTCCCGTCTCGTAGGCGATGACCACCGCCTGGGCCCGGTCGCGCAGGGACAGCTTCGCGAAGATACGGGCCACATGGGTCTTCACCGTGGCCTCGCTCAGCGTCAGCGCCTGGGCCAGTTCCGCGTTGGAACGGCCGTGGCCCATCAGGGTCAGCACCTCCCGTTCGCGCGGGGTCAGCGCGGCGAGTTCCGGGTGGTGCGCGTCGGCCCCGGGTCCGGGCCCGCAGCGCTCCACGAGCCGGCGGGTGATGGAGGGCGCGAGCAGCGCGTCCCCGGTGCCGACGAGGCGGACGGCGGCGGCGAGGTGCTCGGGGGTGACGTCCTTCAGCAGGAACCCGCTGGCCCCGGCGGCGAGGGCGGCGTAGACGTAGCTGTCGAGGTCGAAGGTGGTCAGCATGATCACCCGGCAGTCGGGGGCCTCGGCGAGGATCCGCCGTGCGGCTTCGAGACCGTCCATGTGGGGCATCCGGATGTCGAGCAGCACGACATCGGGCCGCGTACGCCGCACCAGTCCGATGGCCTCCAGCCCGTCGGCGGCGACCCCTACGACGTCGATCCCCCGGGCCGTCAGGATCAGCCGGAAGCCGGTACGGACGAGCTCCTGGTCGTCGGCGATCACCACCCGCGGGGTGGGCGCGGGCGGGGCCGAGGGTGAGGGCAGGGCCAACGTTGCGGGCGGGGCCGACGGCGCTGTCGGTGCCGCGGGAGCGGCTCCCGGCTCGGGCAGCGGCCTGGTCACGGGCGCTCCAGCGGGAGGCGTGCCCGCACGCGGTAGCCGCCGCCCAAGCGGCGCCGGGCGTCGAAGTCCCCGCCGTAGACGGCGACTCGTTCGCGCAGGCCGAGCAGTCCACGCCCGGTTCCGTCCGCCTTGGCCGGTACCGACGAGGGCGACCCCGGCCCCTCCGGCGTCCGAGGAGCAGGGGCCTGGGCGGAGCGCCGGGCTCGGACCGCACCCGTGTCGCCCTCCGCACCCGCGGCCGGCACGCTCGGCCCGCCGCTCAGCACCTCCACGCGCAGCGCGTGGTCCGCGTACCGCACCGTCACTTCCGTCCTGCCCCCGTTCCCGTGTTTGAACGCGTTGGTCAGCGCCTCCTGGATGATCCGGTACGCCGTGACGTCGATCCCGGCCGGCAACGGCCGGGGTTCCCCGGACACCCGTACCTCCACCGGCAGCCCGGCGAAGGCGAACTTGTCGATCAGTGGGCCGAGCCGGGACAGGCTCGGCTGCGGTTCCGTGGCCGCCGTGCCGGCGGCGCCCGCGGCGTACGGCTCGTCCCTGCCGTCCTGCGCCGGCGCCAACAGCCCCAGCAGGTGCCGCAGTTCCGTCATCGTGGTCCGTCCGGCCGTCTCCACGGCGCCCATCGCCGCGGCGGCCTCCTCCGGCAGGGTGTGCAGCACTTCCCGCGCGGCGCCCGCCTGGACCACCATCAGGCTCACGTTGTGGCTGACGATGTCGTGGAGTTCGGCCGCGATCCTGGCCCGTTCGGCGTCGACCGCCGTACGGGCCGCGCTCTCCCGCTCCCGTTCCAGCAGCCAGCCTCGCTCCCCCATCGCCTCCGCGTGCGCCCGCCGGGCGCGTGCCAGGGCCAGGGCGAGCCCGGCCGCCACGACCGTGGCCAGGCACGCGGCGGCCACCGCAGTGATCGTTCCCACCCTCGCACCCCCTGTCCGTCCGCGCGTCATTCTGCCGGACGGCTCGTGTACATCCCCAGGACGACCTGCCCGGACCTTTACATCCCGGGGCCGACGCACCGCCCGCGCCGATCGCTCTAGGTTCGGGCCATGACAACTGATCAAAGCAGTGGACGACACGTGGTGGTGCGGCTGGACGGCGTGCACAAGGAGTACGGCGACACGAAGGCCCTGAACGGGCTGTCACTGGAGATCCGGGCGGGGGAAGCGGTCGCCGTGATGGGCCCCTCCGGCTGCGGCAAATCCACCCTCCTCAACATGGTGGCCGGCCTGGACCGGCCCACCTCGGGCCTCGTCGAGGTGCACGGACAGGACCTGGGGCTGCTGAACGAGACCGGACTGGCGCTGTTCCGGCGCCGCGACATCGGCATGGTCTTCCAGTTCTTCAACCTCATCGACGATCTGCCGGCCCTCGACAACGTCGCGCTGGCGGCCCAGTTGACCGGAACCCCGGCCCGCCAGGCGCGCCGCCGGGCCCTGGAACTGCTCGACGAGCTGGGCGTGGCCGCGCGGCGCAACAACTATCCGGCGACGCTGAGCGGCGGGGAACGCCAACGGGTCGCCGTCGCAAGGGCTTTGATGAACCGGCCCGCGCTGCTGCTGGCCGACGAGCCCACCGGCGCGCTCGACAGTCGCGCCGGCGAGCAGGTGATGGACCTCCTGATCGACCTCAACCAGATCGGGCAGACCCTGCTGATCGTCACCCACGACCAGGAGCTGGCCACGCGCTGCGCGAGCCGGCTGGTCGAGATGACCGACGGCCGGGTGGCCCGCGAGACCGCCCTGGAGGCGAGCGCGTGAGCGCCGTGTGGAGGGCCTCGCGGGCCGCCGTCAGGCGGCGCAAGGTCCAGACTTTCGTCATCGGACTCGTCGTCCTGTGCTCCACCACGACCGTGCTGCTGGCGCTGGGGCTGCTCGCCTCCTCCGCTCCGTTCGACGCGGCGTACGCCGCCCAGCGCGGCGCGCACGTGGTGGCCTCCTTCGACACCGCGAAGGTCACGGAGGCCCAGCTGGCGCGGACCGCCGGGCAGCCGGGTGTGGAGGCGGCCGCCGGGCCCTTCGGGCAGGCCGTCGTCGCCAAGCCCGAGGGCTGGCTCGGGTCTCCCGGCGGCTCCCTCGTCGTGGTGGGCCGGGCCGACCCGGGGGGTCCCGTCGACCGCGTGGAGATCCTGCGGGGCCGGTGGGCCACCGCCCCCGGCGAGATCGTCGTCAACTGGCCCTTCAACGGCATCCCGAACCCGGAGCTGCTCGGTACACGGCTCCCGGTCCCCGGCGCCGCACCCCTGACCGTCGTCGGATTCGCCACCGGCATGAGCCAGGCCGCGGGTGCCTGGGTCACGCCCGGGCAACTCGCCGAACTCCACCCGGGTTCGGCCCAGATGCTCTACCGCTTCACGGACTCCTCGGACGAGGAACAGCTGCGCTCCGGCCTCGCCCGCGCGACGGAGGAGCTGCCCGCGGGCTCCCTCACCAACACGCAGGACTACCTCACCCTCAAGCAGGCGTTCTCGGCACTGGCCGATGCCTACCTCCCCTTCGTGTCGCTCTTCGGTGTCCTCGGCCTCCTCGTCTCCGGCCTGATCGTCGGGAACGTGGTCAGCGGGGCGGTGGTCTCGGGGTACCGGCACATCGGTGTGCTCAAGGCGCTGGGCTTCACCCCGAACCAGGTCGTGGGCGTCTACCTCACGATGATGTCCGTGCCCGCGTTCGCCGGTAGCGTCCTCGGCACCGTGCTGGGCCATGCCCTGGCCGGGCCCGTCCTGAAGGTCTCGTTCTCGGGAATCGCCACGGGCCGGGCCTCTGTCGGCGCCGTCCCCGCGTGGGTGTCCGCCGCGTGCCTGCTCGGGATGCCCGCCCTCGTGCTGCTCGCCGCGCTCGTCCCGGCCCTGCGGGCGCACCGGCTGCCGGCAGCCCGGGCGATCAGCGCGGGCGGTGCGCCACGTACCGGGCGCGGGCTGCGCGTCCAGCGGATCCTGGGCTTCACCGAGCTGCCGCGCCCGGTCAGTCTGGGCCTGGGCCAGCCGTTCGCGCGGCCCGGCCGGGCGCTCCTGACCATGGCGGCCATCGTCCTGGGGGTCACCACCGTGACCCTGTCGACCGGGCTGACCAGCACGATGCTCGCGCTGAGCGGTACCGGTCGGGACGACGGCGGCGCCCGGATCCTGGTCCACGCGGACCGGCAGGGGGACCGGCCCCCGCCGTCTCTCGGCGACGCGCAGATCGAAGAGCACCTGCGGTCCCTCCCGGGCGCCCAGTACGTACGGGCCCGTGGGCTGGCCGAAGTGGGCCTGGTCGGGCAGACCCAGCCCGCCTTCGCCGACTTCTACCGCGGGAACGACCCCTCGCACGCCTACGAGATCGTCGAGGGGCGACGGCCGGACGCGGCCGGGGAGATCGCGGCCGGGCCGTCGTTCCTCACCCAGCGCGGGCTCCGGATCGGTGACCGGGTCGTCCTGGAACTGAACGGCAGGCGGACCCCCACGACCGTCGTGGGCAAGCTGATGGACGGCAACGCGCGCGCCCTGGAGGCGACGTGGGAGACCTATGAGCGGCTGGCACCGGGTTCCCGTGCCATCGAGTACTACGTGAAGCTCTCCCCCGGCGCCGACGTGGACGCCTACACGGCGGCGGTCGAGGCGGCCGACCCCGGACTGTCCACGTCCGTGGGGGGCGGGGCGAACGCCGCCACCTTCACCGTGGTGACCTTCTCCACGGTGTTCACGGTGCTGCTCAGCGTCGTGGCGTCGCTCGGCGTCTTCAACACGGTGCTGCTGAACACCCGCGAGCGCCGCCGCGATCTGGGCATGCTCAAGTCCATCGGGATGACGCCCCGCCAAGTGGTGCTGATGACGGTGACCTCGGTGGCGGGACTGGGCGTGGTGGGCGGACTGCTCGGGCTCCCGCTGGGCATGGCGGCGCACCGGCTGGTCGTCGACCACGTCGGGGTGGTGGAGTTCCCCGAGTCCATGAAGGACGTGTGGCACGCGCCGCAGCTGGCTGCGATGCTGCTCGCCGGTGTGGCGATCGCCGTGCTCGGCGCCCTGCTCCCGGCCCGGTCGGCGGCCCGGATGACGATCGCCACGGCCCTGCACACCGAGTAGCGGGGCGGCTCAGCGGGTCGCGGCCTGCTCGACGGCGTGCTCGTCGACGATGCGGCCGTCGCGCAGTTCCACGACCCGGTCGGCGAGTTCGATCAGCGCCGGGTCGTGGGTCGCGACGAGGGCGGTGACCCCCTCGCTGCGCACCACCGCCCGCAGCAGCCGCATGATCGACCGGCCGGTCTCGGAGTCGAGCTGGCCGGTCGGCTCGTCCGCGATGATCAGATCGGGCTCGTTGGCCAGGGCGCGGGCCACGGCGACGCGCTGCTGCTGCCCTCCGGAGAGTTCGCCGGGGCGCTGATCGGCGTGTTCGGCGAGGCCGACCAGGGCGAGCAGGGTCCGGGCCCGCTCCTCGCGCTGCAGGGCGGGGACCTTCCGCAGCCGCATCGGGACCCCGACGTTCTCGGCGGCCGTGAGGACCGGGATGAGGCCGAAGGACTGGAAGACGAAACCGATCCGGTCGCGGCGCAGCGCCAGCAGCCCGGACTCGTCGAGGCCCGCGAGGCCGGTGCCGTCGAGGCAGACGGTGCCGGCGGTCGGGGTGTCGAGTCCGCCGACGAGGTTGAGCAGGGTGGTCTTGCCCGAGCCCGACCGGCCCTTCAGCGCGGTGAGTTCCCCCCGGCGCACCTCGAAGGAGACCCCGCGCAGCGCGTGGACGGCGTTCGGGCCGCTGCCGAAGCTGCGGTGGACGTCGTCCACGACCACCATCGGCGCCTCGGCCGGGCTCTCCTGATCCTGCGTCATGACGTCTGCTCCCCCTGGACGTTAACCGTTCGGTTTCGAATTTGCTCACCTGTCACATCCTTCGCGCAAGTCCCTTCCCCTGTGCTTTCGAATCTGACAAAGTCGTCCGCTATCCGGTGCCAGAGGTCCGGACGGGGGAGGAACACAGCACATGCTCGGCTTCGTCATGCGCCGGCTGCGCGGGCGATTGCCGCTCGCCACCGCCGTTCTGCTCACCGTACTCATCACCACCACCGTGCTGACGGCGCTGTTCGCGTTCACGCGCGAAGTGGGCGAGGCAGGACTGCGCCAGGCGCTCCAGGGGCCCGGCCGGGACCGGAGCACGGTCCTCCTGACCGCCGAGCATCCGGTGACCGCCCGCCCCGCGGACGACGAGGCCGTACGGGCCTTCGCCGGCGAGCTGTTCGAACGGCTTCCGGTGGCCTCCGAGAGCATGGCGCGCAGCCGTCCGTACGGGATGCCCGGCGCGAACGGGGCCGGCAAGGACACCGATCTGACGCTGCTCGCCTCCCTCGACCGCGAGCGGGCCCGGCTGCTGGCGGGCCAGTGGCCGCGGCCGGCCACCGGTCCGGACGCCTCGCGCACCCAGGTGGCCGTGCCGCGGTCGGCGCTGACCCGGCTCGGGCTGACGGAGGCGGCCCTGCCGGCCGAGGTCCGCCTCGACGACCGGTACGGCGGAGCCCCGCTCACCGTGCAGGTCACCGGCGTGTACCGGGCGGCCGAGCCGGAGGCTCCGTACTGGCGCCTCGACCCGCTCGGCGGCCGCGAACTGCAGGTCAGCACCTTCACCACGTACGGGCCGCTGCTCGTCGACGACACCGCGTTCACGGCGGGCGGAGTGCCGCAGAACAGCCGGGGCACCCTCCTCACTCCCGATTTCACCACCGTGAGCCCCGACCGGGCGCAGGGGATACGCGAGCGTTCGGCGGGCCTCGCGGCCGGGGCCCGCGGCAGCAGCGGCGTCAGGGGACCCGACGGGTTCCAGGTCAAGACCGAACTGCCGCATCTGCTGGACGAGTTGGCCTCCGGGCAGCGGGTCGCCCGATCCACGCTGCTGGTCGGCGCGCTGCAGCTGGCCGTTCTCGCGGCGGCCGCCCTGCTGCTGGTCGCCCACCTCCTGACGGACCGCCAGGAGCCCGAGCGGGTCCTGCTGGCCGCGCGCGGCGCCTCCCGCATCCGCCTCGGCGCGCTCGGCGCGGCCGGGTCGCTGCTGCTCGCGCTGCCCGCCGCCGTGCTCGCGCCGCTGCTCACACCGCCCCTGCTGCGGCTGCTGGCCGGCTTCGGCCCGCTGGCCCGGGTGCCCCTGGACACCTCGGGGCACTGGCTGATGTGGCCGGTGGCGGCGGCCTGCGCCCTGGCGTGCGTCCTGCTGACGGCACTCCCCGCCATGCTGCGCGGCGTCGGGGCCGTGGCCCTGCGGGTCGGCGGGCGGCGGCAGGCGCTGGTCGCCGGGGCCGCCCGCTCCGGCACCGACCTGGCGCTGGTGGCGCTCGCCGTCCTCGCCTACCAGCAGCTCGCGCAGTACAGCGGCGACGGGGCCGAGGCCGCCGCCCCGGACGGCGGGTTCGGGGTGGACCCGGTGCTGGTCGCCGCGCCGACACTGGCCCTGTGCGCGGGCACGCTGCTTGTACTGCGGCTGCTGCCGTTCGCGGCGCGGCTCGGCGGGCGGATCGCTGCGCGCGGGCGCGGCCTGGGACCGGCGCTGGTCGGCTGGCAGCTCGCCCGCCGGCCTGGCCGGGCCACCGGGCCGGTGCTGCTGCTCGTACTGGCCGTCTCCAGCGGGGTCCTGGCACTCGGCCAGCACACCGCGTGGTCCGCCTCCCAGCGTGACCAGGCCGGCTTCGCCACCGCCGGGGGCCTGCGGATCTCCGGCAGCGACCTGGCGCCGCTGGGGCGGAACGGGCGGTACGCCTCCCTGCCCGGAGGCGAGCGGGTCATCCCGGTGGTCCGTGAGAAGCAGGACCTGCCGGGCGGGCGGACCGGGCAGGTGCTGGCCCTCGACGCGGCCGGGGTGGCCGAACGGGTCCCGCTGCGCGCCGATCTGCGGGAGGGGCGCTCCGTGCACGAGCTGTTCACCCCGCTCGTGGCGGGCGGGGGCACGGCCGCCGACGGCATCGAACTGCCCGGCCGGCCGGCCCGGATCGACCTGGACGTGACGGTACGGGCCTCCGGTGAGGGCGGCCGGCCGGGGCTCGGGGTGCTGCTGCGGGACCGGTTCGGCTCGACCCACCGCACGCCGATGACGCAGCTGCCCGAATCCGGGGACGCCACCGTCTCGCTGGACCTCGGCGCCCTCACCGGGGCCCCGCTCGGTTCGGCGGCCACGCCGCTGCGGGTCGCCGGGCTGGTGTTCTCGTACGGGCTGGAGGACCGCCGGATGCCGGGCCGGGACATCCCCGCCCCGCCCGAACAGCCCGGCGAGCTGACCGTGCGCCGGATCTCCGCCGCCGACGCTCCCGGGGCGGCCGCGGTGGCCGCCCGTGCCGCTGCGGGCGGCTGGACCCTGGGCGCCCCGCAGCTGACCGGCGGCGGGCGGGCCGGCGAGCTGCTCCCGGCCGGACCGGACGAACTGGTACGGGTCCGCTACCGGGGCGGCGCCGGAAGCGTCGGCGGTGTCCAGCTGGGGCTGCTCGCGGGCGGCGCCCCGGTCGCGGAGCTACCGGGGATCGCCACGCGCGGCTACCTCGCCGCCGTGGGCGCGGGCGTGGGCGACGTGGTGCCGGTGCCGCTGGGCGGGAACAGCGTGCCGGTGCGGATCACCGCCGCCGTGGGCTCGCTGCCGGTGGCCGGCGACACGGCCGTGGCCGTCGATCTCGCCGCCGCCGGACGGCTGTTGGCGGCCGACACCGGGCGGGAGCTGCCCGCGGTAGCCGAGTGGTGGCTGCCGGCCGCCTCCGGCGAGGACCCCGTGCCCGCGCGGGCCGCCGCCGAACTGCGCTCCGGTGCGGGGGCGCAGCGGGTGGAGCTGCGCGAGGAGGTCGCGGCGGGGCTGCTGGACGATCCGCTCAGCGCGGGCCCGCAGAGCGCGCTGGCCGCGCTCGCGGTGGCCTGTGCGGTCCTGGCCGCGATCGGCTTCGCGGCCTCGGCGGCCGCGGCCGGACGGGAACGGGCCGCGGAGTTCGCGGTGCTGACGGCCCTGGGGACGCCCAGGCGGCGCCTCGCCCGCACGGTCGCGGCCGAGACCGGCGCCCTGGTCGCCCTCGGGACCGCCGTGGGGGTGGGGCTGGGTGCCGTCATCGTGCACCTGGTGGTGCCGCTGGTGGTGCTGACGCCCGCCGCGCGGCGCCCGGTCCCGGAGGTCCTGGTGGACCTGCCGACCGCCGCGACCCTGCTCCTGGCCGCCGCGATCGCCGCGGTGCCGCTGCTGTCGGCCGTCCTGGGCGGCCACCGAGACCGAGGCGTGGCCGACCGGCTGCGGCACGTGGAGGAATCATGAGCCGCCCCACCCCCTCCGGCCCCCGCTCCCAGCCCCCGTCCACCCCCGACCGCCACGACCCATCCCCCCTCGGCACGAGCGGGCCCGGCACGGGCGGCCTCGGCACGGGCAGCCCCGACGCGGGCGGCCCCAACGCGGGCGGGCCCGGCGCGGGTGGGCCCGGCGCGGGCGGGCCCGGCGCGGGTGGGCCCGGCAGGAGCGGCCCCGGCGCGGGTGGGCCCGGCAGGAGCGGCCCCGGCGCGGGTGGGCCTGGGCGGGGCGGGGGTTTCTCGTGGCGCCCCGGGGGGCACCGGCCTGCGCCCTGGGTGCGGACGCGGTTGCGCGCGGCTCCGTCGGCCGCGCTGCTCGGCGCGGCCCTCGTGTTCGTCACCGTACTGCTCGCCGCCGGCCTGCCCCGGGCCGCCGACCGGGGCGCCGACCACGCCCTGCGCTCGTTCCTGCAGGCCCAGGGCCCGGGCCCGACCAGCCTGTTCGCCACCACCAGCTCGCGGGGCGGGCCGCAGACACCGCAGGAGCTGGACTCCGCCCTGACCGCGCTGCGCGCCCGTACCGGCGGCGCGTTCCACCTCGCCGCGAGCGGCCCGGTGCACGGCGCCTACGGCATGAAGCCCCGTGAGCTGGCGAACCCGGGTCTCGCCCGGATCGAAGGTCCGGACCCGCGGCTGACCCTGGTGTACCTGCCGGAGGTCGCCTCGCACGCGTCACTCGTGGCGGGACGCTGGCCGACCGGCCGGGTGGCCGAGGACGCGCCGGTCCCCGTGGCCCTGTCCCGCGCGGCCTCCGAGACCCTGAAGGCGCCCATCGGTACCGTGCTGGAGTCCGGGCCCCTGATCTCGGGCCCGGTCCGCGCCGAAGTCGTCGGGCTCTACGACGCCGCCGACGACGCCGACGTGTACTGGACCGACCTGCCCTGCCTGACGCACGCGTGCAAGAACCGGACCACCCAGGCCCCGCCCCGGGCGTACTGGCAGACCGGCGCCGTCGTCGGCGCCGAGGGGATCGACCGGATCGCCGGCTGGGGCGAGGGCATCCAGTACTTCTGGCGGCTCCCGGTGGACACCGCCGTCCTGCGGGCGGACCGGCTGCCCGCCACCGCCGAGGAGGTCGCCTCCTTCGTCGCCGGCCCCACCTCCACCGGGCTGAGCCGCACCATCGAGCGGCCGGACCTGCGCATCGCCTCCCGGCTCCCGGAGCTCTTCGCGCAGGCCGAGGCCAGGCAGCGGGGCGCGGCGCCGCTCGCCGCGATCGGCCCGGCCGGGGTCGCCGGGGTGGCCGTGGTCGTCTTCGCCCTGGCCGCCGCACTCGGCGGCGACCGGCGTGCGGCCGAGCTGCGGCTGCTGCTCGCACGCGGCGGCTCGCGCCGCTCCATCGTGCTGCGCCTGCTCGGGGAGGGCGCCGTGACCGTGCTGCCCGCCGCGGCCGCGGCCACCTGGCTCGCGCTGGCGCTGCTGCCGACGCCCCGGGTGACGGCCTCCCTCGTCGCCGCGGCCGCCGTCACCCTGCTGGCCCTGCTGGCCCTGCCCGTACGGGCCTTCGTCCTGTTGTCGGGTCCGCGCGCGCCGCGCCCCCGACGGCGGCTCGTCGCCGAACTCCTCGTCGTGGTGGCGACCGCCGCCGCCGTGTACGAGGTGCGCACCCGCGGCGTCGCCCCCGCCGGGGCGGGACTCGACCCGCTGCTCGTCGCCGCCCCGCTGCTGCTCGCGCTGTGCGGCGGGCTGGTCCTGGCCCGGCTCCAGCCCCCGCTCGTCGGGGCGTTGGCCCGGGTGGCGGGCCGGGGTGCCGGACTGGTCGCCTTCCTCGGGCTGGCCCGCGCCGCGCGCGGCGGGTCCGCCGGGGCGGCCGGGGGCCGGGGGCGGCCGTCGGTTCTGCCACTGATCGCGCTGCTGCTGGCCGTCACCACGGGTGGCTTCGGTGCGACGGTGCTGGGTGCGGTCGACGACTCCCGGCTCCAGGTGGCCCGGGAGGCCGTGGGCGGTGACGCGCAGGTCGCCGCCCCCGACGAGACCGCCATCCCCCGCGAACTGATCGACGCCGCCGCCTCGTCGCCCGGTGTCCGGACGGCCACCTCGGCCTGGGTGGACGACGACGCGTTCGTGTTCGGCTTCGGGCGGGGCGCGGCGCACGTCTCGGTGGTCGTCGTCGATCCGCGGTCGTACGCGGAGCTGTCCCGGACCCTGGGGCGGGGCGGCTTCGACCCCGCCGCCCTCACCGGCAAGGGGTCCGACTCCGCGGTCCCGGCCCTGTTCAGCCGCGATCTGCAGGCGCAGAAGGACGCGACCGGCACGGCGGCCGGCGAGACCTTCCGCCTCTGGGTGGGCGGTGAGGAGATCCGGGTCGCCTCCGCCGGCACCTTCGAGGGTGGTACGCCCGCGCTGCCGGGCGCGGGTGCGGCCACCCTGATCCTGCCGGCCGGCCCGGCCTCCGCGGTGGTCCCCAAGGCCGCGCAGCCCAACCGGTGGCTGGCGCTCGGCCGGATCGACGGAGACCGGCTGGAGGAGCTGGTGGCCAGGACCGTCCCGGCGGCGACCGCCGAGAAGTACCTGGTCCGCACCAGTGCCGCCAAGGTCGCCGAACTGGCCGACGACCCGCTCCAGCACGCAGCCGGCGGGCTGTTCCGGGCGTCGGTGGCGGGCGCCGCGGGCTTCGCCGTGCTGGCGGTCCTGCTGACGCTGATGCGCGCCGCGCCCGACCGGGCCGCGCTGCTGGCGCGGCTGCGCACGATGGGGCTCCAGCCCCGGCGGGGCGTGGCTCTGATCCTGGCCGAGACCTGGCCGCAGGCCCTGGTGGCGGCGCTCGGCGGCGGACTCGTCGCGGCGGCGGCCGTGTTCCTGCTGGGTCCGGCCGTGGACCTGTCCTCGCTGGTCGGCGCCGAGGTGCCGACCGGGCTGGGGCCGGCCGCCGCGCCCGTCCTGACCCAGGCACTGGGCATCGCTGCCCTCGTGACCGCGGCCGTCCTGGCGGAGGCGGCGGTTTCCGGCAGGCGGCAGATCACCACCGAGTTGAGAGCGGGAGACCAGCGGTGAACACCGACCAGCCGACCTACGAAGACCTGCGCCGGGAGGCCCTGGCCGCCTCGGAGCCCCGTACGAGCCGGGCGGACACGGCGATCGTCTGCGACCGCCTGGTACGCATCTTCAGCACTGCCGGGGTCGAGGTGCAGGCCCTCCAGGGGCTCGAACTCACCGTGGCCCAGGGCGACCTGGTGGCGCTCGTCGGCGCCTCGGGCAGCGGGAAGTCCACCCTGCTGAACATCCTGGCCGGCCTGGACGTCCCCACGGCGGGCACGGCCACCGTGGGCGGATACGACCTGCTGGAGATGTCGTCCGGGCAACGGCTGCGCTACCGGCGCGAGGCCGTGGGCTTCGTCTGGCAGCAGACGGCCCGCAACCTGATGCCGTTCCTCACGGCGGCCCAGAACATCGCGCTGCCCATGCAGTTGCGGGGCCGGGCCGGGAGCGGAGCGAAGGCGCGCCGCGCGCAGCGGGTGGGCGAACTCCTGGAGGCGCTGGAGATCGGCGATCTCGCGGGCCGCCGGCCGGCCGAACTGTCCGGCGGCCAGCAGCAGCGCGTGGCGATCGCCGTGGCCATGGCCAACGACCCGAAGGTGCTCCTCGCCGACGAGCCCACGGGCGAGCTGGACTCGGAGACGGGCGCCGCGATCTTCGAGTCGTTCCGCACCGTCAACAGGGAGCTGGGCGCCACCGTCGTCATCGTGACGCACGACCCGCTGGTCGCCGGCGAGGTCCGCCGTACGGTCGCCATCCGTGACGGCCGGACGAGCAGCGAGGTCCTGCGGCGTACGGTCACCGACGAGCACGGCGAGGAGTCGGTGAGCGAGCGCGAGTACGTGATGCTCGACCGGACGGGCCGCGTCCAGCTCCCCCAGAAGTTCCTGGAGGCCCTGGGCATGGAACACCGTGTGGCGGTAGACCTGGCCTCCGACCACATCGAGGTCCGCCGCGACGACGTGGAGTCCTGAGGAGCCGGGCCGGAGCCGGTTCGACGCCGGGTCTCAGGCGGCGCACCGCGCGCGGGTGGCGGGGACCCTGTGGCGGGCTCCGGGCTTCTCCCGCCCTCCGGGAAACCTTCGTCACGGCCGCGCCCCGTGCCCGGGAGGGTGATTCCGTCACCTCCCCGGGCCGGGGGTCGTTAGCGCCTCGGGGTCGGATCGGGGGCGAAGGGATGACGGTTATGCGGCAGTTTCCTCTGGAGATGCACCACGTGGCACCTGGCCGGGTGGTCGAGTGGCGGCTCAGGCGCACGGCGGGCGATGCCCCGGATCAGGACCCCCGGGCGGGCAAGATGGCGTCCTTCAACCAGGACAAGCACTTCACGGTCGCCGAGGAGAGCCGGGACGCCGACGACCCGGTCGCCTCGTGGATCGCGGTCACCTTCGAGGTGGACGGCCCGCTCGACGAACCGGCGCTGGCACGGGCGCTGCTCTCCTTCGTGCAGCGGCACGAGGTGCTGCGGTGCGCGTTCAGCAGGCTCGCCGGTGAGGTGGCCTGCGAGCCCTTCGACCCGGCCGAACTCGTCCTCGACCCCGAGCCCGTGGGCGTCTTCGACGACTCGGACCGGCTGAGCGACTTCCTCGTCGAGCGGTTCAAGCGCAGCATCGACACCCTGTCGTGGCCCCTGTTCGTGATGGGCGGGGTGCTCCGCGCGGATTCCGCGACCGTCTATCTCGCCTTCGACCACATCGTCTGCGACGGCATGTCGATGCCGATCGTCGTCCACGAGGTGCTGACCGCGTACGAGGCCCTGTGCCGCGGCGAGGAGATCGCGCTGCCGGCCGCCCCCAGCTATCTCGACTTCGCCGACGAGCAGCGCCGCCGCTACCTGTCCATCGACACCCGCGACGAACGCCTCGGATACTGGAAGTCCTTCGTCGAGCGGGGCGGCGGCGAGTTCTTCCCGCGTTTCCCGCTCGATCTCGGCGTGGAGCCGGGCCGGATGTACCCGATCGTGAACGAGGCCTCCCGCCTGCTCGACCCCTCCGACACGGAGGTGTTCGAGAAGACCTGTCTGGCGGTCGGCGGCAAGCCGTTCATGGGGGTGCTCGCCTCGGTCGCCGTCTGTCTGCGCGAGGCGGGCGGGCCGGGGGTCTACCGGGGGCTGATGCCGGTGAGCGAACGCGGCCGGCAGGCCTGGACGGATTCGGTGGGGTGGTTCGTCAACACCATGCCGATCGAGTTCGACGCCTCGCCCGGCCGGGACTTCGCCGCGGTCATGGCGGAGGTCCGGGCCGGGTTCGGCGAGATGATCGCCCACATCGACGTGCCGTTCGTCCGGGCCTGGGAGCTGCTGGCGCCCGAGGAGTTCGCCGCCCGCTCGTGGCCGTACCCCGTGAACTTCTTCTCGTACATCGACATGCGCAAGTGCCGCGGGGCCGAACGCCACGAGGAGTGGCGGCCGACCACCCACGTCTGGTCGGCGCGGGCCAACGGTGCCTGTTCGTGGTTCCAGCGGGACACCGACGGACTGCACATGAACTCCATCTACGTGGACACGCCGGCGGCGCGCCGCACCATGGGCGACTTCCAGGAGGCGCTGCGCCTGACGGTGCGGGAGATCGCCCGCGCGGGCGGCTTCCGCAGGCCCGTCGGCCTGACCCCGCCGCGGCGGCCGGCCGGGACCCCGCTCGACGCGGCCGCGTACGCCCGCCGCGGCTGACCCGGAGCCGGCGGGACGGGGCGGGGCCTACGCGAGGCGGGCGGCGCGGCCGAGCAGCAGCTCGCGCTCCCGCTCGTTGCGCGTGAGCGAGGCCGCCCGCTCGAACTCCGCGCGGGCCTCCTGCGGCCGGCCCAGCCGTTCGAGCAGGTCTCCTCGCACGCTCGGCAGCAAGTGGTAGGCGCGCAGGGCCGGTTCCTCCGTCAGGGCGTCGACGAGCGGCAGCGCCGCCTCGGGGCCCCGGGCCATCGAGACGGCCACCGCGCGGTTGAGCTCCACGACGGGTGACGGGACGAGGAGGACGAGCCGGCCGTAGAGCGCGGCGATCGTCGCCCAGTCGGTGTCCTCGTAGCGCACGGCAGCCGCGTGGCAGCCGGCGATCGCGGCCTGGAGTGCGTACGGACCGCTGCCGGCGCGGCTCAGGGCCCGGACGCCCCGGTGGATGAGGAGGCGGTTCCACTTGTTCCGGTTCTGGTCGGCGAGCAGCACCGGTTCCCCCTGGGGGCCGGTGCGTGCGGCGATCCGTGAGGCCTGGAACTCCAGGAGTGCGGCGAGGCCGTGCACCTCGGGTTCCTCGGGCATCAGGGCGGTGAGGAGGCGGGCGAGGCGCAGGGCGTCCTCGCACAGGGCGGGGCGGATCAGGTCGTCCCCGGCGGTGGCCGAGTAGCCCTCGTTGAAGACGAGGTAGATGACTTCGAGGACGGAGGCCAGCCGTGCCTCGCGGTCGGCCCCGTACGGGACCTCGAAGGGCACGCCCGCCGAGGCCAGGGTGCGCTTGGCCCGGACGATGCGCTGGGCGACGGTCGGCTCGGAGGACAGGAAGGCCCGCGCGATCTCCTGGGTGGTCAGTCCGCCCATCAGGCGCAGGGTGAGCGCGATCCGCGCCTCGGTGGCCAGGAGCGGATGGCAGGCGGTGAAGATCAGCCGGAGGAGGTCGTCGTCGATGTCGTCGGGGTCGGCCGGTTCTGCGGGCGGCGGCACGTCCTCCAGGCTCCGGCCGACCTCGGCGAGCTTGCGGGCGTAGGTCTCCTTGCGGCGCACGAGGTCGATCGCGCGGTGCTTGGCGGTGGCCATGAGCCAGGCGCCCGGCCTGTCCGGGACACCGGACTGCGGCCATTGTTCGAGTGCGGCGACCAGGGCGTCCTGTGCGAGTTCCTCGGCGATGCCGACGTCCCGCACGATGCGGGTCACGCCGGCGATGATGCGCGCGGACTCGATCCTGAACACCGCTTCGACCGCCTGGGCCGTGTCACCTGCCGTCACGGCCACCCATCAGAGCAGCCGTGACGAGGCGGGGCAAACGCGACGCGGGGCCCTGGACGGGCCGCGCCGCTCACATCTCCTGGATCTCCCGGACCTCGGCGCTGACGTTCCAGTTCGCCGGGTGGATCTCCAGGAAGCGGCGGGTCCACTCGACGGCCTCGGCCTTGTCCTTGCACTGGGTCAGGGAGTAGCCGCCGACCACCTCCTTCGTCTCGGTGAACGGGCCGTCGGTGTAGCTGATCTTTCCGCCGGACCAGCTCAGCCGGGTGCCCTCGGAGGTGGGCAGCAGGCCGGCGGTGTCGAGCATGACCCCGGCCTTGGTGATCTCCTCCAGCAGGGCGCCCATGCGCTGCTCGAAGTCGGCGGGGAACTCCTCGGGCGGCAGGTTCTGCTCGTCGATGCGGATCATCGTCAGGAAGCGCGGCATGGTGACTCCTCGGTCGGAGGGCGGGGACGTTCCCCGCCTCTCACCCCTGCGTCGAACGGGGGACGCCCGGATCGACACGGTCCCGGAAATTCTTCGGAAGTTTTTTCGGCGAGCCCGACGACACGTCCCTACTCGCCAGTAGGATCGCGTTCCGGCCGCTCCCTCCCCCCGAGAGGACTCCACTGATGCCCCGCCCCTCCTCCCCCCTGCTGCTCGCCGGTCTGCTCGCCGGGGCGGCCGTCGCGCACGCCGCGGTGCCGAAGCAGTTCGACGCCATCGTCCCGCGCTCGCTGCCGGGGACCCCGCGCCAGTGGACGTACGCGAGCGGAGTCGCGGAGCTCGCGCTGGCCGCCGGAATCGCCCATCCGCGCACCCGCAAGGCGGCGGCGCTGGCGGCTGCCGCCTTCTTCGTCGGCGTCTTCCCGGCGAACGTCAAGATGGCGGCCGACGCCCGCCACCGCTCCCCCGCGCTGCGCGCGGTGACGCTGGGCCGGCTTCCGCTCCAGGTGCCGCTGGTCCTGTGGGCCAGGAAGGTGAGCCGCGACGCCGCGGGCCAGGGCCAGGGCCGCTAGCGGCTGTCGCCCGCCCAGTCCCAGTGGACCTCGTCGTGCGCTCGGCGCCGGTAGTGGGCCCGGCCGCCCGCCCCGTAGCGTCCTATCTCGGTCGGGAGACGGGCCTCTTCGGCGAGCTGGGGCGTGCTCCAGCCGGTGATGTCGAGCAGGAGCCCGTCGAGGGGCCCGCCCACGAGCTCGCCGTAGACGTGGCCGGGGCGCGGGCCCGGGTCGGGGTCTTCGTGGTCGGCGCCGTAGACCCGGCGCCGGAGCATCCTGTCGTCCATGGCCCCAGCTTCACAGGTGCCACTGACAACGGGCGATGATGGCCCCGACGGGCACGCACGGACGAGGAGCGGTACGCACATGGCGGCACACCGGGTACACCAGCCACTGGAGGACCAGGAGTTCGACTTCATCCTCTCCATGACGACGGGGCCGGTTCTCGCCTACTTCTGCGGGTCCTGGCCCAAGGCCCTCGAGGCCTGCCGGGCCATGGACGCGGTCGTCGCCGAACTGGCGGTGGAGTACGGGACCCGACTCACCGCCGTGCGCACCGACATGACCCGCTGCCCCGGTCCGACCAGGCGTTACGGGGTGACCGGCGCCCCGACGGCCGTGCTCGTCGAGGACGGAGAGGCGGTCGCGAGCCACGCCGGGCCCATGACGGCCGAGGAGCTGCGGGCGTTCCTGGACGCCCACCTCTGAGCGGCGCGGGCCCCCGTTGGGCCCAGTGGGCGAACTCGGGCGATCTGGCCGAATGTGGCATGGGAAGGATAGGTGCCTTAGGCATGTAATGGAGTCCGGCGAGACGGAACCACGGCTTGCGAGGTACTTCATGTCAGAGACTGTCGCCTTTCCCCAGGACCGGACCTGCCCCTACCACCCGCCGACCGCCTACGCACCGCTCCGGGAGGGCCGGCTGGCGGGGCGGCCGCTGTCCCGGGTCACCCTCTTCGACGGCCGCTCCGTATGGGTGGTCACCGGGCACGCCGAGGCGCGCGCCCTGCTCTCGGACGGCCGGCTCTCCACCGACCGCACCAACGCCGCCTTCCCCTTCCCCACCCGGCGGTTCAAGGGGGTGCAGAACCGCCGGACCGCGCTGCTCGGGGTCGACGACCCGGAGCACAACAGGCAGCGCCGGATGCTGATCCCCTCCTTCACCCTGAAGCGGACGGCCGCCCTGCGGCCCCGGATCCGGGAGACCGTGGACCACCTGATCGACGCGATGGAGGCCGCGGGTCCGCGCGCGGAGCTGGTCTCCGCCTTCGCCCTGCCGGTGCCGTCGATGGTGATCTGCTCGCTGCTCGGAGTCCCGTACGAGGACCACGAGTTCTTCGAGAGCCAGTCGCGGCGGCTGCTGCGCGGACCGGAGGCGGCGGATGTCGAGGAGGCCCGCCGCAGGCTCGACGCGTACCTGACCGAGCTGATCGGGCGCAAGCGCCGGGAGCCGGGGGACGGGCTGCTCGACGAGCTGATCGCCGAACGCCTGGAGACCGGCGAGGTGGACGTGCCGGAGCTGATCGACCTGGCCCTGATCCTGCTGGTCGCGGGCCACGAGACGACGGCCAACATGATCTCGCTCGGCACCTACACCCTCCTGCTCCACCCCGAGCAGCTGGCCGAACTCCGCGCGGACCCGGCGCTGATGCCGGCGGCCGTGGAGGAGCTGATGCGGTTCTTGTCGATCGCGGACGGCATGCTGCGAGTCGCCACGCAGGACATCGAGATCGGCGGGGTGACGGTGCGCGCGGACGACGGGGTGATCTTCTCCACCTCCGTCATCAACCGCGACCAGTCCGTCTTCGAGGATCCCGACGCGCTGGACTGGAACCGGCCCGCCCGCCACCACGTGGCCTTCGGGTTCGGCGTCCACCAGTGCCTGGGCCAGAACCTGGCCCGCGCCGAGATGGAGATCGCCCTGGGGGCCCTCTTCGAACGGCTGCCGGGACTGCGGCTGGCGGCCGAGCCGGACCGGATCCCCTTCAAGCCCGGAGACACCATCCAGGGCATGGTCGAACTCCCCGTGGCGTGGTGAGCGGCATGCCGGCGGCCCCTCTGCGCATCGACATCGACACCGGCGTCTGCATCGGCGCCGGCCAGTGCGCGCTGACCGCGCCCGGGGTGTTCACCCAGGACGACGACGGCTTCGGCGAGGTGCTGCCCGGGCGGGAGGACGGGGCGGGCAGCGCTCTGGTCCGGGAGGCGGCCCGCGCCTGCCCGGTCTCGGCCATCACCGTGCGGGAGGCGTAGCGCGGACTCCGAGTTCCTGTACAGTTGTCCAGGAAGTGGCCGCACGGCCACCACAGTCGTCGGATCCCGTCGCCGGGCAACGAGAAACGGAGGCGGCCATGGACACGGTCGCTCGCATACTGATCGGCCTCGTGGCCGCCCTGCACGTGTACATCCTGGTCCTGGAGATGTTCCTGTGGCAGCGCACGCCCGGCCGGGCGCTGTCCGGGTTCGACGCGGACACGGCCCGTCTGACGGCGCCGCTCGCCGCCAACCAGGGGCTCTACAACGGCTTCCTCGCCGCGGGCCTCGTCTGGGGGCTGGTCACCGACTCGCTCGCCACCCAGGTGTTCTTCCTGGTCTGCGTGATCGTCGCCGGGGTGTTCGGGGCCGCTACCGCCAACCGCCGCATCCTCGTCGCCCAGGCCCTCCCCGGCGCCCTCGCGCTCGGCGCGGCGCTGCTGGCGGCGTGACGGCATGAGCGCGCAGGACCCGCGTACGGCGCGGACCAAGGCGCGGCTGCGCGAGAGCCTGCTGGCCGAGTGCGCGGACCGGCCGCTCGCCGACGTCAGCGTCTCGGCGGTGGTCCGCCGCGCCGGCGTCGGCCGCGCCACGTTCTACCTGCATTACGAGGACCTGCCCGCGCTCGCCGTGGACGCGTGCGCGGAGGTGGTCCACGCGGCGGTCGACGCCCTGCACGCCTGGCAGACCGGGCCCGGCTCGCGGGCGCCGCTGGAGCCCCCGCAGGCCCTGTCCGCCTTCTTCACGGAGGTGGCCGGACACGCCCCGCTCTACCGCACGCTGCTGCTCCCGGGCGGTGCGGGCCCCCTGGGCGACCGGCTCCACCGGGAGCTGCGCGCCCGCGCCCGCGCCGAGCGCGCGGCGGTGGGCGCCCCGCACGCGGACCTCGTCGCCTCGGCGGTCGCCGCCGCGTTCACGGGGGTGCTCGCGGACTGGCTGCACGGGCAGGTCCCGGCGACCGCGCCGGAGCTGGCCGACCGGGTGTGGTCGCTGCTGCTGGCACTGCACCGCGCCGTCTAGGGGGGTGCCGCGAGAGTCCTGGGCGGTGCCCGCGGGGCCCGCGGTGTCCGGTGCGTGCGCTCGGCGTGCCGGGGGAGGGCCCTCGTACTGGGCGTGCCCGGGGCGTCGGCCGGCGCGGCGAGCGTGCGTGCCGGGCGCCGCGGGCGCCGCGGGGGACTTTCGCGACACCCCCCGGGGCCTCTCGTCAACCCGCGAGCCCCGCCGGGCGGCCCGGCGGGGCTCGGTTTCACGGCACGGGCTCTGGGGCCGGTCCGCGAAGCGGTACTACCTTTGGGGGACCACCCGCTCGGCCTGGGGGCCCTTGGGGCCTTGGGTGACGTTGTACTCGACCCGCTCGTTCTCCTCCAGCGACTTGAAGCCGGTGCTCTCGATCGCGGAGAAGTGCACGAACACGTCGGGGCCGCCGTCGTCCTGCTGGATGAAACCGAACCCCTTCTCCGAGTTGAACCACTTCACGGTGCCTGTTGCCATCTGGCTGATCCTTCTCAACGTTCCACTGCGGGCCGCTGAACACGGCCGTCTCGATCCTGCCCAACCGTCCCGTGCGGCACACGCCCAACGCGTCCAACCGTGGGCGCGCCGCGCATTCGAACTTCTGGCCGTCCTGTCCGTGAAACGGGGGAGCACGGGGGCGCGCCCCCCGCGGAAGGAGCCTTCGAGAGGGGACGGACATGAGCGGGTTCGCGACGTTCCGGGTGCCGGAACACGTGACCGGCACGGCGGCGGACGCGGTGCTCGGCCGGGAGATGACCGCCGCCTGGCGGCGCGACGGGATCTTCCAGATCGCGGCCGACGCCGGACAGCGGGCGCGGACGCGGGAGGCGCTGGCGGCCAGTCGGCGGTTCTTCGCCCGGCCCCGGGCCGAGAAGGCGGCGTGCGTCAACGACACCTCGTACAGCGGCTACATCGCCTCCGGGGAGGAGGTGACCGCGGGCGAGCGGGACGCCTCGGAGATCTTCACCATCACCCCGGACCTGCCGTCGGCCGCGCGCGGGCTGCCGTGCCACGGGCCGGTGCCGTGGCCCGACACCGCGTACCGGACGGCCATGGAGGCGTACCTGGCCGGGGTCGGCTCCCTGGGCGAACGGCTGCTGCGGCTCGTGGCACTCGGGCTGGGGCTCGGCCCGGCCGGTGCCGACCGGCTCGCGGGGCTGACCCGCGACGGCTGGCACCACATGCGGGTCCTGCGCTTCCCGGCCGCCTCACGGACGACGGAGCGCGGGATCGGTGCGCACACGGATTACGGGCTGCTGGTGATCGCCGCGCAGGACGAGGTCGGCGGGCTGTTCGTGCGGCCGCCCGTGGGCGGGGAGCGCAGGCCCCGGAACTGGCTTGCGGGCGAGAGTTCGGCGGGCTTCGCCGAGGACTCCCCCGGCTGGACGTACGTGACGCCCGTGCCTGACGTGCTCACGGTGTTCCCGGGGGACATCCTGCAGTTCCTCACGGGCGGGGAGCTGCTGTCGACCCCGCACAAGGTGCGGCTCGCGGACCGGGAGCGGCACGCGCTGGCCTATTTCCACGAGCCGCGTTTCGGCGCCCGGATCCGCCCCCTGGACCCGGCGTCACAGGACGGCACCGTGATCCACTACGGCGAGCACTTCACCCGGATGTTCATGCGCTGCTATCCGCAGCGGGCAACGACGCGGCGGATCGAGGCCGAGGGGCTGATGCGCCGGCTCGCGGGGGCCCGCTGACCCGGCAGCCGAGGCAGTCGGCGTGCCCCGTCCGGGCACGGGTGTCGCGGACCCGCCAGTCCCACTCGCCCTCGGGGCGGGGTCCGCTGGGCTTGCCCCATCCGGCGAGGTGGAGCAGCCAGGTGACGATCCCGGCCACGGCGACGAGGCCGAGGCCCAGCCAGATGCCGGGCGTCCAGGCCGCGCACACGGAGATTCCCGCTGCGGCGGTACCGAGCAGGGCCAGGGCCGTGCCGGTCCAGCCGGCCACCGTGTGGCCGAGGTCGACGTGACCGTGCGCGCTCATGATTCTCCCTGGTCGAAGGGTCGGCAGTAGGCTCGGAGCAGGAACTTTTATCTCACGAGCTAAGTAACTTAGATGCTAAGGAGTATCTCGGTGCAGGGCAAGCCCCGCCCCGCGGCCACCCCCGCGGACGCGCTTTCGCGCATGGACCAGTTCGTCGCGCTGGGCATCGTCGGCCAGCAGGAGGTGGCGCAGCGCCTCGGGCTGAACGTCACCGACCTGACCTGCCTCGGGCACATCCTGGGCGCCGGGGACAGCCCGCTCGCCGCCGGCGACCTCGCCGGGCTGCTCGACCTCACCACCGGGGCCGTGACCGGTGTGATCAACCGCCTGGAACGGGCCGGGTACGCCCGGCGGCAGCCCGACCCCGCCGACCGGCGGCGGGTGCGGGTCGTGGCCGATCCCACGGCCGCCGCCCGGGTGGTCGCGGTCTACCAGCCTTTCTACGACCGGCTCGGTGCGCTGTTCGCCGACTACACCCCCGACGAGATCGCCGTGATCGCCGACTGGTTCCAGCGCGCGGCCGTCGAGGTCCGCGACCACTGCGCCCAGGTACGGGCGGGGGAACTGGACGCGGGGCAGCCGTAGTCCCCGCTGGTACCATGGGCGGTTGACCATCTCGCTTTCCGCTGCTTCGAAAGGTCCTGCATGAGGAACCCGTCAGCTCACGGCCGTTTCGGTGTCAAGGGCAGTGCCAGGCCCGCCGCGAAGAGCGGCGGCAAGGCCCCCCGGAGCACCGGGCCGCAGGGTGAGTTCACGATGCACGAGCCGAAGGTGCCGGGGCTGGCGCCGGTGGCCTCGTTCTCCGAGCTGGACCTGCCCGCCGAGCTGATGACGACCATGGCCGAGCTGGAGGTCAGGGAGCCGTTCCCGATCCAGGCCGCGACGCTGCCCAACGCGCTGGCCGGCCGGGACGTCCTGGGCCGCGCGCAGACCGGCTCCGGCAAGACCCTCGCCTTCGGCCTGGCCCTCCTCGCCCGCACCGCGGGCCGGCAGGCCGAGCCGAAGCGCCCTCTGGCGCTGGTCCTCGTCCCGACGCGCGAACTGGCGCAGCAGGTGACCGAGGCGCTGGACCCGTACGCCAAGGCCCTGGAGCTGCGGATGGCCACGGTGGTCGGCGGACTGTCGATCGGACGGCAGGTCAGCGCGCTGCGCACCGGCGCGGAGGTCGTGGTGGCCACCCCCGGACGCCTGAGCGACCTGGTCGGACGGCGTGACGTCCACCTGGAGCGGGTGCGGATCACCGTGCTCGACGAGGCCGACCAGATGTGCGACATGGGCTTCATGCCGCAGGTCACGGAGATCCTGGACCAGGTGCACCACGCGGGGCAGCGGATGCTGTTCTCGGCGACCCTGGACCGCAACGTGGACCAGCTGGTCCGCGGCTACCTCAAGGACCCGGTGGCGCACTCCGTGGACCCGCAGGCGGGCGCGGTCACCACCATGGACCACCACGTGCTGCACATCCACGCGGCCGACAAGTACTCGGCGGCGACGGAGATCGCGGCCCGCGACGACCGCGTCCTGATGTTCATCGACACCAAGCACGGCGTCGACCAGTTCGTGAAGCACCTGCGCGCCATGGGCGTACGGGCGGAGGGGCTGCACAGCGGCAAGTCGCAGCCCCAGCGCACCCGGACCCTGGCCCAGTTCAAGACGGGCGCCGTCACGGTCCTGGTCGCCACGAACGTCGCGGCGCGCGGCATCCACATCGACGACCTCGACCTGGTGGTCAACGTGGACCCGCCCGCGGACCACAAGGACTACCTGCACCGCGGCGGACGCACGGCGCGGGCCGGCGAGTCCGGCCGGGTCGTCACCCTCGTCACCCCCAACCAGCGCCGGGACATGGTCCGGCTGATGGCGGACGCGCGGATCCGGCCGACGATCACCCAGGTGCGGTCCGGCGAGGCGGCGCTCAGCCGGATCACCGGCGCGAAGGCGCCCTCCGGGGTGCCGCTGTCCGGCGCCGCGCCGACCGACGCCAAGGGCAGGCCCTCCGGCACGGAGCTCGGCTTCCGCGGGATCGGCACCCGGCCGGGACGGCCCGGCCGGGGCAAGGAGGCCCGCAAGACGCTGGAGGCCCGGCAGCAGGCCGAGGCCCGCCGGGCGGCGAGGGTCCGCAAGGGCCTGTGATCCGGAGGCGCCGGACCCCGTGCGGCGGGGTCCGTGCGGCGGGGTCCGGCGCGTTGTGCGGCAGGGTCAGCCGCGGCTGCGGCGGCGCCGGGCGACGATCGCGCGGGTGACGACCGGCGGCAGCAGGTCCTTGGCGAGCTTGCGCCAGCCACGGGCACCCGGCCTGCGGGCGGCGGCGGTCGGCACGGGGGCGGCGACCGGGGCGGGAGCGGGCCGCAGCGGCTGCGGGAGGACCGGCGGCCGGGCCCCCGCGTCCGAGATCTGCACGACGGACCGGCCCGCGATCACGTCCACGCCGTGCCCGAGGTCCGTGCGGCCCTCCAGCCAGGCCAGGAGGTCCTTCTGGTGGGCTTCCGGGTCGCCCCAGGTCGCGTACATCTTCATGTCGGAGACGCAGATGGGGTTCAGCCCGCCCGAGACCACCGCCGACCAGACCGCGGCCGCGACGCCGGGGCAGTGCGCGGAGCGGTAGTCGTCGAACACCACCACCGCGCCGGGGGCCGCCACGAGCCGTGAGGACTCGATGTCCGCGACGACGTGCTCGTAGAGGTGGGAGGCGTCGATGTGGACGAACCGGCAACTCGCCGGGCGCACCTCGGCGCCGACGACGGAGGTCGGTGCCTGGATGACGGTCGGCAGTTCCTCGTGGAAGGCCAGGTAGTTCGTCTCGAACCCGCGGCGGGTGAGCGTGGGGTACGAGAGGCGGTTCTCCGCGACGTTCAGCTCGTCCCCCGCGGGCGAGTCGAAGAGGTCGCAGACGGTGAACTCCTCGCCGTCCCGCAGGTAGCGGCCGACGAAGATGGCGCTCTTCCCCATGAACACGCCGAGTTCGAGGAGGTCGCCCGGCACGGCGGTGGCATCGCTGTTCTGACGGGACAGGAACCAGTCGAAGAGCAGCTGGTCGTAGGCCGAGAACCAGCCTTCGACCTCACCGTATGCGGTGGGGACGGGCAGGGCCTGCTCGGCGTCGGTGGTGGTGACGGGAGCATGCGAAACGTGCGACACGAAGAGTCATCCTCCAGCGGAGTGGCATCGTCCAACGCTGACACCCGGCCGGGTTAACCGCACCTTAGACGCCGGACCGGCGTCTGACGAGACTCTCGTCACATGAGAATGGAATCGATGCCGCCCGGCGCCGGGACTTCGGGGCCCGGCGCGGCCGTGCGCCGGCGCAGACGGCCGGCGGCCGCGTTGCGCACGCGCCGGGTGCGCGCATCGCCGGCGAGCAGGCCGAGGGCCTCGTACGAGGTCAGCAGTCGGGCGGCGGTGCGCTGGCACCAGTCCGAGGCGCCGACGAGCTCCGCGGCGGACCAGGGCTCGCCCCGGGTGATGTCCTTGAGCAGGGTCCACTCGCGCAGCCGCCGCTCGGGGAAGGCGCGGCCGACGAGCACACCGGCCATCGCCTGCGCCCAGGCGGGGAACCCGTCGTCGGCCAGCAGGCGTGCGGCACGCCGGTCGAGGTGGGTGACGACGGCGCTCTCGGCCATCACGGGGTCGGGGTCCCGCAGCACGACGGCCACGGCGTCCGCCTCGGCACCGGCACCACGCGCCCCGGCCAGGGCGTCCAGGTGCCGGCCGTACCGCCAGTGCTCGGGCGGCTCGGCGCCGCCGGCGTCCGGACGGCTCATCGGACACCCCGGCCGGCCACCACGCCCCGCGGTATCGCTACGCCGGACCGCTGCCTGTTCTTCCCTCTCCCCATGCCCCCATTCCACACGACGCCCGGACCCGCCCGTCCCCCAGGGTCCCTCCTGGGGCGGGGCGGGTGCGGCGGCTCTTCCGGGAGGTGGTTCAGGTGCCGGGGCGCCGCTCCGGTTCGGGGAGCGGGGCGCCGGTTTCCAGGAGGGTCTTGAGGCTGGAGGCGAGCATCGGCCAGGCCCGCCCGCACATGCCGATCAGCGTGCCACCCGGTTCGAAGCCCTCGTGGAGGATGGTCAGCCGGGCGAGGGTGTCGCCGACCGGCTCGATCTCGTACGTGACCCTCGTGCGCGGCTCCTTGGCCAGTTGCGCCCGCAGCTCCTCGTCGATCCCCGCCGAGGCGGCCCACTGCGGGGTGAAGGTGTGCCAGGTGTAGGAGAGCAGCCGGTCCGGGACGCAGCCGAGGACCACCTGCTCGGGGTCGCTGGTGCGCGCCCCGCGCTCGACCCAGTCCATCGTCGAGCCCACCGCCCAGTCGGTCACGAAGCTCACGCCCCAGTACCGGCGGGTGTAGGCCGGCTCGGTGAGGGCCTGCCAGACCCGGGCGGGATCGGCCTGGACGTACACGGTGTAGGTGATCGCACTGTCGCTCATGGCCCCATGCTGCGGGACCGCGTGCCGCGGAGGCCGGATTTCCCGGTCACGGCGCAGCGATCACCAGCGCACGCCCTCCTCGGGGAGTTCCGTGGCCGGGGTGCGGGCCGGGGCGGGCAGGGCGAGGCGGGTGCGGGCCGCGTGGGCGGCGGCGAGTTCGTGGGCGCCGGCCGGCCCCCAGTCGCTCAGTTCACGGACCTGTTCGGGGGTGGCCAGCAGCCGGGCGAACGCCGGGTCCGCGGCCGGGGGCACGCAGGTGAGCCGGGCGGCCGTGCGGGCGTGGGCGCCCTCGTCGCCGTGCCGGTAGCCGAGCGGGGCGGCGCCCGTGGTGGGGGCGGCCGTCGGGGGCGGGAGGTGGACGGCACCGGTCGCCCGGGCGACCAGGACCAGGACCCGGCCGTCGGGGGCGAACAGCCAGCCGGACCGGTCGCGTACCGGCAGGTGGGCGGGGACCGGGCCCGGATGCCAGGCGCCGCGCTGCGGGGTCCGGCGGGTGCGGAGCACGCCGAGCCGGTCGAGGGCGGTGGGCGCGGTGGGGCGGCCGTCCTCCAGCAGGGCGGTGCCGGAACCGTTGATGCGGGCGCGCAGGGCGGACAGGGCCCGGCGGGCGTCACCGGCGTCCATCAGGCCGGGCAGGTCGGCGGGCTCGGCGAAGTGGATGCCGGTGATCTCCTGGGCGGGGAGGCGGACGGAGTCGATCCGCTCCGGGGTCCAGGTGCCGCCGTCGTAGACGTGCAGGACCTCGCCGGGGAACCGCATCTCGGGCGGGAATCCGGGGGTGTCGGCGGGGATCCAGTCCACGGCGAGCCCGCGTGGGTAGCGGCCGTCGACGCCGAGCTCCTCGCGCATCTCCCTGGCCGCCGCGGCGGAGGGCGCCTCCCCGGCGTCCACGGCTCCCCCGGGCAGCAGCCGGTCGGGGCGGTAGTCGACGCTCTGGACGAGGACCCGCCCGTCGGCATCGGTGACGAGGACGACGGCCGCGGTCCACACGGTGGCGCGCGAGGCGCCGTACGCGGCGGGGCTCATCCAGGTCCCGGACCCCGCCCGCGCCCGCCCCTGCGCCCCCACCTGTACCTGTGCCTGCGCCTCGTCGGTCTGCTGCGACATCCGAACTCCGTTCACCGTGGGTGGCCCGCCGGCCTGTGCAACCGCGGCCGCGGCCGGGTGGTTACGGCGGTCCCGGGACCGGGCACCGGCCCCCATCCCTTTACTCTCCGCATACCTCCTATGCCTCCTTATTACCCCGTTACATGGATCCCGGTACGTTGCCGGGGCGGGCTGGCGGCGTGAAAACCCCCGGTCCGACCACGTCCGCCGGGCCGTTCCCCCGGCGGTGCAAGGCTCGGTGCACCCGTACGGGTGACGGGTTCGGTCCCGGCGGCGGCCGTGCGGCAGGGTGGGCGGATGCTGCTGCGCCGGGCCCTGCCCCTGACCCTTGCCGCGCTCGCCCTGGCCACCGGGTGCGTCACCGTGCACCCCGCCGCCCCACCGGAGCCCCGGCCCCCGGCCACGGCGGCGGCGGCCCGTGCGGATCAGCCGCGACCGGCGCCGCCCCCACCGCCGCTGGGGACCCTGCCCGGGGCGCCCGCGGCGTCGGCCGCTCCCCCGGTGCCGGCCCGGGACCCGGCGCCGCCCGCCGCCCGCCCGCAGCGGGCGGAACCCGAGCGGCACGCGCCGGCGAAACCGGCCCCGGCCAAGCCCCGTACCCGCAAGCCGGCCACCACGAAGGGGCGGCCCGCGCCACGGCGGACGTACGACATGGCGCCACTGTGCGCCGCGGCCCGGGGCACGGTCTCCCCCGAGATCCTGGCGCTCTGCGGCTAGGGGGTGTTGCGAAAGTCCCGCACCGCGCCCACGGCGCCCGGCACGCACTCTCGCCGCACCGGCCGAAGCCCCGAGTACGCCCGGTACGAGGGCCTTCGACCGGCACGCCGAGAGCACGCACCGGACACCGCGGGCACCGCACAGGACTTTCACAACACCCCCTAACCCGGCGGCTGGTCCGGCCCGTACAGCGCGAGAAGTTCGGCGCCCAGGCGGGCGAGCCACTCGCGGACCTCCGGCGGCTCCAGCACCTCCACCCGGCTGCCCAGCCCCGACACGTGCGCGGCCAGCGCCCTCGGTGCCGGGCCGTCGATCCACACCTCGGTCCAGCCGTCGGGGAGCGGATCCCCGACGCGCAGGCGGCCCCCGGAGATCCTCGCCAGCCGGGGCAGTGCGTCCGGGGCGACGCGGGCCCGGGCGGTCACCGCGTACAGCCGCTCCTCCATCGCTCCGGCCAGTTCCCGCCAAGTCGTGGCGAGATCGAAGTCCGGCGGCCGGTGGGCAGGTTCGCCGGTCGGCTCGGCCGAGGTGACCCGGCTGAGCCGGAAGGTGCGCAGCCCGTCCTCCGTGCCGGCGACGAGGTACTCGATGCCCGCCTTGGCCACGAGTCCGAGGGGATCGACCACGCGCTCGCGGGCCGGCTTGCCCACGCCCTCGTACCCGAGCCGGATCCGCTGCCCCTCCACCACGGCGCGCTGGAGCGCCTCGCGGTGCGGGGTCGCGGCCGTGACGGGGGTACGGGCCCAGTCGGTGCCGTCGACGGCGGCGGCCCGGGAGGCGGCCTCGGCGTCGCCGCGGAGCGTGGCGGGCAGGGCGCGGACCAGTTTGCGCAGGGTGGTGCGCAGTTCGGGGGTGGTGGCGAGCGGGCCGGTGACGAGGAACAGGGTCCTGATCTCGTCGGCGGTGAGGCCCGTGAGGTTGGTACGGGCGCCCCCGACGAGGGACCAGCCGCCACCCCGGCCGCGCTGCGCGTACACGGGGATCCCCGCGGCGGCCAGGGCCTCCAGGTCGCGCCGTGCCGTCCGCTCCGACACGTCGAGTTCGGCCGCGACCTCGGCGACGGTGACCCGCCCCCGCTCCTGGAGGAAGAGCAGGGCGGCCACCAGCCGGTCAGCCTTCACGGGAGCCGCTCCGCACGGCGCTTCGGCCGGCACGTCGCGCAGGATTTCGCACAGCATTTCGCATGCGGGGAATTCTGCCCGGAAAACAGGCCAGAAGGTGGCCACTTTTCCCTCCAGGATGAGGTCATGACCGAAACGAAGCAGTTCGAAACAGCCCAGTCCTCCCCCGCGGCCCAGTCCTCCCCCGCCCAGTCCCCCGCGGCAGCCAAGTCCCCCGTCGGCGACCCCCGGCCGGACCTGGCGGCGGCCATCGCCCTCGCCGGGCGCACCCTCGCCGCCGTCCGGCCCGACCAGTACGACGCCTCCACCCCTTGCACCGACTTCGACGTCCGGCGGCTGTCGAGCCACCTCGTGGGCGTACTGCGGCGGATCTCGGTCATCGGGCGCGGCGAGGACCCGTTCAGCGTCCCCTCCTTCGCCGACGAGCTCGCCGACGGCGAGTGGGCGGCGGCCTGGGGGCCGGCGGCCGAGGAAGCGGAGAAGGTGTGGGGGGATCCGGAGATCCTGGGCCGCGACCTGCACCTGCCGATAGGCGTGAAGCCGGGCGCGGTCGCGGCGACCATCTACACCAGCGAGCTGACCGTGCACACCTGGGACCTGGCCACCGCGACCGGGCAGCACCCGCAGTGGGACACCGGCCTGCTGGAGCGGCTGCTCGAGGTGATGCGCCGGGCGCTGCCCGCCGAGACCCGCGGCGGGCGGATCCCCTTCGGCGAGGTCGTTCCGGTCGCGGCGGACGCCTCCGCCATCGACCGGCTGGTGGCCTGGTCGGGGCGCCGCCCCTGAGTTAATCGATGGAGGGGGCCGCCCCGCATACCTACAGTGACGGGGCACCCCGTCGTCGAGCAGGAGCGGATCATGCGCACCCACTATCCCCGTACGCCGCACCTGCCCTGGTCCCCCGGGGCGGCGGCGGACGACGTCCGGGCCACCGGACTGGCGGGGCTGGCCGGCCGCGAGGTCGTGGTGACCGAGAAGCTCGACGGGGAGAACACCACCCTGTACGCGGACGGCCTGCACGCGCGCTCGCTCGACTCGGCGCACCATCCCTCGCGGGCCTGGGTGAAGGGGCTCCAGGGACGCATCGGCGCGGGGATACCGGACGGCTGGCGGGTGTGCGGGGAGAACCTGTACGCACGCCACTCGATCCCGTACGAGGACCTCGACAGCTGGTTCTACGGGTTCTCGGTGTGGGACGGGGACCGCTGTCTGGACTGGGACCGGACCGTACGGTTCCTGCGGGGACTGGGCGTGCCCGTTCCGCGCGTGCTGTGGCGCGGTGTCTTCGACGAGCGCACGCTGCGCAAGCTGCGGCTCGACACCACGCGGCAGGAGGGGTACGTCGTGCGCACGGCGGCCGGGTTCGCGCGCCAGGACTTCGGGCGCCACGTGGCCAAGTGGGTGCGCGGCGGGCACGTGCAGACCGACACGCACTGGATGTTCGCGCAGGTCGTACCCAACGGGCTCGGCCCGACGGCCCCCTTGTGGGGGCTGCGGGCCGGCGCCGAGGCGGACGTGCCGGGGCTGTGCGCGGCCGTCGGCATGCCGGCGGCCTCCGACGCGGACGAGGTCGCCGAGGTGACCGCCCGGATCGACGGGGCGGGGCGGACCGGGGACGACCGGCTGGCCGGGGTGCTGGCCGCCGTACTGCGCCGTGAGCCGCGGGCCCGGATCATGGCCCGGCTCGCGGCCGGGCCCGCCGGGATGCGGCTCGCGCGGCAGGTGGGCGACCTGGTGGGGCTGTACCCGTACCTCCAGCGTCCGTTCCCCGACGCGGAACGGCGGGCCGGGCTGGTCCGGATGGCCGCCGCGGCCGACCTCGGGGTGCTGCACGCGCTCGCCGGGGCGCTGGCGGACGGCCCGGAGGCACGGGAGTGCGCCGAGTGGTCCGCGCTGTTCGCCGAGGAGGCCGGACTGCTCGGCGCCGACCCGCTGGAGGATCTGCGCCGCGCACTCCGGGAGTCCCTCGCCGGACTCGACCCGGTCGCCGCCGACCGGTGCTGGGCGGAGACGCGGCGCGCCTTCGCGGAAGGCCGGATCAGCGGCGCGGCCGTCGAGGAGGCGGTGGCGGCGAGCTGGCAGTGGCGCGAGGGGGAGTTCCCCAGGCTGGTGCAGCTCTGCGGCCCCTCGGGCAGCGGGAAGAGCACCTTCGGCCGCGCCCTGCCGGGCGTGGACGCGTACGTCGGCCTCGACGACCTGCGGGCCGCACGGGGCTCCCGTGCGGACCAGCGGGCCAACGCGGAGGTGCTGGGCGAGGGACTGGACCGGCTGGACGCCGCGCTGGCCCGCGGCGGCACGGTGGTGTGGGACGCCACCTCGCTCACCGGCCGGCAGCGGGGCCTGGCCGGGTCCGTCGCCCGCCGCCGGGACGCCCTGGTCACCCACGCGGTGCTGCTCGTCGACGAGGAGGAGCTGCGCCGCCGCAACGCGGTGCGCCCGCATCCGGTGCCGCCCGCTGTCCTGACCTCGCAGCTGCACCGGTTCAGCCCGCCCGTTCCCGGTCAGGCGCACCGTACGTGGTACATCGGCGCGGACGGCGGCGTCGCCGACGAAGCGGGCGGGCTGGCCGGACCGCGCGGAGAGGGCGGGGACTTCTGATGCGCACCAGCGAGCAGCTCTACCACCAGGTCCGCTGGGACCCCCGGTTCGACCCGGCGCGCTTCGTGCTGGGCCTGCTCCAGCGGGGTGCCGCACCCAAGCGGGTCCCACTGCCCTCCTTCGTGCCCGGCGGGGACATCCCCTGGCACCGGGTGCTGTTCGTCGAGGCGGACGGCGAGCTGGTGTGGGACAGGGCCTCCGGCGTCGACCGGATCGACGTGACCGACGCGGGCCGGGTCCGCGCGCCGCGCCTGCTGCGCGCGCCGTTCTTCACCGCGCGCACCCCGCACGCCTGGGACCCGGTGGGCGGCGGCGCCTGGCGCCCGGCCGAGGCCGGCGGCGCCACCACCGACGGCGCCCCCGCCGACGTACGGCTGCTCACCTGGAACACGCTCTGGGACCGGTACGACGCCCCGCGCATCGCCACCGCCCGGCGCAGGCCCCTGCTGCTGGCCGAACTTGCGGCCGCCGATGCCGACGTCATCGCGCTCCAGGAGGTCGAGCCCGCACTGCTCTGCATGCTGCTGGAGGCGCAATGGGTGCGTGCCGGGTACACCGTCGGCACGGATCCGAGTGGCCGGGACGTCGCCGAATGCGGGCTGCTGGTGCTGAGCCGGCTGCCGGTACGGGAGGCGGGGCTGCACGTGCTCGGCCCGCACAAGGCCGTCACGGCCGTGACGGTGGACACCGCGGGCGGCCCGCTCGTCGTCGCCGCCACCCACCTGACCAGCGATCACACCGAGCGGGGCGACGTCCGGCGGGAGGCCGAACTGGCCCGGCTCGCCGAGGGCCTCGGCGCCATCGAGGCCGGCGTGGCACTGCTCGGCGACTTCAACGACGGCCGCTCCGGCGCCGAGGGGCCCGCGGCCGCGCTCGGCATGCGGGACGCCTGGAACGACGTGCACGGGCCGGCCGACGCCACGCCGACCTTCGACCCGACGGCCAATCCGCTGGCCGCCGTCGGCTCCCTGACGGGCCGGGCCGCCCGGCTGGACCGCATCCTGCTGCGCGCGGCCGGCGCCCGTGTCACGCGGGCGGCGCTGCGCGGCGACTCCCCCGGCGCCGAAGGCCTGTTCCCCTCCGACCACTACGCGGTGGAGGCGACGCTCGGCTTCGGCGCCGCGCCCGTACGGCTCGACGCAGCGGCGACGGCACGCACGGCGGTGGCCTGGCTGCCGCCGGACCTCCCGGACGCGGTGGCCGACCTGCGCCGCGCACACGATCCGCAGGCCGGCCGCTGGCCCGCCCACGTGAACCTGCTGTTCGGCTTCGTCCCGGAGTCCACCTTCGCGCAGGCCCTGCCCCTCCTCTCGGACGTCGCGGCGGGCACCGCCCCCTTCACCACCGAACTGCGGGGCGTGTACGAGTTCGGACACCGCGAGGACGCCACCCTCTGGCTGGACCCGGCCGCGGCCGGTGACGCCCCCTGGCAGGAGCTGCGCCGCGCCCTCGCCGAACGCTTCCCCTCGTGCCGGGGCCGCACGGAGGGCTACACCCCGCACCTGACGCTCGGCCGCAGCAGCGATCCCCGGCGGGCGGCCGCGGAGTTCAGCGCCCGGCTCGGCCCCGCGCTGTCCGCGCGGGTCGGTGAGCTGGCCGTGCTCTCACGGCGCGGAGACGGTCCGATGCGGGTGCGGGCCACCGTCGCACTGGGCACCGGCGAAGTCCGCTGGATCCCGGAGCCGGCGCCCGTACCCGCCCCGGCGGCCCCCGCCGGCCCGGTGACCGAGCGGCTGCGCGCCGCCCTGCCGGAGGCGGAGCTGTACGTGGCCGGTTCCCGGCGCATGGGATGCGAGCTGCCCGCGGCGGACCTGGACCTGGTGGCGGCGCTGCCCGACACGGCCGGCCTGCGCGGCCGGGTGGCCGCGGCGTTCCCGGACGCCACGCGGCTGCGGGAGGTGACGGGAGCTCGGGTGCCGGGGCTGCGGTTCCGCGTCGGCACGCTCGACGTGGACCTGGTGGCCGTCGCCGCCGGGACGGGGGACCCGGCGCACGCGGTGTCCCGACGGTCCGGGCTGGGCGAGGCCGCGGCCCTGGCCCTGAGCGCGGTGAGCGACGCAGAGGCGCTACGTCGGCACGTGGGCGCGGAACACGAGGCGTTCGCCGCCCTCGCCCGGCGGGTGAAGGCCTGGGCCCAGGCCCGGGGCCTGGACTCGGCCCCGTTCGGCGGGCTGCCGGGGCTGGCCTGGTCGGTGCTGGCGGCGCGTACCGTCCGCGAGGCCGGCGACCGCTCCCCCGAGGGCCTACTCCTGGACTTCTTCGGCACCTGGGCCGCCTGGGACTGGCGCGCCCCGGTCGCGCTGGCCCCCGCCGCCCCCGCACCGCCGCCCGCCCCGCTGACGATCCTCACTCCCTCGTATCCCGTGCGCAGTTGTACGGCCCAGGTGGGCGAGGGCATGCGGGAGCTGCTGGTGCGGGAGCTGTACGAGGCGTGGGAGCAGCTCTCCGCCGACCCCACGGCCCCGCTCACCGCCGCACCCCCGATGCATCGGCGGCATGCCGCGTGGGCGGTGGTGACGGTACGTCCGGACGTGGCCTCGCTCGATGACACCCTGGGCCGGATGCGGGGCAGGCTGCGGGCGCTGCTCGGTGCGCTGGAGGAGGCCGGGGTGCGCGAGGCGCACGCGTGGCCCCGTCCCTTCGAAGCGACCCCCGACGTCGCCCGCTACGCGATCGGGCTGGGGGCGGCGCCGCCGGATGCGGGTGGGCTCGCCGCGGTGTCCACTGCGTGGTTGCGCGGCCTGCCGGGGGTGGAGGTCACCCACACCCCGAACGGCGAGGTCCCGGACCTCCCCTGACCCCACGGCGGGGTGCCCCCGCAGAGCGTCGAACGCGGGCCGCGCCTAACGGCCGCCGAGGTCGGGTGCGCGGCGGGGTGCCCCTCCAGTACGTCGAACGCGGGCCCCGACGGGGTCAGCCCCGCTGCCACCCCCGCGCCGCCGGGGCCGGGCGTGCGACGGGGTACCCCCGCAGTACATCGAACGCCGGCCCCGACAGGGTCAGCCCCGCTGCCACCCCCACGCCGATGGGCCGGGTGTGTACTGGGGTGCCCCCGCAGTACGTCGAACGTCGGCCCCAACAGGGTCCGCCCCGCTGCCACCCCACGCCGACGGGGCCGGGTGTGTGCCGGGGTGCCCCCGCAGGGCGTCGAACGCAACTACGCTTGGTTGCCGGTGCCTCTGCAGGTTCGACGCCCGAGGAGGTGCCCCGGCGCGCGCCCGGCCCCGGCGGCCGTTAGGCGCGGCCGAACCGGGGTGCCGCTGCGCGGAGCAGGTCCCCTACCCGCCCTTCCACCGTTCCCCGGGCTCCGCCCGGACCCGCCCCGGGGCTCCGCCCCAAACCCCGCGCCTCAAACGCCGGCGGGGCTGGGTGGGGGGCTCCGCCCCAAACCCCGCGCCTCAAACGCCGGGGAGGCTGGGTGGGGGGGGCACCGCCCCAGACCCCGCGCCTCAAACGCCGACGGGGCTGGGTGGGGGGGCACCGCCCCAGACCCCGCGCCTCAAACGCCGACGGGGCTGGGTGGGGGGGCACCGCCCCAGACCCCGCGCCTCAAACGCCGGCGAGGCTGAATCCGGTCCGGCCGGACCCGCGCCCGAACGCCGGCGGGGCTGGATCGGGCCCCGGCCGGACCCGCGCTCGGGGGCGGAACCCCCGGCAGCGGGGGGTCGACGGGCGGCCGTGGGGGCTCGGCGGTCAGGGGAGGATGACGAGCTTGCCCGCCGTATGTCCACCCCGGCTCAGTTCGAAGGCCTCCGCCAGCTCCCCCAGCGGAAACGTCCGCGCGACCGGCACCGTCAGCCGCCCGCTGTCGGCGAGCCGCCCCAGCTCCGCCAGGTCGGCTCCGACCGGCCGGACCCACATCCATTCGCCGCCGGCCCCCGTCACGGTGGGGTCCGCGATGGAGGCGTGGCGGCCGTCGTAGTGCAGGACATCACGGGTCACTCCGAGGACCCCGCCGACGAAGTCGGCGACGACCGTCGGCCCGTCGGGTACGAGGGCCCGGACCCGCGCGGCCAGCCCGTCGCCGTATTCGACGGGCTCCGCCCCCAGCTCCCGGACCCGGTCGTGGTTGCGCGCGGAGGCCGTGCCGATGACCCGCGCGCCCAGCGAGCGGGCGATCTGCACCCCGAAGGAGCCGACCCCGCCGGCCGCGCCGTGGATGAGCACGGTGTCGGCCGCGCCCGTCCCGAGCCGCGTGAGCACCTGGTACGCGGTGAGCCCCGCGAGCGGCACGGCCGCGGCCTCGGTCCAGTCGAGCGCGGCGGGCTTGCGCGCCAGGGCCCGCACCGGCACGGACACGAACTCGGCGAAGGTCCCGCCGTGCACGTAGTCCTTACGGGCGTAGGCGAACACCTCGTCGCCCTCCACGTACTCGGGGGCGTCGATGCCCACCCGCTCCACGGTGCCGGCCACGTCCCACCCGGGGACGACGGGGAAGACGACGTCCATGAGGCCGTCGAGCCCGCCCGCCATGATCTTCCAGTCGACGGGGTTGACGCCGGCCGCCTTCACCCGGACGAGGACTTCTCCAGGTCCGACCTTCGGCACAGGCAGCCGCGTCTCGGTGAGCACCTCCGTCCCGCCGTACGTCTCGTACGCCATCGCCCGCATGGTGTCCTGGGACATGAACCGATACCGACCTCTCCGCGACGCAGTGGTGGGACCCGCCCCCGGGACCCATCCCACCACGTACTGCGTCCGGAGGGCGGCAGGCGACCCCGCGGGCTCACTCGTACTCGGTGCCGCCCTTGCGCGTCAGGTAGGCCGGGCTGACCGCCTTGGCGATGGCCCGGCCGCCCACGACCGTGCTGTACCGCTCCGTCGCGGGCCGGATGACGACTCCCTCGCGCAGGTGCAGGGCCTTGCCGGACACGGTCTCGCGGCCGCTGGCCCACTCCAGGACCGTGTCGAGCGCGTACGGGCCCTCGTACAGCCTCGGCACCAGCGGCAGCTCGCCGCCGGCGAGCAGCTCCGCCGGGTCCAGCCAGCGGACCTGGCCGTCGATCTCGGCCGATACGTCGAACACGGCGAGGCCGGGCGGCGCGTCGGCGGTGCGCACGTCCGTCCCGTACGCGAGGTCCTGGACGCCCGCCCCGTACACCTCGCCGAAGACACCGATCCGGGTCGCGCCGAGCCGGGCGGCGAGGCCCGCGGCGACGGCCGGTACGTCGTGGCCGCGTACGGCCCGCCAGTAGAGGTTGCGCTCGTCCTCCTTCAGGGCCAGCCCCTTCGCTCCGAACCCCTTGGAGGTGACGAGGCTGCGGCCGCCCTCCACGACGTACGTGAACAGGCAGGCGGTGCCGTGCAGTTTCTCGGTGAGGACGACCGGCTCGCCCTCCTCGAAGATCTGCGGGTAGCGCTGGAGGTTCTCGATGTCCACCCAGGGCAGCAGGTCGGGGGCGGATTCGACGTCCCCGCTCATGCTGGTGGGTATCGGCGGGGCCCATTTGGTGATGCCGAGCAGCTCCGCGAAGTCCGTGCCCTCCTCGGCCGCCTTCACCAGATCGACGCCGTCGAGCGCGCGCGGCCTGCAGACGAGGCCCTGCGAGAGCTCGCCCCGCAGCCGGACCGCCTTGACCCGGTCGGCGGAGCCGCCGGCGAGCCGGCCGGTCAGGCCCAGCTCCTCGATCAGGTCCGCGGGCAGCACGGCCTGTTCGGGGATGTAGACGGCGAACTCGCCCGTACGGTAGGCGCCCTTGGCGATCACGGCGCGGTAGAGGCCCACCTGGGCCAGTTCGAGCGCGTCGGCGTTCGGGTGCTCGTGGACGGTCAGCTCTTCGGCGGTGACCCGCAGGGTCGACATGGGCAGCTCCTCGTACGGTACTTCCTGATCGGCCCCCACTCTCCGCGCCCCGATTTCCGCTGGTCCAGCGGAAATCCGGGTGTTAACCTGCCGCGCCGTCCCCCACGGACCGGCACCACGTACCTGTGCCCACCAGGGCACCCGGGAGGTCCCATGTCACGTCGTGCGGTCACCGTCGTCACCGGCGGCAGCAGGGGCATCGGCGCGGCGGCCTGCCTGCGCCTGGCGGCCGGCGGGCACGACCTCGCGCTGGGGTACGTCCGGGACGCGTCGGCCGCCGAGGCCGTCGCCGAGCGCGTACGGTCCGCGGGGGCGCGGTGTGTGACCGTACGCGCCGACACCGCGGAGGAGCGGGACGTCGAGCGGCTCTTCGACATCGCCGGCGCCGAACTGGGCGCGGTGACCGGCCTGGTCAACAATGCCGGGGTGACGGGCCCGCTGGGCCGGCTGGCGGACGCCAGGACCGAGGACCTGCGGCGGGTGGTCGAGGTGAACCTCCTCGGGTACCTGCTGTGCTGCCGCCGGGCCGCCCGGGACATGGCCGGGTCGGGCGGCGGGGCCATCGTGAACGTGTCCTCGGCCGCCGCCACCCTGGGCAGCCCCGGTGACTACGTCCACTACGCGGCGACGAAGGCCGCCGCCGACGCGCTGACCGTCGGTCTCTCCAAGGAGCTGGGCCCCGACGGGATCCGGGTCAACGCCGTGGCCCCCGGCATCATCGAGACCGACATGCACGCGGCGATGGGCGACCCGGAGCGCCCCGCCCGCGCGGCTGCGGGCATCCCGCTCGGCCGGCCCGGGCAGCCGGAGGAGGTCGCCGGCGCGATCGCATGGCTGCTGGGCCCCGATGCCTCGTACACGACGGGGACGGTCCTGCGGGTCTCCGGCGGCCGCTGAACCGCGTCTGGGGCGGTACCGGCCCGGCGACGGGCACCGCGGGACCCGCGCCCGCGCCGGCGCCGGCGGCGCGGGGGCGGCACCCGGGTGGGCCTGCCGGGATGCGGGCCGCCGGGCACCGGTGTGGACTCTGGATGGCCGAGTGGCCCTTGCGGACACGGACCCGCGGGCCGCGCTACCAGCTGGAGGAACACCCCGATGTCGCCGAGCAAGCCGAGCATCGTCTTCGCCCACGGACTGTGGGCCGACGGATCCTGCTACAGCAAGCTGATCCCCACCCTCCAGCGCGAGGGCCACGAGGTGGTGTCGGCGCAGAACAGCCTCGATTCCCTGGAAGGGGACGTGGACGCCGTCCGCCACGCACTGGGACGGGTCAGCAGTCCCGCTCTTCTCGTCGGCCACTCCTGGGGCGGCTACGTCATCACCGCCGCCGGCACGGACGACCGCGTCGCCGGGCTCGTCTACATCGCCGCCCTGGCCCCGGACGCCGGGGAGAGCCCGCAGGAACTGATCGGAAGGTTCGACCCGCCGCCGCTCTTCTCCCACCTCGACAACGAGGAGGGGCGCATCTGGATCGCGCGCGACGGCATCTCCGACTTCTGCGGTGACCTCCCGCAGGAGGAGCAGCAGCTGGTGTGGGCCACCCAGGGCGCACCGCGCGCGGAGGTCCTGGGGGCCACGGTCGACACGCCGGCCTGGCGGTCCAAGCCCAGCTGGTTCCTCGTCACCACGCAGGACCACGCCGTGAGCCCGGAGCTTCAGCGGTTCGGGGCCCAGCGCATGGGAGCCACCGTCGCGGAGGTCTCCTCCGCACACGTCCCGATGCTGTCGCAGCCCGAGGCCGTGCTCAGCCTCATCAGGAAGGCGGCCGGATCGCTGTAGCCCTGGCCTGCACTGCGCTGCGCTGCCCTGCCCTGCGCTGCGCTGCCCTGCCCTGCGCTGCCCCGGCTGGCCTGCCCCGCCCGGCCGGACGGTCTAGTCGAGGGCCGCCTGGGTGGCGGGGCCGTATATGCCCTGGGGGTCGCCCTTGATGTCCCGGTCGCGCTGGAGCTGGCTGACACCGCGCTTCGTCTGGCCGTCGTAGACGCCCGTGACGGAGACGTACGTGAATCCCTGCCCGTACAGCAGTTCCTGGAGGGTCCTCACCTCCGGCCCCTTGTCCCCCATGCGCAGCGTCGCGGTGGGCCAGCCCGCCTTCGAGGCCGCCGGGTTCGAGGAGGACGTCGGCTTCGAGGCCTGGCTGGTGGGCGGGCCGGAGGACTGGGGCGCCGACGGCGAGGGGCTCGGGCTACGGGTCGGCCCGGACGGCTCGGGTGAGCCGGCCGGCTCGCCTCCGGACGCCATGCGGCCCGGGAGGCCGGGCACGGTCAGGCCCGTCGGTGCCTGGGCCCGCGGTGGCTCCGGGTCGCCGGGCCCGGTCAGCATGAGCACCAGGCCACCGGCCGCGCCGAGTCCGAGCAGGGTGAAGACCGCGATCATGAGCGGGTCCGCGCCGCGGCGCTCCCGGCGGCGCCCGCCGCGGGGCGGGAACGCTGCGGGGGGACCTCCGGCCTCGGTTTCCCGGTCCGGCCCGGGCACGGGCGTCGCCGCGTACGGGCCCGGGGCCTGGCTCCGGTTCCGGTCCAGGCCCTTCGTCAGGTCCAGGTCCAGGTCCAGATCCCGGTCCTGGCTGCGGTCCGGGTGGGATGCGGGTTCCGTCCGCGCCCACACGGGCGTCGTCGGACCGGACGGCCATACCGTCGACTGGGGCACGTACGGGTATACGAAGGGGCCTTCGTCGGGCGAGGCGCCGTACTCATCGGTGTCGTGGGACATGTTCGCTCCCGGCGAGGACGGGGGCCGGCGCGCGATGCGGTGCCGGGCCCCATCCGGCCGGTCAGGCCCTGCGCCGCCGGGCGGTCAGGGCCGGGAGGGCCTCGCCGGCGGCCGGGGCCGTTCCGGGCGTGCCGAGGACGGCTGGGGCGAGCGACGGGCGGACGGACGCGGGTCTGGACATCTGCGGGTCTCCGAAGTACGGCTCAAGCGGTACGTCTGCGGTACGACCGCGGTCGTTCTGCGATCGTTGTGCGGCTCTTCCGTGGCGGTTCTTGATCGGCGCACTCTTTCCCCCCGGGACGGGCCCGGTCAAGCCGGGTGTCCGTTCCGCCCTGGGACGTCCCCTCTGTCGGGTCGGCGGCGGATCGCCGTGGCCCACACCGTCACGGCGGCCAGCAGCATCAGGGCCGCTCCGCCGAGCGGGGCCGCGGGCGCGGAGAGGCCGTCGACCGCGAGACCTCCGAACAGGGCGCCGGCCGCGATCGCCAGGTTGAACATGGCCACCATCAGCGAGGACGCGGCCTCCGCGGCGGTCGGAGCCGCCTTGATCATCCACTTCTGCACGCTCACCGAGACCCCGCCGTACACGAGCCCCCAGGCGAGCAGCAGGGTGGTTCCGGCGACCGCTCCCGGAAGGACCGCGATGAGCGCGAGGATCAGGCTGAGGAAGGAACTGATCAGGAGCAGGTTCCGGTACGCGTCGCGCGCCCCGGCCAGGAAGTTGCCGGCGACGCCGGCGAGGCCGTAGCCGAGCAGGAGCGTGCTGACCCGGTCGGCGCTGATGCCGGAGACGTCCTGGAGGATCGGCCGGACGAACGTGTAGGCGGCGAACTGCCCCGTCACCACGAGGAAGGTGACGATCACACCGGCCCGTACCGCACGGTTCCGGCGCAGCAGGGCGGGCAGTTCGCGGAAGGCGATGCGCTGGGTCTGCGGCAGCCGCGGCAGGAAGAGCAGCAGTGCGGTGAGCGTGACCAGACCGAGGCAGCCGACCGCCGCGAAGGCGGTGCGCCAGCTGCCGAGTTCGCCGAGCAGGGTGCCGGCGGGGACACCGAGTACGGAGGCGGTGGGGACGCCGCTGAACACGAGCGCGGTCGCCCGGCCGACGTGCCGCTCGGGAACGAGGCGGGCGGCGAGCCCGCCGGCTATCGCCCAGAAGCCACCGACGCTGACGCCGACGAGCAGCCGGGCGCCGAGCAGGACGCCGAAGTCCGGGGCGAGGGCGGCGGCGAGGTTGGCGGCGGTCATCAGGGCGATGAGCACGCAGAGGACGTGCCGCCGGTCGAGCCGGCCAGCGCCGACGGTGACGAGCGGGGCGCAGAGCCCGGCGACCAGCCCGGGCACGGTGACCATCAGCCCCGCGGTGCCGTCGGAGACGCCGAGGTCGGCGGCGACGGGGGTCAGCAGGCCGACGGGCAGCAGCTCGGAGGTGATCAGGCAGAAGATCCCGAGGGCGACGGCGCACACCGCCGCCCAGCCCTTCCAGGCAGCGGGAGCGGGAGCAGGGACGGGTCCGGACCCGGCAGCCGGCCCAGGGCCGGGCGGGGTTTCCGGGTCGGGTGAGGGCGCGGGGTCACCGGGCGCGGCGGCTGCGGTCATCGGTCGGTACTCCGTACGGGGCGTTCGGCGGGCAGGTCTCGGCAGCACGGGGTGCCGGGGGTCGCGCCTCCCCCGTCACCCGCACTGCCGTTCCGAGCGCCCGGTCGCCCCACTCGTTCCCACGCTCTGCGGGCGTCCTGCTTCACTCGGACGCGTGAGGTGGAGGACCGGGTCCGCCGCAGGGTACGGCACAGTGGTCGAATGCAGTTACGCCGGGCCTTCCCCCTGTCCCTCGTCGCGCTCCTCGCGAGCGCCGGCTGTGTCTCCGTGGGCCCCGGGGCCTCGGTTCCGTCGCCCTCGCACGGTCCGGTACCGCCCGTGAACGCGCCCGACGTGCCGCTCTCCCTCCCCCTGGGCCGGCTGCCGGGCTCCCCCGTGCCGGAACCCGACCCGGAGCCCTCTCCCGCCCGTTCCGGGAAGGCGGCGGTGCAGCCGCGGAGGGCGCGTACGCCGGGTCCCGCGACCGCCCGCCCCCGCCGCAAACCCGTGCCGCCCCCGCACCCGCCGCGCATGGACGAGCTGTGCACGGCCGCGGAGGGGTCCGTACCGGCGTCCATCGTCGACCTGTGCCTGCGCCAGTACGGGCGCTGACCGGGGATGTGAGGCTTGACCCTCCCCCTGTGTCAGGGCCTGCACTGGAGAACGTCATGTTCAGCATCGGAGATTTCGCCAAGCACGGCCGGGTGTCGGTCCGCATGTTGCGTCATTACGACGCCCTCGGACTGCTCCGCCCGGCCCGCGTCGACCCCTTCACCGGTTACCGCTTCTACGAGGCCGGGCAGCTCGCCCGCCTCAACCGCGTCATCGCGCTCAAGGAACTCGGCTTCAGCCTCGACCAGGTGGGGTCGATCCTCGACGAGCGGGTCGACGCGCAGGAGCTGCGCGGCATGCTGCGGCTGAGGCGGGCGGAGCTGGAGTCCGCCGCGGCCGCCGCGGCGGCCCGGCTGGTCCAGGTCGAGGCGAGGCTCCGGACCATCGAGAACGAGGGAACCATGCCTGCCGACGACATCGTCGTGAAGAGCCTCCCGCCCGTACGGCTCGCCGAGCTGACCGGGATCGCGAGGAGTTACGAGCCGCAGGACATCGGCCCGGTCGTCGGGCCGCTGTTCGAGGAGCTGTGTCGCGCCGTGGAACGGGCGGGGGTGGCTCCGGCCGGACCCGGCATCGCCTACTACGAGGACGCTCCGGACGGGGCGATCCGCGTGCACGCCGCGCTGCCGGTGGCGGCGTCGGTGGGCGCCGGGCAATTGGGGGGTGGGGTGCGGATCGTCACGCTGCCCGGGGTCGAGCGGGCCGCGACGGTGGTGCACCGGGGTTCGATGGACGGGGTGCTGCCCACGGCGCAGGCGCTGGCCCGGTGGATCGACGCGCACGGCCACCGGTCGGCGGGGTACGCGCGGGAGCTGACGCTGGCCTGCCCGGAGGACCGGGACCAGTGGGTCACCGAGTTGCAGGAGCCGCTCGCCTGAGGCGGCCCGGGCGCGCGGTGCGGCGGACGGTGCGCAGGCGGCACAGGGTGACGTGGCCGCGCCGCCGCCACTCGGCGCGCGGCAGCCCGGCGCGGTGGCCGCCGCCGGAGATGAGGGCGTTGACCGGGGTCATCGGGTCGGCGCCCAGTCCCTTGGCGACGAGGACCCCGACCACGAGCGGCGCCAGGGCCACGGCCAGGGCCGTCCCGGCGGTGGTCACGTGCTGCCGGGTCGGCCGGAGTGCGGTGGTCGTCGTGGCGCGGGAGGTCTCGGAGGTCATGGCCCCATTCGACCAGCGGCGGCGCGGCGGGGAATCGGGGCGGATACTCAGGCCGTTGGGCACGACGTACTCAGATCGGCGAGGGGGCGGCGGATGTCGGAAGGGCAGGGCTTCGAGCCCGCGACCGGTGACGGGCCGGCGTTCGCCGCGGCGGGTCGGGAGGCGGAGGTGCGCACGGCCTACGAGGGGCTGCTGCAGATCCGCCGCCTGGTGGGCGGCGGCCCGGCGGGCGCCTCGGTGCCCGCGCCGTGGGAGGTGCGCCAGGCCCCGCGCGCGGTGGCCCTGGCCCTGGAGGCCGCGGGCATGCCTCCCTCGGCGCTGGACGGGGAGGGCCGGCGCACGCGCACGGGCTACCGGGTGGCCGCCGTGGCGGAGCCCGGGCGCGCGCAGGTGACCTGGCTCGGCGCACCGGGATCCGGCGCGGCCGAGGAGGAACAGGAGCGGCTGGGGGACTGCGCGGCGGCGCTGGAGCGGGCGGGGTGGGTGTGCCTGATGTACCGGGGCCCGCGCCGCCGCCGGTTCCTGGAGGTGGAACCGCCGCGCTGACGGCCCGGCCCGCAAAACCCACTGGCCACGGCCCTCCCGCGCGGGCAGACTCGCCGGATGGGCATGCTCGACGTCATGGCTGACCGGCTCGGCCGGGGCGAGACCGTGGAATTCAGGCCGACCGGCGACTCGATGACGCCGCTCGTCCGCAGCCGGCAGAAGGTCCGGGTCGCGCCCGTCGACCCGGCGCTCGTCGAGGTCGGCGACATCGTCCTGGTCCGCGTCTCGGGCACGGTGTACCTGCACCTGGTGTCGGCCGTGGACGGCCCCCGCCGTCGCGTGCGGATCAGCAACAACCGGGGCCGCGTCAACGGCTGGGCGGGGCATGAGCGGGTGTTCGGGATCTGCCTGTCCGTGGACGGGGTCCCGCGTCCGGGGGCCGGCGCCAAGGAGCGGGGGGCCGGGGCTCCGGGCGGCGTGCGGCCGGTCGGACTGGCCACCGGGCGGATGGACCTCGTACCCCTGCGGCCCTCACACGCCGAGGAGATGGCCGGCGTGCTGGCCGATCCCGCGCTGCACTCCTTCACCGGCGGTGCGCCGCTCGCGGCCGATGCGCTGCGTGCGCGCTACGAGCGGCTCGCCGCCGGGTCACCCGATCCCGGGGTCGTCTGGTGCAACTGGGTCCTGCGGCTGCGCGCCGGGCGGCAGCTCGTCGGTACCGTCCAGGCCACCGTCGAACCGGAGCGGGGCCTCGCCGAGCTCGCCTGGGTCGTGGGTACGCCCTGGCAGGGCCGCGGGCTGGCGGCGGAGGCCGCACGGGCACTCGCCGACTGGCTGCGGGGGCTGCCCGTCGGCCTCCTCGTCGCGCACGTGCACCCGGACCACGCCGCCTCCGCCGCGGTGGCCGCCGCGTGCGGGCTGCGGCCCACCCCGCACCGGCAGGACGGCGAGGTCCGCTGGGAGTCCGGCGGCGGCCCCGGGGGGCCTACCGGTTGAGCGCGAGCAGGAGTACGTCCACCTCCCCTCCGCGCGAGGGGGCGAACTCCCGGGTGCGCCCGGTGACGGCGGGGTCGTGGCGGACGCCGGCCCAGTGCGTGTCGAAGGGCTCGCGGCCGTAGGAGTACGCTCCGGCCGGCCCGGCCGCGTACCGCGGGCCGGGGTCCGTCAACTGCTCCCAGAAGACGTCCAGATCAGTGTCCCGGGTCTCGCGCAGCTCGATCACGATGTGCATGCGCCGGTCCCGCTCACCTGGTCACGGTGTGCCGAAGGTCAGTGTCAGCTGGGGCGTCCCCTCACCCGCCTGCGCCTCCGAGGACCACAGCCACAGGGCGTCCGTGCCGGTGCTGGTGAGCCCCAGGTCGTAACTGCCCCCTAGCGCCGCGGAGATGCCCGCCGTGGTCAGCGCGGCGGTGTGCACCGCCGAGCCGTCCGGGATCCCGGCGAAGCCGCCGAGCGCCGGAGCGCCGAGGCCGGGGCGGTTGTTGAACGTCGTCCCGGCCTCGGTCCACGCCCCGGTGACGGGCACCACCGAGACGGTGTCCGTCGTACCGGCGCCGCTCATGGTGCTGGTCTTGACGCTCAGGACGGCCGACTTGAGCACGGTGCCGGCGGGCGCGGCGGGCAGGTTGAACCGCAGGTAGCTCGCGTAGAAGGAGCTGCCGCGCACGGCGAGCGAGCTGGAGGTCCCGTAGTTGGTGTCGGGGGCGCCGGCGTTGGCGTAGGTGTCCTCGCCGGCGGTCACCTGGACCACCTGGTCGGCCGGGGCGGTGGCGAGGGCGTAGTGGTTCTGCACCTGCGCCGCGCTCAGGGCGGTCGGGTAGACGGCCGTCTCGTCGAGCTGCCCCGCCCAGTACTCGCTGATGGGGCGGTCGGGCCAGCCGCCGAGGCTGTCTCCGCCCGCGTGCCAGTAGCCGGCGAAGTTCTCGTTCGTGGTGACGGCCAGGGTGCCCTTCTGGGCGCCGTCCACGTAGAGGGTCATGCCGCCGGGGCCCTGGGTGGCGACGACGTGGTGCCAGGCGTTGTCGTTGTAGGCGCCAGGGGTGGTGACGGTGCGGGTGGCGCCGGTGTAGACGCCGAAGACGAGCCGGCCGTCATTGGTCATGTAGATGTGCTTGTCGTACTGATTGCTGCCGCGGGCCTGGTTGTTCCCGAAGCCGACGAGCTTGCCGCCCCGGGTGGTGTTCGTCCTGAACCAGGTCTCGATGGTGTAGGTGTTCCCCACGGTCTGCCGTTCGTCCCCGTACACCTGGGTGTCGGTGCCGTTGAAGCCGATCGCCGTGCTCGCGCCGGAGACCGCGCCGGGGCTCTGCCGCAGGGCGGGGGCGTTCAGGTGCACCCCGCTCCTGTTGCCCAGGGCTGAGGAGTCGGCGACGAAGGGCAGCGCGGACTCGTCGTAGCGCCAGTACTGCCGGGCCCCGTCGGCCCTGACCTGGTTCGGGTAGGCGTCTGTCTTCGTCGGGACGGTGACGCTCGCCGTGGCCGACAGGGCGCTGGTGTTGCCCGCCGCGTCGGTGGCCGTCACCCGGTAGGTGTAGGACTGGCCGGCCGTCACGGTCGTGTCGGTCCACGAGGCCTGCGGACGCCTGAAGAACAGCGAGTCGGCGCCGACCGTCGCGACGGGCGTGGCCGCGCCGTTGCGGTAGACCTTGTACGTCAGCGCGCTGTCGTCGAGGTCGAGGCTGGTGCGCCAGCGGACCTGCACCTCGCCGGGCTTGAAGCTGACCGCGCTCGCGACGGGCACGCTCGGCGCCCCGGTGTCCCCGGTGGAGGCGAAGCGCGTCAGGCTCTGCTGCGCCGCGCCGTTGACGGTGGTGAACTCCCCGCCGACCCACAGGTACTGGACGCCGCCCTTGGAGCCGACGGTCATCACGCGCGGCCCGATGCCCTCGCCGATACCGTCGTTGGTGTCGGGGGCCCAGCCCAGCTTGCCGGTGCCGGTGGTGGGCTGGGCGAGCAGGTGGTGGCGCTGGCCGTCGGGGAACTCGCCGACGCTGGAGCAGTCGTGGGCGTGGGAGGCGCTGTAGAGCACGCTCTGGTACGGCAGTACGGCCTGGGTCGCGCCCAGGCAGGTGTCGCGCCAGCGCTGGTTGAAGTCGGCGAGGTTCAGGGCGATGCGGCCGTCGAAGACACCGCCGCCCGTGCCCTCGTTGGCGGTGTAGAAGCCGGTCGCGTCCGTCGCGATGTCCTTGACCACCGAGTTGGTCTCGATGAAGCCGGGGTAGGACCTGGTGAGAGCGCCGCTCGTCGCGTCCACGACGGCCAGCGCGTGGGTGTTCGTACCGTTGACCGTGAAGAAGTCTCCGCCGAGCAGGACGCTCTTGCCGTCCGGGGTGACCTCGACCGCGCGCCCGGGCTCGTCGGCGTCGGCGGTGAAGGGCTTGAGGGCCCCGTCGGCCGCGCCGACGGCGGCGAAGCGCTGGCGGGACTGGCCGGCGACACTGAGGAAGTCGCCGCCCGCGTAGACGGTGTCGCCGGTGACGGCGAGGGCCCGGACGGTGGCCGCGAAGGCGGGGCGGAAGTCCGTCTTCACCGTGCAGCTCGCCACGTCCACGGCGGCCAGGCTGGAGACGGCGGTGCCGTTGACGGCGCCGAAGTAGCCGCCCGCGTACAGGGTCTTCTTGTCCGGGGAGAGGGCCAGCGCCCGGACGGTGGCGGTGCCGGAGGCGACGGTGAAGGAGAGGGTGCAGGAGGTCGGCGCGCCGGTGGCGGCGTCGAGCGCGGCGAAGTTCACGGCCGGCTGCTCGCTTCCGGCGCCGCCCGCGGGCGGGCGCACGGCGGAGAAGGTGCCGCCGACGAAGACCTGGCCCGCCGCCTCGGCGAGGGCCCAGACCACGCCGTTGGGCTGCCACGTGGACAGCGGGTCGGCGGTGAAGGCGACGGGCGGGGTGACGGCCGCGGCCTGCGGGACGAGGCCGAGGCCGAACCCGGCGCCGGTTCCCGCCAGGGACAGGGCGACGGCGGCCGCGAGCCCTCTGGATCTGCGCATGAACCCCCCAGTTCTCGGTGCGGTGTGACCGTACGGGCGCACCCTAGGGGGATTCGGTCTTCCGTTCACTCCAAATGAAGGATCGGTTGCCAATTCGCGTCATCGGCACGGGAAGCGGACCGCTGCCCTCACTCCGCCCCGGCCGCCGGGAGGAACTTGCCCGCCTTCAGTTCGAGCTGACCCTCGAAGTACGCCGCCGCGTCGGGACGCATCCGGGCGAGGGCGACCATGCCCGTGATGATGACGTCGCACACCTCGTCGTGGACGTCCTCCCAGCTGTGCGAGTGCCCCTTGCGGGGGTTGGTGCCCTTGGCGCCGATCACCGCCTGGGCGGCCTCGCCGAACTCCTCGCCGATCTTGAGTACTTGGAGGACGTGGCTCTCCTCGGGCCTGATCCCCTTCCGGGCGTCCGAGGCGTCGAAGCGGTCGGCGAGCGCGCTGATGGTGTCCCATGGGGTCGTCACGGCCAGACCCTACAGGCGCCGCCGCTTCAGCGCGGCTTCGCGCGGACGTGCATCCGCTCCCCCTGCCTGCCGAAGAGGCTGAGGATCTCCACGGGGCGCCCGTCCGCGCTGGTGAACCAGTGGGGCAACCGGGTGTCGAACTCGGCCACTTCGCCCGGGCCGAGGACGAGGTCGTGCTCGGCGAGGACCAGGCGGAGCCGCCCGTTGAGCACGTACAGCCATTCGTAGCCCTCGTGCGTACGGTGGTCCGGCTCGGAGCCCCGGTCCGTGATGATCAGCTTGTACGCCTGGAGTGGTCCCGGGGTCCGGGTCAGCGGGACGAACGTCCCGCCGTTCGGCAGCGGGTGGGGGGTCAGCCGGACCCGGGGATCACCGACCTCCGGGGCGCCGACCAGGTCGTCCAGCGGCACGCCGTACGCCCCGGCTAGCGGCAGCAGCAGTTCCAGGCTGGGGCGGCGTCCGCCGGACTCCAGCCGCGAGAGGGTGCTCTTCGAGATACCGGTCGCCTCGGAGAGCGCGGCCAGGGTGAGGCCCCGGGCGGCGCGCAGCCGCCGGAGCCGGGGGGCGACCTGGTCGAGGACGGCCTGGTACGGCCCAGGCGCGTCCGGCGGGTCGGCCGGTGCGGTGTCGGCTGAGGTGTTCATGCGGGCATTCCACCTCTCCGTCCCGGAAACGGCAACAAGAGTTGCCGCCGATCCCTCGCGGGCGCACGCTCCGGCCCATGAATCCTCACAGTGACGCGGCACCGGCCGACGCGGGACGCCGGGACGGCGAACGCCCGCGGACCACGGGACCCGGCCGCCGCCGCCCGGCCCCGGCACCCTGGGCGCTCGCGGGCCTTTCGCTCTCCATGCTCCTGTCCTCCCTCGGCACCAGCATCGCCAATGTCGGACTGCCCACGCTGGCACGGGCGTTCGACGCCTCCTTCCAGCAGGTCCAGTGGATCGTCCTCGCCTACCTCCTCGCCATCACCACACTGATCGTCGGCGCCGGCCGGCTGGGCGACCTCTTCGGCCGCAGAAGACTGCTACTCGGCGGAGTGCTCCTGTTCACGGCGGCCTCCGCCCTGTGCGGAGCCGCGCCGTCCCTGGGGTGGCTGATCGCCGCCCGGGCGGTGCAGGGTCTCGGAGCGGCCGTCATGATGGCCCTGACCATGGCGTTCGTCGGCGAGACGGTCCCCGAGGAGCGCGTCGGCAGGGCGATGGGGCTGCTCGGGACGATGTCCGCGACAGGCACCGCTCTCGGTCCGTCGCTGGGCGGCGCGCTCGTCGCGGGACTCGGCTGGCGATCCATGTTCCTCGTCAACGTGCCGCTCGGCCTCCTCACCCTCGCACTCGCGCACCGCTCCCTGCCCGCCGACCGGCGGCACGAACCCGGGGCCGGCCGGCGCCGCTTCGACGGCGTGGGCACCCTCCTGCTCGCCCTCACGCTCGCCGCCTACGCCCTCGCCATGACGATCGGACACGGCCGGTTCGGGGCGCCCGGCCTGGCGCTGCTCCTCGCCGCCGCCGTCGGAGCCGGTCTCTTCGTACGCGCCGAGGGCCGGGCGGCGTCACCGCTGGTCCGCCTCTCGACCCTGCGCGATCCGGTGCTCGGCGCGGGTCTGGCGACGAGTGCGCTCGTCTCGACGGTGATGATGGCGACGCTCGTGGTCGGCCCGTTCTACCTCGCCCGTACGCTCGGCCTCGACGCGGCTCCCGTCGGGCTGGTCCTGTCGGTCGGGCCGCTGGTCGCCGCGCTGACGGGGGTGCCGGCCGGGCGGGGCGCGGACCGGTTCGGCACCCGCCGCACGACGATCGCGGGGCTCGCCGCGATGGCCGCGGGCTGCGTACTGCTGACGCTGCTTCCCACGGCGCTCGGCGTGTGGGGCTACGTGCTCCCCATCGCGGTCGTGACCAGCGGCTACGCGCTCTTCCAGACGGCCAACAACACGGCCGTCATGGCGGATGCGGGGCCGGACCGGCGGGGTGTCGTCTCAGGACTGCTCAACCTGTCGCGCAATCTGGGTCTCGTCACGGGCGCTTCCGTCATGGGCGCCGTCTTCGCCTTCGCGTCGGCGGCCACCGATGTGGCGACCGCCTCCCCCGGGGCCACGGCCACGGGCATGCGGACCACGTTCGCGGTGGCGGCGGTCGCGATCTGCCTCGCGCTCGCCCTGGCGTGGAAGCTCGCACCGGCGCTCCCCGCCCGCTTCAGGAAGGCCTAGGGTTCGTCGGCGACGTGCACCTGGTGGACGCGCAGGGCGAGCTGGAGTTCCAGGGCACGCTCGGGGCGCTGCCAGTCCGCGCCGAGCAACCGGCCGATCCGGTCCAGGCGTTGGACCACGGTGTTGATGTGCACGTGGAGGGTTTCGCGGGCCCTGGACTGGTTCATGCCGGCCTCGAAGTACACGGTGAGGGTCCGGACGAGTTCCGTGCCGCGTTGTGCGTCGTACTCGAGCAGGGGGCCCAGGGTGCGGTGGACGTAGCCGCCCAGGTCCGTCGGGTCGCCGAGCAGCACGCCGAGGAAGCCCAGGTCGCGCAGAGCGGCCCCGGTGCCGGAACGCCCCAGCGCACGCAGGGCGGTGCGGCAGCGGCGGGCCTCGGCGTGGGCGCCGGGGAACGCCGTGTGGCCGCTGGCCGGGCCCGCGGCGCCGACCGTGACGGGGGCTCCGAGTGCTTGCCCGAGCTCGTGCGCGAGGCCGGCCGCGCAGGCGCTGGGCGTCTCGGAGGGGCATATGAGGACCACGTCCCCGTGGTGCACGCCGGCCAGTCCCTGGCGGCTCTGCGCGATGCGGGCCGCGGCGGCCAGCAGCCGCGACGCGCGTACGGGCCCGTGGTGGCGTACGGGCTCGGCGTGCGGCGGCTCGGGGTGCAGTACGAAGACCGCGTGCGCGTGGTGCAGGTCCACGCCGAGGCGCCGGGCGCGGGTGGCCAGTCCGGCCGGGTCCGCGGCCCCGCCGAGGAGGTCTCCGAGCAGTTCGCCGCGTACCCGGTCCTCGGCCTCGGCCACCGACCGGCGCAGGAGCAGCAGCAGGGCCGTGACGACGGCGGCCCGTTCGAAGAGGCGGCGGTCGGCGTCGTCGAGGTCGGCGCGGCCGCTCAGGGCGATGCTGCCGAGGAGTTCGGGTCCGGCGAGGACCGCGCACACCCAGGTGCCCTCGGCCGGTACCGCCCGTCCGTCGGCGCGGGAGGCGGCGACGGCCCGGACCGGCGGGGGCTGCGGGTCGGTACCCGCCCGGGCGAGTTCGATGCCGTCGGCGTCGTGGATGAGGGTGCCGCCGTGCAGCAGGGCGCCGATGGCGGTGGCGACGTCGTTGATGTCCCCGCCGCGCAGTACCAGGTCGGTCAGCCGGTCGTGGGCGTCCTCGGCGCGGCGGATGGCCTCGCTGTGCGCCTCGATGGTCCGCGACGCCGCGTTCAGCTCGACGAGCGCGGTCCGCGTCTCGTCCAGCAGCCGGGCGCCGTCGATGGCGATGGCTGCGTGGTCGGCGAGGGAGGACAGCAGCGCGACCTCGTCCGGGGTGAACGCGCGGGCGGTTCGGTCCGCCGCGAAGAGCACGCCGATCACCTGCGCGCCCAGGCGCAGCGGCACGCCGAGGATGGCGCGCAGGCCTTCCTCGGCGACGGCGTGGTCGATGGTCGCGGTGTGCCGGAAACGGGTGTCGTCGCGGTAGTCGCCGGTGGTGTAGGGCCGGGCGGTCTCCGCGACGAGCCCGCCCAGGCCCTCGCCCATGCCGAGGCGCACCCGCTGGAACGCGGCCGAGACGGAGCCGTCGGTCACGCGCATGTAGGTGTCGCCCGCCTCGTCGTCGTTGAGGGACAGGTAGGTCACGTCGGTGCCGAGGAGCAGTTTGGCCCGGTGCACGATGGCCTTGAGTACGGCGTCCAGGTCGCGCAGGCCGGCGAGGTCCCCGGCGGTGTCGAAGAGGGCGGCGAGTTCCGCCTCGCGCCGGCGGTGCTGGCTGAGCGTCCGGCGGATGCGCAGCGCGACCCGGGTGGCGTCCGCCATCGCCGCTGCCTCCGCCTCCGAGAGGTCCGCGTCCGCTCCGGACGGCGGTGTGAAACTCTCCGCCGGGGCGCCCTCGGCCAGCAGGTTCAGCAGGTCCAGGGCATGGCGCAGCGCGGTGTTCGGGGGCGTGCCGGGGGTGGGCATCGGGGCGCTCTCCGTCAGCTCCGCGCGGCGCGCAGCGAGTACAGGACGGGCAGGTGGGTGTCCCCGAAGGGGAGCCGGTACAGGCCGTCCTGACTCCGGTTCAGGATGCCCCGGGGGTCGAACTCGGCGGCGGTGTGCTCGCCCAGGTGCTTCACGGTGAGCCCGGCGTCGGCGATCGCGCTGACGATGTCGCCGAGGGAGTGCGGGTACTGGACGGTGTCGTGGGCGGGCACGGTCGTACCCGGCTCCGCGTAGGTCCCGGTGACCGTCTCGCGCTGCGGTTCTCCGCCGCCGTAGGGCCAGTCGGCGACGAGCGGTTCGACGGTCGCGATCGTCTGGAAGGCGGGGTGCAGGTCCACCATCACGAGGCTCCCGCCGGGTTTCAGTGCCATGGCGGCGCCCCGGGCCCAGGCCTTGACGTCGGCGATCCAGCACAGGACCCCGTAGGTGGCGACGACGAGGTCGAAGCCGTCCGCCAGGTGCACGGGCAGGCGCTGGGTGTCGGCCTCCACGAAGGAGGCGGCCAGGCCGGTCCGTGCGGCGAGCTCGCGGGCCCGTTCGACGGCCGCCGGGGAGAAGTCGACGCCGGTGACGCGGGCGCCGAGCCGGGCCCAGTTCAGCGTGTCCATCCCGAAGTGGCACTGGAGGTGGAGCAGGTCCCTGCCCGCCACGTTCCCGGCCAGTTCGCGTTCGAGCGCGTAGAGGGTCTGGCGCCCGGCGACGAAGGATTCGACGTCGTAGAACCTGTCGGCCGGGGTCGAGCCGTGGATGCGGGCCCGGGTGTCCCACAGCGCGCGGTTCAACGCGAGTCCTTCCTCGCGGCCGGCGCTCACTTCGGGCGTCGCTCCTGACGTCGCTTCGGCCGTCACTCCTGGCGTCGCTTCGGGCGTCACTTCGACTGTCACTTCGGCCGTCTCTTCGCGCATGCGCCGAGCATGCCACGGCCGCGCGCCGCCCGGGTCCCGTGCCCCGTTCCGCCCGGGATCCGTAAGGGTCGGGGACCGGTCCGCGCCGACGGGAACCGGCCGCCGTCACCCGGTCACCCGGGGTCACCCGGGCGAAACCGCCCCGCATGGAGCCACGTCCCTCTACCGTGCCCTCAGGCGATGGGCGCGGCAACCAGAGGGGATGGGGCGGATGAACGACGAGGAAGACATGCGACTGGCGGGGATGACCCCGGAGATCTCGCTGCGCGCCCTCACGATGCTGCGCGGCCTGGTGGGCCTGGAGCCACCCGAGCAGGTGCCCGAGGACGCGATGGAGGTCGCCGACGCGATCCTGGCCCAGCACGGCACCGACGGGCTCAGGGTGCTGGCGATGACCCTCGCCGCCTGGGCGACGGCGCAGATCGAGAACGTCGCCGAGCTCAGCGGGCGCAGTCACGAGGCGGTGCTGGACGCGATGGAGCTGGCCTGCCTGGAGGCGAACGCCGACGACTGAGCTGACCGGGCGCGGCGCCGTGCGGGCGGCGCAGGTACGGCCCCGTGTACGGCCTCGCGCGGACACCGGCGAAGATGCCGCGCCCGATCCGCTTGGCATCGGGGCGGCGTCGGCGACACTGGGAGGGCAGGAGCGTCGTGGGGGGGTCGTGATCGGAGGCCGTCGTGAGCACACCTTCCCCCATCCGGATCGCTGCCGTGCTGTCCGCGGAGCACCGCGGCCGGCTGATGTCCCAGGCCCGTGAGGTCAATTTCGAAGAGGGTGCGCGGATCTTCGAGGAGGGCGCACGCGCGGAATCCTTCTGGATCGTGCGCTCGGGCACCGTGACCCTGCAGATCCCCATGCCCGGCGTCCGGCGGCCCGCTCCGGTGGAGAGCCTGGGACCGGGCGAGCTGGTGGGCTGGTCCTGGCTCTTCCCGCCCTACGTCTGGCAGTTGAGCGCGGAGGCGATGACCCCCGTGCGCGCCTACGAGTTCGACGGGGTGACCGTACGGATGCTCATGGACTCCGATCCCGCCTTCGGGTCGGCCATCGGGCACTGGGTCGGCCGGGTCCTCGCGCTCCGGCTCCAGCAGACCCGTACCCGTCTCCTCGACCTGTACGCCCCGCGCATGGCGGCCGGCTAGGCGGCCCGAGGAGCGGCGGCTGCTCCCGTACGCCTGCCCGCTCGACCACCGGCCGCCTCGACGACACCACCGTGGAGGCGGCCGCGGAGAGCACGGCCCGGGCCGCGCAGGCCGCCCGGTGCCGGGGTGACCGGCGGCCACCCACTGGTCCTGGTGAAGAGCTCGCCCCGGCCCGCTCGGCCGCCCGGGCCGGCCCGGAGCGGAGCCGACGGCGGTGGCGTCCGCGCCCGGGGCGAGCCGTACGCCGATCCGGTCGACGGGCGCGCCGGGCGGCGTGGGCCGCGGTGACGTAGGCCCGTTGTTGCCGGCTCGGGCCGGCCGTCGGGGGCGGGGCGGCGCCGCGGGGCCGGAGGGTGTTGCGGGGGTGTGGCCGGCCTGCCCAGGGGCGCCCCGCGCAGGTTTCCGGGGGGTGTCCCCGTCGGTGTTCGGCCGATTCCTGGGCGCACTCCCGCACAGGTCAGAGCTTTGGCCAGGGCTGCTGTCTGCACTCATCCGTACACGATCGGTGACGAAAAATGGGGGTGCGAACGGGCGTTCACGTCCCGTCTGGGCAAGACTGCGTCCGCTATCCGAAGCAACGACCCAAGGGAGTGTTCGAAATGCGGTCCATCGCAAGGAGTCTCGGGCTCGGATCCGCCGCCATGGCGCTCACCGCGCTGACGGCGCTGGCCTGGCCCGCGGCGGCCGGCGCCGCCCCCGCCGCCCCGGCCGGCACCACGAGCCTGTACGCGCCTTCCGCGCTCGTGCTCGGTGTCACCGCCGGGGATGACGCCCACAGGGGTACGGTGCTGCGCGCGGTGACCCTCGTATGCGCGCCGGCGCCGGGCGGCACGCACCCGGACCCCGTCGCGGCGTGCGGCGAACTGCGCCGGAGCGGAACCCGGTTGGACGCGCTGACCGTCCCGGCCGCCGACACCGCGTGTACCAGGGAGTGGAAGCCGATGACGGTGACGGCCGACGGGGTACTGGACGGCCGCCGGCTGAACTACGCGCACGTCTTCGCCAACGCGTGCGGCCTGCGGAGCACCGAGAGCGTGCTCTTCGACTTCTGACCGCGCGCGGGACGGACCGGCCCGGCGGCGCCGTGCGACCGCCGTCGGTCCGGCCGTTCCGCGGCCTTGCGCCCTGGGCATCTCTTCCGGATCCTGCCGGTCGAGCCCGCGTCGTCCGGCGCCGGGCGGCGCGGGCCGGGCAGGATCCGGAAGAGACGGCCTAGGGGGTGTTGCGGAAGTCCTGTGCGGTGGCCGCGGTGTCCGGTGCGTGCTCTCGGCGTGCCGGGCGAAGGTCCTCGTACTGGGCGTACTCGGGCCTTCGGCCGGTGCGGCGAGAGTGCGTGCCGGGCGCCGTGGGCGCCGTGCGGGACTTTCGCAACACCCCCTAGCCGAGTTCGAGACTGGTCACCCCGAACAGCTCCGCCGACGGCAGTTCCGGGGTCGGGCCGGTGTACATGCGGGCCGTCTCGAAGGTGGGCTCCAGGCCCAACGCCGCGAACAGCCCGGCGGCGTCCGGATTGGCGTCGGGTACGTCGACGGCGACCGCCGCGCCGGGCGCGGACCGCGCGAGGCCGTGCAGCAGCGCGGCGGCCACCTCGGGGTCGGCGGCGTAGAGCGGGCCGATCCGGTGGGCGCCGCTGCTCGGGCGGATCACGCCGAGGCCCTCGATGCGCCCGTCGCGGACCGCGGCGAGCGCCGTACGGCCCGGCAGGGCGGTCCAGGCCGACAGGAAGGCGTCCCGCCGCTCGGGGAAGAACCGCCGGTCGTAGGCGGCGAGCCGGCCGAAGGACAGCGAGGCCGCGTCCACCACCTCGACCCGGCCGCCGGCCCCGTCGATCCCGCCTTGGCCCTCGTCCCCGCCCCCGCCCTGGCCCTGGCCCTGGCCCACGGGCACGCCCTCGTAGCGCACGTTGTTCCAGGCGTGACGGAACCCGGACTTGCGGTAGTTGTCCTGCTGGGCGACGACTCCGTCCAGGCCGATCAGCCGCCCGTCGAGCCTTCGCATGGCGGCGTCCCACATGCGGATGCCGTAGCCCTGGCCGCGGTGGGCGGGGCGGGCGATGTAGAAACCGATGAATCCGAATCCGGCCCCGTAGCGGACGGCGGAGACGCAGGCCACCGGCTCGCCGCCGAGCCGGCCGACGAGGAAGCCCTCCGGGTCGGCGACGGCGAACGCGAACCGGTCCGAGTCCCCGGGTTCCAGCCCTCCTCGTCGGCCCAGCCACGGATCATTTCCATGTCGGCGGCGCTCGCCCCGGCGATCTCGAATGTCCTCATGCCCTGTGTTGTACCAGAACGTCAGACGGCGGCAGCGCGCTGATCATCCGTCAGGAGCGCGGTGAGCAGGGCCGGATCGACCTCCCGGTGCAGGTCGCTGACCTGCCCGTCGCCGACCTCCACCACGCGCCACACCCCGTCCGTGCGCAGCGCGAGGTCCGTGGTCACGAAGGGGCAGCCGAGTGCCCGTACGGCGGCCCGGACCGGTTCGAGGTCCCGCGCCGGGATCTGCGCCGCGTCCGGGACCGGGCTGTCGGGGTGGGCGGTGAACAGCCGGGGTTCCCCGTCCCGCCACCAGACCCGGACCTCCGTGGCCGTGCCCTCGGCCGCGACGAAGTGCTCGAAGGCCCTCAGCACCAGCCCGCCGGCCAGGAACTCGTCCTGGAGCTCCACGAAGCGGCCCACCACCCGCCGCAGCGCCACCGGATCGCCGAGGTCGGGGACGTGGCAGGCCTCGTGCCACTCGTGCTTGCGGGACTTGACGTAGTCCTTGACCACGGCGGCACCCGGCGGCAGTGCGGCGGCGAGGGCGGCCAGCCGCCCGTCGTCCGGGACCTCCCCCGGGGCCGTGGGCAGCCAGACGCTTGCCGGGGTGAGGGCGGCGAACGTCTCGTACCAGCCGGGGAGTTCGTGCGCGCGGCGATACGCCTCGGGGCCGACGAGCAGTTCCGCCCCCCGCCGCCGCAGGGCCCCGTCGAGCTCGGCGTACCGGTCCGCGGGGACCATCCAGCCCCGATAGCGGACACCGCCCGCCCCGGCGCGGACGCGCGCCACGGCCCCCTCGGCGTCCCCGGCGAGCAGCGCGTCGTGGTCGACGAGGGCGACCGTCGCACCCTGGGCACGCAAAGCCCGCGCCTCCTCCGCGAAGTGCGGGTCGGTGCGGCGCCCGTTCAGCGGGTCGGCGCAGTACAGGACGGTCGTGGCGGGCATGGTGGCCATGGTCATGACCACCAGCCTAGTGAGCACCGCCCAGGGGCGGGCGCGGATTCTCAGCCCGCGCAGATCACGTCGTCGAGCCGGATGGGCTGGGAGTCCAGCCGTACGTAGGCGGTGAAGGTGTCGGTGGTCCCGGAGCCCCAGTCCGTGGTGACGGTCGCCCAGCCGACCCCGGCCGCCTGGGCGATGGTGACCGGACCGATGCTGATGTCCTCGGGCTCGTTCTCGGCGCACAGGAGCACGTCGGAGTCCTTGTTCTCCTTCTGCTTGTCCTTGAGGACCTGCGAGACCTGGTTCTCCCGGCCGTCTTCGGAGGGCCCGTGGTCACCGTAGAAGTCGCTGAGGAAGCGGGCGATCTCGGCGGCGGTGTGCCCGCCGCGGGCGGCGGGGACGGCTCCGCCCCCGTCTGCGGGCGCGGCGTGGCCGGGCGTCGGGGCCAGCAGGGCGAGCAGGGTCAGCGGCAGGACGCCGAGGCTGTACGGCATGAGCTTCATATCCGATATGTAACCCTCGGCGCCTGTCGGCGCGCCCCGGTGCACGGCGTGTCCTACTCCGGTGGCGGGCTCGATTCACCGCAGAAACGACACTTCCGGGGCCGCTTCGCACCCCGGATTCCGTGGGCCGCGGCCGGGTGACGCACCGCTCGCGGGGGCGGTCGGAGACGGGGAACGAGACCGGCGCGACCGCGTACTCCGGATGGTGGATCCGGTGCCGGACCCCCGCCCGGAGGCAGCCGGCGCCAAATCCGCTCGCGCACGCGGGCGGCCGGTCCGTAGGGTCGGCGCATGGGAAAGCCGCTCGTCGCAGTGTTCAGTGGGGCAGGGATGTCCACCGATTCCGGGATTCCGGACTACCGGGGGCCCCAGGGCCTGTGGCGCCGGGAGCCCGACGCCGAAAAGCTCGTGACCTACGAGTACTACATGGCCGACCCGGAGATCCGGCGCCGCTCCTGGCTGATGCGGGCCGAACTCGGCGCGGTCGAGGCGCGGCCCAACGCGGCGCACCTCGCCATCGCCGAGCTGGAACGCGGCGGCACCCCGGTCCGGGTCCTCACGCAGAACGTGGACGGGCTGCACCAGCTCGCCGGCATGCCGGAGCGCAAGGTGTTCGAGCTGCACGGCACCGCCCGCGCGGTGGTGTGCACGGCCTGCCACGCCCGGTCGGGTATGGACGAGGCGCTGGCGCGGGTCGCCGCCGGGGAGCCGGATCCCGCCTGCCCGGCGTGCGGCGGGATCCTCAAGCCCGCGACCGTGATGTTCGGGGAGCGGCTCGACCCGGTGGTGCTGGGTCAGGCGATGGCTGTGGCCAAGGGCTGCCAGGTGTTCATCGCCGCCGGATCCACGCTCCAGGTGCAGCCTGCGGCCTCGCTGGCCGGGATGGCCGCGGAGGCGGGGGCCCGGCTGATCATCGTGAACGCGGAGGAGACCCCGTACGACTCCCTCGCCGACGAGGTCGTCCGCGAACCGATCGGTACCGCCCTCCCGGCGCTGCTGGCCCGGATCGCCGGCTGAAGTCCGGGCCGCCTACTCCTCGTCGGCCGCCCGGCGCATCGCCGCCACGTCGAGCTTCTTCATCTTCATCATGGCGGCGGTGGCCCGGGCGGCCCGCTCCGGGTCGGGGTCGGTGACCAGGTCGATGGCGCCCGGCGGGATGACCTGCCAGGACAGCCCGAACCGGTCCTTGACCCAGCCGCAGGCCGACTCCTCACCGCCGTCCCGCGTGAGCGCGTCGTAGTAGTAGTCCGCCTCGGCCTCGTCCGCGCAGTGGATCTGGAACGAGATCGCCTCGGAGAAGTGGAACTGCGGTCCGCCGTTGAGGCCGACGAACTTCTGCCCGTTGATCTCGAACTCGACGACCATCACCGAACCGGCCGGCCCGGGACCCGCCTCGTTGTAACGGCCGATCCGTCCCAGCTTCCCGTCCTTGAACACGGACAGGTAGTAGTCCGCGGCCGCTTCCGCGTTGCCGTCGAACCACAGGCACGTGGTGAACCCGTTGCCGCTCATGACTGCCTCCAGGCGAGTGGGTGAGTGCGTGCGCGTGCACGTCCTCACATACAGACCGGCCCCGGGCCCGAAATTCATCGGTGGGCCCGGGGCCGGTCCGTGTCCGGTCCTGAATCAGCTCGAACGGCCTACTTCTCGCCGGCCTCGTTCATCGCGAGCATCCGGTCGACGACCCGCTCGGCGGCGTGGCCCTCGTCCAGGTCGCAGAACTCCTCGCGGAACGCGGCCCGCGCCTCGGCGTACTCCGCGCCGATCGCGTCCACGTTGCGCACGGCCTCGATCAGGCTCGCCGAGTCCGCGAGCAGCGGGCCGGGCGCCTTGGCCTCCAGGTCGAAGTTGAAGCCGCGCAGCGTGCCCTTGTAGTGGGCCAGGTCGTACGTGAAGAGCAGGATCGGCCGGTCCGTGAGCGCGAAGTCGAAGATCGCGGAGGAGTAGTCCGAGACCAGCACGTCGGCGACGAGCAGCAGGTCGGTCGCGTCGGCCCAGCGGGACACGTCGATGACGAAACCGTCGCGGACGCCGTCGCGGACCTGCTCGGTCACGTGATGGTGGCCGCGGATCAGCAGGACGTGGTCCTCGCCCAGCTCGCGGCGGGCCGCGTCCAGGTCGATCCGCAGGTCCAGCTTGTAGCCGCCGGAGAAGCCCTCGCAGTTCTCGCGCCAGGTCGGCATGTAGAGGACGACCTTCTTGCCCTCGGGCAGGCCGAGCCGGCGCCGGACCTCGGCGATGCGCTCCGCGTCGGGCCGGACGAGGGCGTCCGTGCGCGGGCTGCCGACCTCGATGACCTCGCCGTCGTAGCCGAGGGCCCGCTTGAGGAGCGGCGTGGCGTAGGAGCTCGGGGAGGCGAGCAGCGACCACTGGGCGCTGTCGTGCTCCAGGCCCTCCAGGATCTCCGGGCTCGTGTAGTAGTCGTGCACGAAGTCGTGCCCGATCTGCTTGATCGGCGTGCCGTGCCAGGTCTGTACGACGATCTGTCCGGGGCGGCGCTGGAAGCGGCGCGGGACGTTGTCGTTGGTCACGTAGTAGCGGGCCCGGGCCAGGACCTCCCAGGACTCCACGCTGCCGTACTGCACGGCGCGGGCGGTCGCGGGGACCTCGGCGCGGCCGTCGCGGACCAGCCAGATGTGCTCCAGCTTCTCGCCGCGGCGCAGCAGTTCCTCGTGGATGGCGCGGGGCGAGTCGCCCGCGCCGGTCCCCTGGAAGGTGTCGTAGACGACGATGTCCTTGACCGGCAGGGCCCGCTGCGCCGGGTAGGTCTCGTAGCGGGCGACGCGCTGGGCGTAGTTGGAGCGGTCGTGCGGGCTGAGCAGCGGGTCGGCCACGAGCACCATGCGGTCGTGGAAGCGGGTCTCGACCCGCATCCGGCGGCCCTGCACGGTGAGGGGGTGCGGACCCGAGAACAGCATGCCCGTGCTCATCTGCACGGGCGCGCCCCGGTCGACGCCGAGCAGGCCGGCGGTGGTTCCGCCCTCGGCGACCGGCCGCATGGTGGGCCACCAGCGGCCCTCGGGGAGCGTGGTGCGTCCGGCGTACGCCTCGGGCAGCATCGGCTCGAACTCGGCGGTGAAGCGGTCGCCGTCGCGGGTGACGGGGTAGGTGAACTCCACGCCGTGCGCGTTGTGCAGGACGAGTTCGTACGGCTCGTCGGTGGGCGCGACGAAGCGGCCCCGCAGGGTGAGCGTGCCTTCCGCGGCGGTGACCTCGTCGATCAGCGGCGGCGACGGCTGCACGGACAGCGTGAGGTGTCCGGTGTTGCCGCGCTTCGCGAAGAGGGCGCGGCCCTTGTCGGTGCCGGGCAGCGGCACGACCAGGCCGTTGAAGCCGCCGCGCTCGTCGTGGGCGAGGCGGTGCTCGGCGCCGTCGGAGCCGACCACGGACAGGCTCCAGGGCTCCGGGGTCCACTCGCCGGGCTCGCACTCGGCGTCCGGCACGGCGGCCAGCTCGGAGAGCGCGACCCGCGCGGTGAAGGGAACCCGGCCGCCCTCGGCGGCGCCGGTCTCCACCGGGAAGGTGGTGGTGGTGCCGGTGGTGACGTGCACGGCCTGGAGGGCGGCGGGGACGCCGACCGAGGCCGAGAGCTCGCCGATGATCTCCAGGGCGTCGTCGCCGGCCGGACGGACGTCCAGCGCGCGGGCCCCGACGACCTCCACCTGGACGGTGAGGGCTCCGGAGACGGTGGGGACGATCCGGACGTCCGGGGCCACCCAGTGCGGGGGCGGGTTCTGGCCGGTGTCGTGCTCGCCGCCGCGCAGGCGGGCGCGGTGCAGGCCGCCTGCGCCGGTGACGGCGACGGAGGTCGTCCACACCCCGTCGCGCCACTTGCCGCCCGACTGGAAGATCGAGGGGTCGACGGTGGCGGTGAAGCCGGCCCAGTCGGCGTGCCGCAGGGCGAGGTGCGGGGACTTCACGGTGGCCATCGGGGAGGCGACCGTACGGGTGCTGACGACGGAACGGCGGCGCTTGCCGCCCTCGCGGAAGATCAGCATCTTGCGGGAGCCGAGGCGGCTCTCCGCACCGAGGTGGCCGGGGAGGGCGTAGCCGCGCAGCAGCAGCTTGCCGTCGGACCAGGAGGCCTGCTCCAGGCGGCTGACGACGCGGCGCTCGCGCGGACCGAGGGTGAGGATCTTGGCGGGGACCGGCGGGCGGCCGTGCAGGAAGGGGTAGTCGGCCTGCGGGCGCGCGAGGCCCTTGACCGGCACGCTGTAGTGGTAGTCGCGCTGGTGTTCCTGGAGGGCGATGAAGTCCTCGACGCGGCCCTCGCCGGCGAGGTACGCCTTGAGCCGGTCCGCGACGGTCAGGTCGGACCAGGGGCCGGTACCGATCTCGCGGACGAGGCCGCCGACCTCCTTGACGAACGCGGCGCGGAAGTCCGGGCCGCCCTCACCGACGTACTTGTAGATGAGCGGGAGCTCCTCGCTCAGCACGTTGTAGTCGTAGTCGCGCAGGTAGCGGACGTACTTGGCGCCCTGCTTGGCCTTGAGGGCCTCGCGGACGAGGCGGACGGACTTCACGCGGTCGATGAGCGAGATCGGGTCGGTGGAGCGCTGGGTGATGGAGCGCTCGCCGGTCTCGCGGACCCGCCAGTGGTAGACGCAGTCGCTGAGGATGTCGACGCTGGCCGCGAAGTAGTGCGCGGGGATGCTGACGGGGGCGTCCTCGTAGAGGATGCCCTCCGGGTACTGGAAGCCGTGGCGGTCCCAGAAGGAGCGGCGGTAGACCTTGTTCCACGCGGTGCGGTCGGTGACCAGCGCCGGGAACTTGGAGATGTGGGTCTTCAGCTGGGTCCTGGCGAAGGCCGCCCGGTGGCCCCAGGACTGCTGCATGCCGACGGAGCGGAAGCGCTTCACGTTTCCGCCGGCGAAGTCGGAGCCGGTCTCGTCGAGCGCGGCGATCATGCGCTCGTAGGCGTAGTCCGGCATCGTGTCGTCGCTGTCGACGAAGGCCAGGTACTCCGCGTCCTTGTCGGCGTGGCGGGCGCCGACGTTGCGCGCGGCACCGAGGCCTGCGTTCTCCTGCATCACGACGCGGAAGCGCTTGTCCTTGGCGGCGAACGCCTTGGCTATGACTGCGCTGGTGTCCGTGGACCCGTCGTCCACGAGGATGACCTCGAAGTCCTCGAAGGTCTGAGCGGCGATGGATTCCAGGCACTCGTCGAGATAGAGCTCGACGTTGTAAACGGGGACGACGATGCTCAGGCGCGGGGGCATGGGTGGCGGGTTCTCCAGCGTTTTATGCTTTATCGATGATCAGCTGCTCACAGCATCCTACTCTGTAACAGAATCATAAACTCCGCCCATATGGGGCAAACGAAGCCGATCGCCGGGCGGACGGCAAGAATTAAACCGTCCGCCACGTCGACGACGCGGTTTCGGGTCAGATCTCCAGGTCCGACTCGATCTTCTTCAGCTGGTGACGGGCCATCGCGAGATTGGCCCGGCCCTTGTCGAGCACCAGGTAGAGGAAGAAGCCCGCCGCTGATCCCCGGGTGCGCATCAGCCGGATCAGGTGGTACTGGGTGCCGAGGGTGATGAGGATGTCCTCGATCTCGTCCTTGATGCCGAGCATCTCCATCGTGCGGACCTTCGCGCGCACCACGTCGGTGTTGCCGGCCGCCGCGACCGTGAGGTCGAGTTCCTTGCCGCCGCCGATGGTACCGAGGGCCATGCCGCTGCCGTAGTCGACGAGTGCGGCGCCGACGGCGCCCTCGATGAGGGTGGTGGCTTCCTTGAGCGCTGTCTCCACGTTGGCCATGAGTCGTTCCTCTTTCTCGTTCGCTGGGTGGTGTCGCTGGTGGTGTCTGTCTCGGGGTCTCTGTCAGGTGCAGTGGTACGGGCGGGAGCCGTCCGGGCGTCCGCGGTACGGGTTCACGCGGGCGCGGCGCCCGGGCCCAGGCGGCGCCCGAGGGCGGGTCCGACGAGTTCGGCTATCCGGACGCTGGAGCGGCGGGCCTCCAGGTGGAGGCGCCCGACGTTGACCCGCGGTTCCGCGGTCAGGGTGAGTACGGCGGCGTCGCCCGCGGCGTAGGTCGCCACGTACCCGTCCTCACCCCGTACCAGCAGCTCGCGGAAGGCGCCCTGGCCGGTGCAGTCGCTGAGCCGCTGGGCCACCCCGAGGGCGGCCGCGGTCAGGGCCGCGACGGACTCGGCCTCGGTGGCGGCGCTGTCCTGGGCGAGGACCAAGCCGTCGGTGCTCGCGGCGAAGGCGCCGGTGAGCTGGGGTACCCGGGACCGCAGCCTGCGGAGCTCGGCGAGTATCTCGGCCTCCGCCTCGGGGGGCACCGTACTCATGTCGGACTTCCTCCTTTCTGGCTTGCTCCGCTCGGAGCGGTCGGTGCGCAGGACCGGTCGCAGCGGGAGCCTCACAGACTTGCCTCCAGTGCGTCGCGTAACCGGCGGAGCAGCGCCACGTCCGGGGATTGGTCCTGGGTCATCCAGTCGGGCAGGGGTGCCACGGGCGGCTGCGGGACCGGCGCGTGCGGAGTCTCGACGAGTCCGGCCGCCGCGAGGCGCCGTACGTCGAGGAGCGTGTGGAAGGCGGGCCGGCCCAGCACCCAGGCGAGGTCGGCCGGGGTGCGGATCCCGTCGGCGTGGTGCAGCAGGATCCGCTGCCGGGAGGTGACCGTCTGGCCGGGGGCGGCGGGCCGGGGTACCACCGGGGCGGTGTCGAGCTGCGGGTAGGGCCAGACCGCGTCGAGGAGTTCCCTGCGCCGGCAGGTCTCCCGCTCGACGGCGGCGGCCGGGACGGAGCGGACGGAACCGATCCAGTGGGTGGCCCCGCGGCGGAACCGGGAGGGGCCGCTGCCCGGGGAGAGCGCGAAGAACGCGGCGTCGAACATGGCGGCGAGGTGGCATATCTCCAGCTCTCCGCCGGCGAGTCCGCCGCTGTCCACCAGGAAGCGGGCGACCTGGCGGCGGGCTCCCGCCCGGTCGACGGCCTCGCGCCAGCGCTCGGGGGCCAGACCACCGCCGGTGGTGAGCAGGACGTCGAGGCCGGGGGTGGCCGGGCTCTCCGCGTGCACGATGCGGCCGTCCTCCAGGAAGAGGGTGCCGCGATCCCGGAGCAGGGCCCCGGTGGCCCGCTCGGCGGCGAGCCGGGTGAGGAGGGGGGAGACGGCGGTGGCCGAGGCGGCGGTCATCTGAGCACCAGCCCCTCCGCCAGGGCACGGAGTCTGTGGCGGGCGAGGGCGAGGTTGCCGTCGGTGCGGTCGAGCCAGAGATGCAGGAACACGCTGCTGTCGAAGCTCGTCTCGACGAAGCGCAGTACGTGGTAGCCGGTACGGGTCGTGACGATCAGGTCCTCCACGGGCGGGCCTGCCGCCTCCGCGCCCAAGGCCGCGGTGGCCGCAGGCGCGAAGGACTCGTACTCGGCGGCGGCCCGAGCCAGCTCGGCGGTCTCGGCGGCGGTGGTCTCGTGGTCGCCCACGGGCGATTCCCCCGCGGTGCCGAGGGCCAGTCCGCTGCTCCAGTCGACCAGCGCGGCCCCCCGCGCACCAGGCAGGGCCATGGCTTCGAGCAGGCATTCGTCGATCCCGGGCACGCGGGCTCCCCTCCCGGCCGGACGTGCTGAGTGCACGGTCTGCGGCGCGACAGGAGGGAACTTACTCAAGTTCCACACTGCGAAAGGGTGTTCTGGCATTTTCCGCTGGAACATGCGTCAAAGCGCAGCCGACCTTGGCCGGATCGCTTCGAGTTCTGATCAAGATGCGAACGGAAGATCGTCCGCGAGCGAATTGCTCCACCCCGCATTGAACGTAGCCCCCATGGGCGACAGCGCGCAGCGAGTGGATCCGGTCAGCGCGCCGGGGGTTCCGGGAGGAGCCGCTGCACCATCAGGCCGAGGAGCCCGTCCACGGGATGTCTCTTCAGGGTGGCGGGGGCGGTCAGGTCGTCGACGATCAGACCGAGCATGGCGAGGTAGAGCAGTGCGACGCCCTCCCGGTCCCCGGGGAGGCCGGATTCCAGGTGCCAGTCGATGTTCGCCTCCAGCTCGGCGGCCTGGAAGTCGGCCAGTTCCGCCTGCAGTTCGGGGCGGCGGGTGCCCTCCAGGCGCAGTTCCAGCATCGCGATGTGCACGCTGCGTTCGCGCCGCATCCGGTCCATGAGGCGGCCGAGCAGCACCTTGGTGTCGAGCGGGGCGGCCAGCTCCTCCGGTTGCGGTGCGAGCCGTTCGCGGGTGCGGTGGAGTATCTGTACGAGCAGCTGGGCGCGGTTGGCGAAGTAGTTCGAGGCGGTGCCCGTGGGCACTCCCGCCTCCGCGTCCACGGCGCGCAGCGTCAGCCCGCGCGAGCCCTCACGCGCCAGGACTTCGATCGCGGCGTCGAGCAGGGCGGCGCGGCGCTGGGGGTTCTGGCGCAAGGGACGGTCCTCGGTTCGGGCTCGCGGCGGGGCGGTGAGCACTGCAGGTGCAGTGCTTCGCTCACGGTAGCGGATGAGGCCGGTCCGCTACGCTCACGGACCCTTGCGCGCCGACTCCAGCAGGTACGGCACGTCGATCACCGCGATGCCGGGGGTGAACAGCAGCCGCGCCTTCAGGCGCAGGGCGTTCTGGTTGTGGAGGGGCTGCTCCCACCAGTTCCCCACGACGTACTCCGGGATGACCACCGACAGCATGTCCGTCGCTGAGTCCTGGGCCAGCTCTTCCACGTAGCTCTGGACGGGGCCCACCACCTCGCGGTACGGGGAGTGCAGGATCCTCAGGGGCACCCCCGGATCGTGCGCGGCCCAGGCCTCCCGCAGCCGGTTCGCCTCCTGCTCGTCGGCGGCGACGGTGACGGCGGTCAGGGTGTCGGGCCGCAGCCCCTGCGCGTAGCCGAGGGCCTTCAGCGTGGGGGCGTGCACGCTGGCGACCAGGACCAGGACGTGGTGCCGGGCCGGCTTGCGCGGTTTCGCGCCGGGGGCGACGGCGACCTGCTGCGCGACCTGGTCGTAGTGGCGGCGTACACCCAGCATTCCGACGAAGAGCACCGGCATGGCGATGACGACCAGCCAGGCGCCGTGCGTGAACTTGGTGATGAGGACGATGACCAGGACCAGGGCGGTCAGGACGGCGCCGACGGCGTTGATGGCCCGTCGCCGGTGGATGTGGACGCGCTCCTCGCGCCGTGTCCCGGGCGAGGCGAGTTCCCTGTCCCAGTGCCGGACCATGCCCGCCTGGGAGAGGGTGAAGGAGACGAAGACGCCGATGATGTAGAGCTGGATGAGCCGGGTCAGGTTGGCGTCGAAGGCGACGATGAGCCCGATCGCGACGAGCGCGAGCAGCACGATGCCGTTGGAGTAGACGAGCCGGTCGCCGCGGTTGAAGAGCTGCCGGGGCGCGTACCGGTCCTTGGCCAGGATCGAGGCGAGCATCGGGAAGCCGTTGAAGGCCGTGTTCGCGGCGAGGATCAGCACTCCGGCGGTGACGGCCTGGAGCAGGTAGAAGAGGAAGTGCCAGTCGCCGAAGGTGGCGCGTCCGATCTGGGCGAGGGCGGTGGACATCGGGGTGCCGGGCGGCAGGCCCAGTTCGGTGGGGTCCTCGGCGACGTGCACCTGGTAGTTCATGGCGAGGGCGGTGATGCCCGCGAACATGGTCACGGAGAGGAAGCCCATCGCGGCGAGGGTGGTCGCCGCGTTCCTGGCCTTGGGCTTCCGGAAGGCGGGCACGCCGTTGCTGATCGCCTCGACGCCGGTCAGGGCGGTGCAGCCGGAGGCGAAGGCGCGCATCGCGAGGAACACCAACGCGATGCCGGTGTAGGTGCCGGTCGCGATGATCGGCAGGTCGGCGGACTCGGCGCGGATGGTCTCGCCGGTCGCGAGCCGGACGGCGGCGAAGGCGAACATGAGGTAGATGACGAGGACGAACCCGTAGGTGGGGACGGCGAAGATCCGCCCGGATTCGCGTACGCCGCGCAGGTTCATCACGGTGAGCAGCACCACGAAGCCGACCGACAGCACCACTTCGTGGTCGCTCAGCGCGGGGATCGCGGACGTGATGGCGGAGACCCCCGAGACGACGGAGACGGCGACCGTCATCACGTAGTCGACGAGCAGGGCGCTTGCGGCGATCAGCGCGGCGGTCGGACCGAGGTTCTCCTTGCTCACGACGTACGCGCCGCCGCCGCTGGGGTAGGCGTGGCAGGTCTGCCGGTAGGAGGCGATGACCACCACGAGCAGGAAGACGATGGCCGCGGCCGCGTACCAGGCGAGGTGGAGCAGGGCGACCCCGCCGAGGGCGAGGATCAGCAGGATCTCCTCGGTGGCGTACGCCACCGAGGAGAGCGGGTCGCTGCAGAAGATCGGCAGGGCGAGCCGTTTCGGCAGCAGGGTCTCGCCCAGGCGTGCCGTGTCGAGGGGTTCACCGACCAGCACACGCTTCGCATTGATACGCCTCATTCAGGCATGATCGTGCATGTTTGACATGATTCGTCCCTTTTGGGGAGGGTGTCACCGGCGAGCTCTACCGCCCGGTGGGCCAGCCACAGGTCGTGGCGGACGCTCGGGGACTGCAGGAGGGAGCGCTCCAGCAGTGCCTCGACGCGGGTCAGCCGCTTGCGGGCACCCGGTACGGAGATGCCCAGAGCGGCCGCGGCCGGGACGAGTCGGGCGTCGTGGTCGAGCCAGACGCGGACCGTGTCCCTGGCCCCCGGCGGCGCGTCGGGCCCGGTCAGCGGGCGCAGATGGGCGCGGGCCCAGTCGGTCAGCCGGGGATCGCGCAGCACCTCGTCGAGGCCGGCCACCCCGTCCGCGGGGGCTCCCGGCCGGCTCCCGCCGGAGGTGAGACGCAGGGCGAGCGAGAGCGCCGACTGGTCGGCGAGGCGCGCGAGGTCGAGCCCGAGCAGCGCCTCCACGAGCTTGATCCGGCCGGCCAGGGTGTTGCGGTGGATCTTCAGCAGCCGGGTGGCGTGCGAGGTGAAGCCGAGCCACGCGTGGACGGTCGCCCGCAGTTCCTGCGCGCCCGGATCCTGGACCCGCTTCGGTTCGTAGCCGTGCAGTGGGGCGAGCAGGGCCGCGGCCCAGCCGGAGCCGGCCCCGTGCGCGGCGAGCGCCAGCTCCGGGCCCGGTCCGAACCGGGCGTGCCGCTCCGCCCGCCCGCGGGCGACGGCCAGGGCGTGGAAGGCCTGGGTGTAGGCGGCCGGCGCCTCCCGCAGGGCCGCCTCGGCGCTGATACCGACCACGGCGTCCCGGGCCACCGCCGCCAGGGCCCCGGCCAGCGGGTCCTCCTCCGCCGAAACCGAGGCCGAAACCGAAGCCGAAACCGAAGCCGACCCGGCCGGGACGAGCACGATGAGATGGCGTACGTACACCGGGCACCGCACCGTCCAGGCCCGGCCCCCCGTCAGCTCCGCACACAACCGCGCCACTTCGCCGCGCTGCCCGGTCCGGCATTCCACCACGTACATCCGCATCGGATCGGGCAGCGACGGCCCGAGCACCTCCGCGATCTGCCGTGCGGTGGAGAGGCGGTCGTTCATCAGCAGGTGCAGTACCGCCTCGCGGGCCCGCGATTCGGCGAGCCGGGCCCGCTCCGCGCGCCGCCCGCCCTCCTCGGCCCGCAGGACCAGGGCCAGGGGTACGGCGGCGTCCGCGAGCAGCGTCGCCGCCTCCGGGGGATGCGGCATCGCCAGTACGGCGGCCAGCGCGCGCCGGTCGTCCAGCGCGAACAGCAGTGTCGCCGAGCCCTCCTCCTCCAGGACGGCCGAGCGCAGCCCGCGGGCGCTCATCTCGACGGCGCCGCGCAGGGCGGACTCCGGCGCCCGGTCGGATGCGGAACCGGAGGCCCGGTCGGCGTCCACCACTCCGGCCCATCCGCCGAGCCGGGTGGTGAGCCAGGCGAGCAGGCCCGCCGATCCGCCGGTGTGGGCGAGCCGGTGGAGCCTCAGGACGTCGTCGGAGCGGGACACCGGCGCATTCAACCACCCTGCGGCCACTGTGCGCTGTGATACCCGTCTCGGCGGCTCACTGGGCACGGCGAACCCTGCGTACGGGTGCGATCCCGCCTAGGTTGGTCCATGAGCGGACGGACCCCGGCGCGAAGCGGAATCTCGCGACGGGGGAACGTCGGGGTCCTTCCCCCCTCCCTCCCGGCACCGGCGGCGGACCGTCACATCCTGGCGGCCGCGCTGCGGATGGCCTCCCTGATGCGGACGTAGGTGCCGCAGCGGCAGATGTTCGCGATGGCGTCGATGTCCGCGTCGGTGGGTTCGCTGGTGCGCCGCAGCAGGGCGACCGCCGCCATGATCTGACCGGGCTGGCAGAAACCGCACTGGGAGACGTCCTGTTCGAGCCAGGCCTCCTGCACCGGGTGCAGTACCTCCCCGTCGGCCAACCCCTCGATGGTGGTCACCGACCGGCCCGCGCAGGCGGAGACGGGTACCACGCAGGGCCGGACGTCGACGCCGTCGAGATGGCTGGTGCAGGCCTTGCAGACGTCGACTCCGCAGCCGTACTTGGGGCCGTGGACGCCCAGCATGTCGCGGAGCACCCACAGCAGGGGCATGTCGTCCGGGGCGTCCACGGTGACGGTCCGCCCGTTGACGGTGAAGGTGTGCGAGGGCACGGCGTACTCCTGCGGTCAGCGCGGGTAGGGGGTGAAGTCGACGTCGAAGTCGAGGGGGAAGCTGCGCGGCTTGGACCCGGTGGCCCTGGCCCAGGCGTTGGCGATGGCGCCGACGGCCGCGGGCACGCCCAGCTCGCCCGCACCGCCCGGATCCTCGCCGGTGGCCGGCAGCACGAAGACGCGTACGTCGAGCGGGGTGTCGCGCTGCCGCGCCCAGTGGAACTGGCTGTAACTGCCCTCCATCGGCAGCCCCTTGTCCAGGTGGATGCCGGCACGCAGCGTGGTGGAGATGGCGTCGGTGAGGCCGCCGATCATCTGGGCCTCCAGACCGCGCGGGTTGACGGGCAGGCCCACGTCCACGGCGATGACGGCCTTGGTGACGCGGACGTGCTCCGGGTCGCGGGTGTCGATCTCCACGAGGCAGGCGGTACGGGACTTGTACTCCTCGTGGAAGGCGATGCCCTGCGCGCGGCCCGCCCCCATCGGCCGCCCCCACTCCCCTTCGGCCGCCACCTTGTCGAGTACGGCGCGCTGGGCGTCGGTCTTCAGGAAGAGGCGGCGGAACTGATAGGGGTCCCGGCCCGTCCTCGCGGCGAGTTCGTCGACGACGATCTCCTCCGCGCCGCGCGTGTTGGCGGAGTACACCGAACGCCAGGAGCCGGTGGGGACGCCGGTCGGCACCTCGGTGAGGGCCTGGGTGGTGACCCCGAAGTTGTAGGGGGACTTCACCGTGGTGAGGAACAGGGTCTGGGCGAGGGTGGCGTTGCCGATGCCGAGCGGCAGGTGCGCAGCGGTCGCGGTGATGATCTCGCCGAGTCCGTGCCGGAAGTCGGTCTCGGCGGCGGCGACGCGGTGCTCGAAGGTGAGGACCTCGCCGAGGAGGTGGGTGGCGCGGATCTTGTGGTGGGTGGCGGGGCGCATCCGGCCGTGGCGGGTGTCGTCGACGCGCGTCCACATCAGTTTGACGGGGCGGCGGCAGGCCTTGGAGACCCGGGCGGCTTCCAGCGCGGCGTCGAAGAAGAGCCGCCGGCCGAAGGAACCGCCGGCCTGCACCACGTGCACCTGCACCTTGCTCAGCGGGAGGCCGAGCTCCGCGGCGATGGTCTCGCGGGCCACGATGGGGGACTTGAGCCCGGACCATATCTCCGCGCGGTCGTCGCGGACGTCCGCGATCGCGGAGTTGGTCTCCATCGGGGCGTGGCTGACGAAGGCGAAGTCGAACTCGGCGTCCACGTACGGGGTCAGCAGCGGCGGCACGAGCAGCGGAGGGGTGGCCGCGCGCAGCTTCGTACGGACCTCGGCGTCCGAGAGCTGGTCGGCGGGACCCGGTCCCCAGGTGACCTGGAGGGCGGCCTTGGCGGTGAGCGCCTGTCCGAAGGTCTCGGCGACGACGGCGACCCCGGTCGGGACGGTGACCACGTGCAGGACGCCGGGCATGGCCTGGACGGCGGGGAGGTTGGTGACGGAGCGGACGGTGCCGCCGAGGGTGGGCGGGCGGCGCACCACGCAGGGTTTGGCGCCGGGCACGTCGAGGTCGAGCGTGTACCTCTGGGCGCCGGTGACCATGGCCCGCGCGTCGACGCGGCTGGTGGGCCTGCCCACGAGGGTGTGTTTCGCCGTCTTCTTGGGGGTGGCACCGAGGACCACGAGGGCGGGGTCGGCGGCGGCCTTGGCGAGGCTGCCGTAGTCGGCGGTGCGGCCGTCGGGGGCGCGGACGGCGCCGTTCGCGGTGGTCAGCGTGGCGGCGGAGACGCTCCAGCGCACGGCGGCGGCCGCGACGAGCCTGGCCCGGGCGGTGGCGGCGCACTGGCGGACCGGGCCGTAGAGGGAGCGGATGGAGTTGGAGGAGCCGGTGAGCTGGTTGAAGACCAGCTCGGGCCGGGCGTCGTCCAGTTCGACCCGTACGTCGGCCAGCGGTGCGTCGAGCTCCTCCGCGACCAGCATGGCCACCGCGGTGGTGAGGCCCTGGCCGACCTCCTCGCGCGGCAGCCGGAAGCGGATGGTCCCGTCCGCCTCCACGGCGAGCGCCAGCAGGGCGGACGTGGGCGCCCCGGCCAGGATGAACAGGTCGCCGAGGTCGATCACGTCGGCGATGGCGGGCAGGGTCGGCACCACGGCGTGGGCGGGCTGCGGGGCCACGGCGTCCGCGCCCGCGCGGGTCACGAGGGCCAGGGTCGGCGCGGCGACCAGGTAGGTGAGGAAGGAGCGACGGCTCTGCGCGGTCATTTCAGTTGTCCCCACCCCGCGCGGGACCGTCCGCCGGACCCGCTGCCGATCATTACCGGCACGTAGAGTAGCCACCGCGGTGTGCGGTGGGAAGCGGCGGAGCCACCGCGGCGCGAATCCCTCGTCCGGGGGACGTCTCGCACGGCGGCTTGATCGGCGCCCGGGACGGATGACACGCGGTACGGACCCTCGTACATCTCGGTCGTACGAACGAGCGGGTCCGTCCGGAAGGCCGTTTTCCGGACGCGGGCGGACGATGGAAATGAGGAGAAGGAGGTGCCCGGCTATGGCCACATTCATGGATGTCCACACGGGCATGAAGGGCATCACGAGCGAAGAGCTGATGGCCGCCCACAGGGCGGACCTGGAGATCGAGAAGGAAGAAGGCGTCCACTTCAAGCAGGCGTGGGCCGACCCGGAGTCCGGCACGGTCTACTGCCTCTCCGAGGGCCCGTCGGCCGATGCGGTCCGGCGGATCCACGAGCGCACGGGGCACCCCGCGGACTCGATTCTTCCGGTTCCGGTGACGGTCTCCTGACCGCTCCCTGACTGGATTCGTTCGCACACGGACGCCTTCCGGTGGGACGGCCGACAGGCCTGGGGTATATGCCAGAAGCAAGACCGTCGCGGATGTTGCCAAACGCCTTACACGCAGTCCCGGCCTGTGCAACAGTCGTTACCGGTCCTTCCTTCAGACTTGGCCGTGCCGCGCCTGTATCGGAGTTCTCATGCCGTCCCACCTGTTCGCGGACCGTCCCGCGCAGCCGCCCGAGCCGGGGTCGGTGGACGCACTGATCTCACAGACCCGGCGGCTGCGGGGGGAAGTGGACGCGGTGCGCCGCGACACGGTCGTCGACGACGGCGACGCCCAGGGCCGCTGGCAGCGGGCCCTGTGCGACCTGGCCGTGCACCACCTCGACGACCTCGGCGAGCACCTCGGCCAGCTCAAGGAAGGACTGCCGCCGGCGCCCGAGGCCGCCCTGCTCCCGCAGGCGGCCCCCGAGGCCGGCCCCGAGACCGGCCCCGAGGCCCAGACCCGGGTCGGCAGCGCCGAGTGGAACCTGCTGACCGACGAGGTCAGTTGGTCCGACGAACTCTTCCAGATCTTCGGCCGTTCCCCCGAGGCGGGCCCGCTGCCCCTCGACGAACTGGGCTCCACCCTGTTCTCCGAAGACCAGCCGCTGCTCACCGCGTGGGTGACGGCCTGCCTCGTCGACGGCAAGCCGATCGACGGCGAGTTCCGCATCGTCCGGGCCGACGGCCGCGTCCGGACGTTGCACATGAGGGGCGAGCCGGTACTCGACTCCGACGGCTGCACGGCCTCCATGTGGGCCGTACTGCGGGACGTGAGTGAACTGCGCCGGAGCCAGCGGGCGGTGCGCGAGTCACGGGACTCGCTGCAGCGCCAGCGGGAGATCGCGCAGACCGAGCACCGGCTGGCGGTCGAGCTGCAGGAAGCCGTGCTCCCCCCGTGGCGCGGCTCCCTGCGGTTCCCGCACGGCAACGCGGGCACGCTCGACGTGGCCGCGCACTACCTTCCCTCCGCGACCAGCGCGCTGATCGGCGGCGACTGGTACGACGCGCTCGAACTCTCCGACGGCAGCTCCATGCTGACCGTCGGCGACCTGACCGGGCACGGGGTGACCGCCACCTCCGGGATGGCGATGATGCTCGGCGCCCTGCGGGGCATGGCCATGGCCGGAATCGAGCCGGGCCCCCTGATGGGCTGGCTCAACCAGCTCCTGGAGACCTCCGTCCAGCCCGCCCTCGGCTCGGCCGTGTGCTGCCGGTACGACGCCGAACGCCAGGTCCTCTCCTGGGCGCAGGCCGGCCACCCGGCTCCCCTTCTGATCCGCCGCGGATCGGGCCGGTCCCTGCCGCCGCCGGAGGGCGTGCTGCTCGGCGCGACTTCGGGAGCGGTGTACGGGCAGGCCGAGGAGCGGCTCGAAGCGGGCGACGTGCTCGTCCTGCACACGGACGGACTGACGCCGCGCAGCATCGAGTTCAGCCGGGCGGACGGTACCGAGCGGCTGCTGGCCCTCGCGCCCCGGTTCTCTGAGGCGCGGTCGGCGCAGGAATGCGTGCGTATGGTCATCGAGGAGTTCGGCGAGAGCGAGCGCGAGGACGACGCGTGCGTGCTGGTCGCCCGCGTCGGCGGATAGCGCGGTCGGTACCCGTTCAGGGCCGCGCCGTCAGGCGCGGCCTTTCTCGTCCCCGTGGTGCCGCACGTACGGGCCGGTGCCCGGCCACGCCCGCCCTACGCCCCCGTCACACGCGGCCCGCGCATCGGCGCGGGGCTGTCGGGCAGGGCCAGTTCGATCTCCTCACGGAGGTCCTCGATGCGCGAGTACCCGGAGTACTGGCCGGTGAGCCGGTACATCTCGCGCAGCCGGTCCCATGTCCGGTGCGAAGAGGTCTCGTTCATCGACACCAGCGCCAGCCGGGCGTAGCGGTCGGCCTGTTCGGGATCGTCGGCGATGAAGCAGGCCGAGGCCATCGAGATGTAGTCGAAGATCTGCGAGCGCTGGTAGCCGTCCCCGCGCAGCCGCAGGGCCTCCTTGGCGTGGCGGGCCGCGATCGGCGCCGCCGAGGCGTCGTGGTCGGCGAGGGTCCGGTAGGCGAGGGCCTGCATTCCGTGCAGGTCCGCCTCGTCGAAGTGCTGCATCCAGCTCGGCGGCGGCACGTCGCCCTTGTCGGACACGAACAGCTCCTCCGCCTCGCCCAGGGTGCGGCGCATGGCCTGGCCCTTGCCCATGGCGGCCTGGGCCCACGCCTCGATGGTGTGCAGCATGGCACGCGTGCGCGGCAGGGTGCGTTCCCCGGAGCCGGACTTGGCGAGTTTCATCAGGTCCAGGGCCTCGTTCGGCCTGCCGAGGTGGACCATCTGGCGGGCGGCCCGGGAGAGCGCCTCGCCCGCGCGCGGGCGGTCGCCGCCCTCGCGGGCCGCGTGCGCGGCGATGACGAAGTACTTCTGCGCCGTGGGTTCGAGGCCCACGTCGTGGGACATCCAGCCCGCGAGCACCGCCAGGTTGGCCGCCACCCCCCACAGCCTGCGCTGGAGGTGGTCGGGATGGTGGTAGGCCAGCATTCCGCCGACCTCGTTCAGCTGGCCGACGACGGCCTTGCGCTGAAGCCCTCCGCCTCTGGAGGCGTCCCAGGCACGGAACACCTCGACCGAGCGTTCCAGTGCCTCGATCTCCTGCGAGCCGATGGGGGCGGCCTCGTAGCGGTCGAAGCCCGCCGGGTCGGCCTGGAAGGCGTCCCCGAAGTGCTGTGCCTCCTTGGAGACGGACGGGTCGGTGTGGAGCCAGTCGTACATGGCGTTGCTGAGGGCGGAGCCGGCAGTGAGCGCGGCACCCGCGCCCATCAGACCGCGACGGTTGAGCATGAGGTCCATTCCCGTGAATTCGGTGAGGACCGCGGCTGTGCGTTCGGGCGCCCAGGGCATTCCGTCGGGGTTCTGCCGATCCCCGTCCGGTTGCCGTCGTGTGGTGCGCCGCTGCCGTACGAACCCGAGGTCCTCGTTGGTCACGACACGACCGAGCCGCTCGGTGAACAGTGCTGCCAGTACCGTGGGCACCGGTTCGCGCGGGGTCTCCCCCATGTCGATCCATCGCCGCACCCGCGAGGTGTCGGTGGCCAGCTGGGGGTGGCCCATGGCCGCCGCCTGCCGATTGACCATCCTCGCCAGTTCGCCCTTCGACCAGCCGGCCAGGCCGAACAGGTCGTTCAAGCGGGTGTTTGGACCCTTGCTCACGTCAAGCCCCCAGGTTCTCGGCTGAGTTGACAGTAACCCCCCGCCAGGCCCCCATGGCATATTCGCCAGGCTTCGCCAGGGCACGCCCGATGGTTCGCCACCTGCCGCCGGGTGTCAGGTAGGAATGCGCCTCCCCGACCCGGTTCACCGGCGGAACTCCCCAGGGTGAAGTACGGGATCCGGCGGGGTGGCGTACGAACCCAGTCGGCGCACGAAGGGATCCGTAAAGCCATGTACGCAGCAACGTCCTCCGTGTCCGCACCTGTCCGGCCCTACCGCACGCTCCCGGCGGGCGGCGGCCCCTACCTCGAACCCGGCCGGCCCTCGTCGGCGGTGCAGGGCGCCCCTCGGGCGCGGCGGATGCCGGGAGCCGGGTCGCAGCCGCTCAGCGGAAGAATCGACCTCTCGGGGCCGCAGGGGGCGCAACTGCGCACCGCGCTCGCCTCGGTGCAGCGGATCTGTCCGGAGTTCGCGCCTGTGCAGGTGCTGCGGCGCAGCGGCCGCTCGGTCCTCCTGGTGGGCACGACCGGACGGATGACCGCCGTCGCGAAGGTTTTACTGGACCACTCGCCGGAGTGGCGCGAGCGCTACCGGCACGAAATAGCGGCGTACCGGACGTTCGTCCGGCACCGCCCTCCGGTCCGTGTGCCGCGGTTGATCGCGGCAGATCCGGAGAACTGCACGCTGGTGGTGGAGCGGATGGCCGGCCGGGTCGCGGCGCTCCAGCGCCACCCGGTCGAGGCGCCGCCGCGGGTGGACCTGCGGGCCGCGCTGGGGGCCGTGTCCCGGGTCAACCAGTGGCGGCCGCCGTCCGAGTTGTTCGGGACGCCGGTGAACTACGGGCGCCGGATCGCCCGTGACTACGAGCTGGGGCTACTGACCGACCGGGACCTCGGTGACCTGCAGAAGCTGCTGCACGGCGTGAAACTGTCGGGCACGGCACTGCAGTTCAACCACGGTGACGCGCTCCTGTCGAACCTGCTGCTGTCCCCGGCCGGGCCGGTCCTGCTCGACTGGGAGCACGCGGGCTGGTACCTGCCCGGTTACGACCTGGCGACGCTGTGGACGGTGCTGGGGGACGCGCCGGCCGCCCGGGCGCAGATCAGCCGGCTCGCCCAGGCCGCCGGTCCGGCCGCACGGGACGCCTTCCTGGTCAATCTGATGCTGGTGCTGACCAGGGAGATCCGGATGTGCGAGACGGCGGTGCAGCGCTCGATGCTGGCCACCGCGCCGACGCAGCCGCTCCCGGCGGGTTCCCTGTCCTCGGGGGAGGAGCAGCGGCTGCTGCTGCGCCGCCTGCACGACGACGCGGGCATGGCCCGCAGAGCGGTCCGGGCGGCGGTCGGCACCCGTTAGGTCCTCCGCTCACCCCCTCAAGGCGTGAAGTCCCGTGGCTCCCACCGCCACGGGACTTCGCTTGTGGGGGGGCGCGGCGGCCGGGTCCTCCCCGGGTCTGACCCGTCTCCCCCGGACGGGGGGAGCGGACCCCTCTCGTGGGGGATCCGCGCGGACCGGGGTGGCTGCGATCTTCGAAGGAGACCGGGCAAGAGGTGCCCGCAGCCGCTCCGGAGGTCCCGATGACCACGTATACCGACGACGCGCTCTCCGGCGGGCGCCCCGGCTCCGTTTCCGCAGCGGACGCCGCCCCGGACCGGGGATCACCTCCCGGGCCGGATCTGCCCGTGCAGGCCCCGCACGGGCAGGACCTGCACCCGCAGGGGCCGCACCGCCCAGGTGCGCACGGACCAGGCCTGCACCGCCCGGGCCCGCCCCGGCACGGCCCGCCCCGTCGGGGGGTGCGTGCCGTGTGGAAGGCGGCGCACGCTCCGGTCCCGGGGGTCCCGCGGTATGCGCGGATCGCCGCGGCCGCGATTCCCTTCACCGTCCTGCCGTCGTGCGTCTGGCGCCTCGGGCTGCTCTTCGTCGACCATTCCTCGGCAGACAGCGGGACGCTGCCGGGGTGGCTTCCGCTCGACGTGTACGTCGTGGTCCTCTCGGCATTCTCCGAGTTGCTGGCCTTCACCGCGATGGGACTGGTAGCCGCGTGGGGCGAGGTGGTCCCGCGCTGGATCCCGTTCCTGGGCGGCCGACGGATACCGGTGGCCGCCGCGGTCGTCCCCGCCGCGCTCGGCGCCCTGGCGCTGACCGCCCTGTGGACGGTGCTCGCGGCGGTGACCCAGGTGGCCGGGACCACCATCCAGGGCGATCCGATACCCGCTGACTTCCCCAGCGAGGGGGGCGGCTGGGGTGCCGTGTGGTTCTACGTCTGCTACGCCCCTCTGATGCTGTGGGGGCCGCTGCTGGGCGTAGCGACAGTGGCGTACTGGAGGAGGCGGCGCCACATGGCTTGACATCACATGATCCCCCGAACACCTTTTCTGACTCAGCATCAGACATGCTGGAGCCACCCTCGCCTCCCCACTCCGCTGGAGCCTGCCCATGTCCGCGAGCGCTTCACGCACGCCGTCCGCATCCCTCCCCTCGAGACGTACGGTCATCGCCGGCGCGGGAGCCGGGGTCCTCGCCGCCACCGTGCTGCCCACCGCCGCCGCGCGGGCGGCGGACGGTCCCCCGCTCGGCGAGTACGACGTCGTGGTGGTCGGTTCCGGAGCCGCCGGGATGACCGCCGCGCTGACCGCCGCCAAGCGGGGGCTGAGCGTGCTGGTCGTCGAGAAGGCCCCCACCTTCGGTGGATCGGCCGCCCGCTCCGGAGCCGGCATATGGCTGCCGAACAACTCGGTCATCCTTGGTGCGGGGGTGCCGGACACCCCGCAGAAGGCGGCGGCGTATCTGGCGGCGGTCGTGGGCGGCGAGGTGCCTGCGGACCGGCAGGCGGCCTTTCTCTCCAACGGGCCGCGGATGCTGGACTTCGTCATGGCCAACAGCCCGCTGAAGTTCCGCTTCATGGAGGGGTACAGCGACTACTACCCCAATCTGCCGGGCGGCCTCCCGAACGGCCGCTCCATCGAGCCGGACTACATCGACGGCAACATCCTGGGCGCCGAACTGGCCCGTCTGAACCCGGCGTACATGCCCGTCCCGGCCGGGATGGTGGTGTTCAGCCAGGACTACAAGTGGCTGAACCTCGCCGCGGTGAACGCGAAGGGGCTCGCCGTGTCGACGGAGTGCCTGGCGCGCGGCACGAGGGCGGCGCTGTGCGGGGAGAAGCCGCTGACGATGGGCCAGGCCCTTGCGGCCGGCCTGCGGGCCGGGCTCATGCGGGCGGGAGTGCCGGTGTGGTTGAACAGCCCGCTGGTCGACCTGGTCCAGGAGGGTGGCGCGGTGACCGGGGTGGTCGTCGAGAAGGCGGGCGTGCGGGGCATCGTACGGGCCCGGCGGGGGGTGGTCATCGGCTCGGGCGGTTTCGAGCACAACGCGGAGATGCGGGCCCAGTACCAGCAGCAGCCGATCGGCACCCAGTGGTCGGTGGGCGCGAAGGAGAACACCGGCGACGGGATCCGCGCGGGACAGCGGGCCGGGGCGGCGCTGGCCCTGATGGAGGACGCCTGGTGGGGGCCGTCGATCCCGCTGCCAGGGGAGCCGTACTTCTGCCTCGCCGAGCGGACCCTGCCGGGCGGCCTGATCGTGAACGCGAACGGGGCGCGGTTCGTCAACGAGGCGGCCCCGTACAGCGATGTGGTGCACGTGATGTACGAGAAGGACCGGGGTGCGGCCGGCTCGCACATCCCGGCGTGGCTGATCGTGGATCAGAACTACCGCAGCAAGTACCTGTTCAAGGACATCCTGCCGACGATCGTCTTCCCGGACTCCTGGTACGAGGCGGGCGCGGCGAAGAAGGCGTGGAGCTGGGACGCGCTGGCCGGTCAGATCGGCGTGCCGGCGGCGGCGCTGCGGGCGACCCTCAACCGGTTCAACGCGCAGGCGTGGAGCGGCACGGACTCCGACTTCCACCGGGGCGACACGGCGTACGACCACTACTACACGGACCCGGGGGTGACGCCGAACTCGTGTCTGGCCCCGATATGGGCCCCGCCGTTCTACGCCTTCAAGATCGTGCCGGGGGACCTCGGCACGAAGGGCGGTATCGTCACGGACGCCCGCGCGCGGGCCCTGCGGGCGGACGGCTCGGTGATCCGGGGCCTGTACGCGGCGGGCAACGCGAGCGCGGCGGTGATGGGCCACAGCTACGCCGGGGCCGGGTCGACGATCGGTCCCGCGATGACGTTCGGCTACGTGGCGGCGAACGACATCGCGGACGCGTGACGGGCTGCTGGCCCTGCCTGCTAGCCCTGCTGGAAGAGCTCGGCGGGGAGCGGCTTCAGGAGCGCGTAGAGGTCATCGGTGATCGGGCGGTCCCAGCTGGCGATGGTGACCAGCACGTTGTCGCTGCGGTCGAACTGCACGCAGGAGATACGGGACTCCGACAGCTTGATCTTCCGGACGATGAGGAGGTTGTCGCCCTGCATGACGGGGCAGTCCTCGACGCCGGTGACCTCGACGTCCTCGTCGTTCTCGAGTGCGTCGAGGAGCTGGGCCACCTCGAAGGGGATCTCGCCCTCGGCGAGGTCCCTGGCGGGGGAACCCTCGGGGAGGTTGCCGATGATCATTGCGGGGCCGCGTCCGCCGAACAGGTCGTAGCGGAGGAAGACACCCTGGCAGCTGCCGTCGGGCGCGGGCAGCAGCCCGGCCCCGAGATTGCCCGGCCAGTCCCCCGGGTCCATGGCCAGGACGTCGAAGTCCGGGCCGGCGGGTGTGGCGGCGCGGTGGCGGCGGAGGAAGGACATGCCGCCATGGTACGTGTCCCCGCGAGATTTCCCGCCCGCGGCCCCTCGTCCCGGGCGGCCCGCAACCGGGGGTGAGCCTCGCGCGTCCTGCGGTACGGGCGGCCTGTAACCTGATCATGACCTTTATGAACATGTTCAATACATCGGGGGGTTCGGTGTACCGCCACCGAGTCATGATCTCTGCCGCCGTCGTCGCGGCGGCCATCGGTCTCGCGCCCGGGACGGCCCGGGCCGCGGGAACGTCCGCGGACCGGGCTCCGGCCGTGGAGCCGGGCTCCGTACCGGGCCCGAGCGGTCAGGAGACCGCCGCGAAAGTCGCGGCGGCTACGGCGGAGGCGGCGAAGGCCGCCACCTTCAGCAGCCCTGCGGAACGCTCCGTGGTCAAGACCCTGCCCGGCTTCGAGGGCAACCGGGCCTCGGGTGTGCGGCAGGACCCGGACCTCAAGGTGGGCATCGGCGCGTACGGGACCGGGGCCCGCACCATGGGCATCGCGACCCTGGGCACGACCGATCTCGTCGGCACGCTCCGGATCGACGTCGACTGGGGCGACGGCCGGACCGACACCGCCTCCGCCGCCACCAACGACTTCGCGCACTTCAAGCACACCTACGCCGAGGTCGGCGGCCACAAGATCACGGTGACCGCGACCGATGAGACGAACAAGGTGTCCGCCACCAACGCGGTGGAGGTCTTCCTCGCCGGCTCCGCCTTCACCCCGCTCACGCCCACCCGGCTGCTGGACACCCGGGACGGGACCGGCATGCCGGTCGCCTATCCCCTCGCCCCGTACACGACCACCTGGGTGAAGATCTCCGCCAACGGCGGCATACCGGCCGGGGCGACCGCCGTGGCCCTCAACCTCACCGCCACCAACCCCACCGCCGACGGACACGTCGTCGCCTACGCGTCGGGCAAGGAGCAGCCGGACACCTCGAACCTCAACTTCGTCGCAGGCCAGACCGTCCCGAACCTGGCGGTCGTACCGGTCGGAGCGGACGGGTACGTCACCCTCGCCAACCGCAGTGCGGGCTGGGTGGACCTGATCGCGGACGTGACGGGCTACTTCAACCGTTCTCCCGACAACGGGTTCACCCCACTGGACCCGGTCCGTCTCGTCGACACCCGCGAGGGGCTGGGCGCGGCGAAGGGCCAGGTCGACGGGCAGGCGGCCATCGGCGTCCAGATCGCGGGCAAGGGCGGGCTGCCGCCCGAGGGCATCACGGCCGTGGCACTGAACCTCACGGTCACCGAGCCGAAGAGCTCCGGGCACCTGACCGTCTACCCGAGCGGGCAGCAGGCGCCGGTCGCGTCGAACGTGAACTTCGTCCCGGGCCAGACGGTGGCGAACTCGGTGATCGTGCCGGTCGGCCCGGACGGCCGGATCGACGTCCGCAACGGTTCCTGGAGCGCCACCGACGTGATCGTGGACGTGACCGGCTACTACAGCGCCGACGGCAAGGGCGCCTACATGCCGGTCGCCCCGCAGCGCCTGCACGACTCCCGGCTGTACGACTGGCCGCTCGCCGGCCGGGACTACCGGTACCAGTACCTGTACCAGTCCGACATCACGCTCGGAGCGGCCGTGCTGAACACGACGGTCACCAACACCCGGGGCAGCGGGCACCTCACGGTGGACCAGTACGGCCACAGCACGGCCGTCCGGCCGGCCAAGCCGAACTCCTCCAACCTGAACTGGACCAAGGGGGCCACCGTCTCGAACCTGGTCCAGGCGAGCACCGGCAAGAACGCCATCGTCGACTTCTGGAACGGCGGCCGGCAACCCACGGACCTGGTCGTCGACCTGTTCGGCGTGTACGACACGAACTGACGCACCCGCGCGCGGCCTACCCCGTGTAGGCCGCCAGGGCTGCCGGGAGGCCCGTGAGGTCGGTGCCGAGCTTGCGGCAGGCCGTGGAAAGCTCCCAGTCCGCGCCCGGGCTCGGGCTCGGGCCGCCTTCGGCACTGCGCACCGCGCGTTCCGCCGCGCGGAGCTCGCCCGCCGTGAGGCGGTCCTCGCCGGCCGGGACGAGCCGCGCCCCGCCGCCCGGACCGGCGAGGGTGCCGGCCACCTCGGCCGCCAGGCCGTCCGCGCCGCACTCCCGCGCGGTCACCACGGCCCGCGTCAGCAGCTCCTCGTCCCGCAGCTCCGTGCCGAGCGCGGCCAGGGCGCGGGCCAGCTCGTACCCGGCCGGGGAGGTCGCGAGCAGGGCCACCGCCTCGCGCAGCAGCTCCGCCCGTTCCCCGGGCGCCGCGACCTCCGCCGCGACCCGCAGGGCCTGGCCGATGGCCGACGGGGCACCGAAGACGCGGGCCCGCCGCAGGGCGTCGCCGGCCAGGGCGCGGGCCCGCTCCGGGTCCTGCGCCGCCACGGCCCGGGCCAGGTGCAGCTGCCACGGGCACCACGACGGGTTCTGGATGCCGCGCGGCGTCAGCCGCCGGTCGACCTCCTCCAGTTCGGCCGCGGCCGCCTTCGCCTCGCCCCGGGCCAGCAGCAGTTCGGCGTAGACGGTCTGGGAATCCGGGAAGACCACCGCCGCCGGGAAGGGCCGACCGAACTCGTGCTCCCTCGCCAGGCCCCAGGCCTCGCCGGTCCGTCCCCGGGCGAGCAGCGTCGTGATCAGGATGGCGATGGTGTACCAGTGCACGGGCGTGCCGCGGCCCACGCGCTCGGCGAGCTGCAGTCCGGCCCGGGCCAGCTCCTCGGCCTCCGCGAGCCGTCCGCGCCGGAAGCGGATGTAGGCGCGCAGGCTGTACCCGAAGGAGAGGTGCGCCCCGCGCCAGCCCTGCCGCTCGAACTCGGCGGTGCCCGCCTCGAACAGTTCCTCCGCCCGGCCGGGGCGGTCGGCGTACATGTGGGCCATGGCCACGAGGACGGGGACCTCGAAGCCGCGGTCCTCGTACGCCCAGCTGAAGCCCTGTTCCAGGACCCGTCCGGCGTGGTGCAGGACCACGTCCACCGGTTCGCCGCGCAGGCAGGCGTCCCAGGCGCGCAGCCCGATGACGTACCGCTCGGTGAGGTCGCGGCCGGTCAGCCGGTCGGCGAGCCGGGCCAGGCGCCGGGACCGGGCCGGGGAGTCGGCCTCGGCGGCGTTGAAGGCGTCCCACATGAACTGCTCGGACTGCAGGCGCAGCCGGGCGCGTGCGTCGTGGGTGAGCGCGATCTCCCGCGCGAGGGATTCCGACGCCTCGGCGAGGCGGTCGCTGTGGGCGAGGACCTGCGCGAGCCTGATGACGATGCCCTGGCGCAGGGCCGGGTCGTCCACGGGCTCGGCGAGCGCGGCCCGCAGGTGGTTGACGGTGTTGACCGGTTCGGTGAGCAGGGAGGCGCAGCCGAGTTCGTAGAGCACGGCGGCGCGTTCGTCGAAGTCGGGTGGCTCGAGCAGGGCGCGGGCGAGCTGGCGGCGGGCCGCTTCGGGGGCTCCGGCCCGCAGGTTCTCGGCGGCGGCCTCGCGCAGCGTGCGTACCACCCAGGGGTCGTTCTCGGGGTGGGTCTCCAGGAGGTGGCGGGCCGCCGCGGAGGCGCCGAGTCCGGCGTCGATGACGGCCGCTGCGGCCTTGCCGTGCAGGGCGACGCGCAGCGCGTCGGGGATGGCGCGGTATATGGCGGTGGCGATGAGCGGGTGGACGAATTCCAGCCCTGCGTCACGCTTCTCGGAGACGGCCGCCTCGGTGGCGGCGGACAGGATGCGGGCGTCCCGCAGCCGTGCGGTGGCGTCCACGGCCTCCTCGGCGCCGAGGGCGGCGACCCGCGCGGCGAGGTCCTGCGGGATGGCGGTGCCGAGGACGGCGCAGGCCCAGGCGAAGCGGACGGTGGAGGGGCCGAGGCGTTCGAGGCGTTCGACGAGGCCGCTGCCGCGCTGGGCGGCGGCGAGGTCGCGCAGCAGGGGCGCGCTGGACTCGACGGGGGCGAGCCCCTTGTCCTGGATCCTGGCGGTGAGTTCGACGGCCTCGAAGGGGTTGCCGGTGGTGACGGCCCAGGCCTCCTGGCAGAAGGCGTCGTCGGCGTGCTCGCCGACGGCCTCGCGGACCAGGGTCGCCACGGCGGGCGCGGTGAGCGGGGAGAGGGTGAGCGGGCGCTGTCCCGCGCGGCCGGGCAGCGTGCGGAAGGCGTCGGCGTGCGTGGGCAGTTCGTCGGGACGGTAGGCGACGACGAGGAGCAGCGGGAGGTGTTCGGCGCGGGGCGCGTACGCGGCGAGCCATTCGAGGGATTCGGGGTCGGCCCAGTGGGCGTCGTCGAGGACGAGGGTGACGGGGGCGCGCTTGACGACGAGGTCGGTGAGCACCCAGTCGAGTCCGTCGCGCAGACCCTGGGGGTCGGGCGGGGACCCCTGTTCGGGGGCGCAGAGGCCGAGCGCGGGGCCGACGATGGAGTACCAGCTGCCGAGGGCGGCGCGCAGCTCCTGCTCGGAGGTGCCGGCGAGCTGGGGCTGGATGAGCTGGCGGGCCACGTGGAAGGGCTGGCTCTGCTCCTGTTCGCCGCCGCGTGCCGCGAGGACGGTGCAGGAGCGGGCGTGGGCGCGGCGGCGGAGTTCGGCGAGGAGGGTGGTCTTGCCGAGGCCGGCGGGTCCGGAGAAGGCGAGGAGTGCGCCGCCGCCGTCCGGGGCGGGTCCGGCGAGCAGGTCGAGGGCCTCGTCGACGATGGCGAGTTCGGTCTCGCGTTCGACCAGTGTGCGCCGTATGCGGGACCGGCGTTCCGTCATGGCTGGTACCCCCCAGGCCTGTTCGGGGGCATCAGCGTACGCCCGCGCACAGCGGGAGGGAGCATGCTGACGGAAAGTTTCCGATCTTCTTTTCAGCTGTCCGCGGAGCGCTTCGCGAGGGCCTCCAGGACGGCGACCGCCTCGGCGGCGCGGTCGGCGGCGACGAAGAGGTGGTCGTGGTGGTAGCCGGCGATGACGTTGCAGCTCAGACCGTGTGCGCCGAGTTCGGCGGCGAAGGCCGCGGTGAGGCCGACGGCGTCGAGGGCGGAGTGGACGCGCAGGGTGATCCAGCCCGCGGTGTAGTCGTAGGCGAGCCCGGCCGCGTCGGCCTCCTCCTGTCGCAGGACGAGAGTGAGCCCCTCCCGCTCCCGGATCGTGGCCACCGGCTCCGTCCCGGCCGGGACGGTGGTGCCGGGCACGGTGCAGAACACGTACACGCCGTCGTTCAGCTCGGGCCTCATGCCGCTCAGCAGTTTCCGCAGATCGCTCTCGCCGCTCATGCCGCCAGCCTAGATCGTCCCTTCCGGATCGTGCCGGGCGGCGCGGGCCGGGCAGGATCCGGAAGGGACGGCCTGGTCAGCGCTCGGCCCGGAGCCTGCGGTGCCACCACGCGCGGGGGCGCCCGCTCCAGTCGGCCCAGTGGTGGGGCAGTGGTTCGGGATCGGGCAGCGTGCGGCGGCGGAACTCGTCGTCGAGCGCGGCGAGCATGCGGCCGAGCTCCGCCCGCGCCTGTGGCGGGAGGGTCCGGTAGCTGTGCAGCAGCGCGTCACGGACGTACCCGATGTCATCGAACTCGCACTCGGGACAGCTGCACTCCACGGCGAGCGGCCTGAGGCGCGAGCCCGGCCGGCTCAGGAACTTCCGGTAGAGCGCGAGCTGCTCCCGGAGTGCGCTGAACCCGTGCTCATGGCCGAAGGTCCCGCTCTCCGCCCAGTGGACGGCCGCACTCGCGGCGGCCGACAAGCGGTCCACGCGGGGCAGGTGGCGCACCCATGCGGGTGGCCGGCGGTCCTCGTACCGTCCTCGTGCGGCGCGCAGCGCGCCCGGCCGTCTACGCGGCATCGCCCTTTCGGCGGTCGGTCATCACCTGCCCAGCATGCCGGGAACCGCCGGGCGGGGCAACGGCTTTGCGGCGCGCCGCGACCCGCTGCCCGGCGGCCGGGCGGCGGGTCGCGGCGGGGGGGGCGACGCCTACGTGAGGTCGAACTCCCCGCCCCGGGCGCCCAGTACGAACTTGCGCCACTCGTCCGGCGCGAAGATCAGCGAAGGGCTTTCGGGGCGCTCGCTGTTGCGCATCGCGATGAAGCCGTCGACGAAGGCGATCTGGACGTCACCCGCTCCCCGGCTGCTCGACTGCCAGTCCGCCTCGGTGAGATCGAGGTCCGGCTTCCCCCAGCCAGCGAGGGGCTGTGAAGTCATGCTCTCTGCCACGTGCGTGCTCCTCCCGGTACGTCGTCCGGGGCCAAGGTTAACCACCGCGGCGGGTGCCGCACAGGCCACGGTGAGTCACCCTGACCGGTCCGGCACCCCCCGGTCCTCTCAGCCTGTGGGCCGCTCCGCTCCCACCAGCCACATCGCGAAGAACTGCGCGCCGCCGCCGTACGCGTGTCCCATGGCCCGGCGGGCTCCCGGGACCTGGTGTTCCCCCGCCTGTCCGCGGACCTGGAGGGCGGCCTCCGCGAAGCGGATCATGCCGGAGGCGCCGATCGGGTTGGTGGACAGGACGCCGCCCGACGGGTTGACCGGAAGGTCCCCGTCGAGTTCGGTGACCCCGGCCTCGGTGAGCTTCCAGCCCTCGCCCTCCTCCGCGAAGCCCAGGTTCTCCAGCCACATCGGCTCGTACCAGGAGAACGGCACGTACATCTCGACCGCGTCGATCTCACGGCGCGGATCGGTGATCCCGGCCTGCCGGTAGACGTCGGCGGCGCAGTCCTTGCCGGCCTGCGGGGAGACGAAGTCCTTGCCCGCGAAGAGCGTCGGTTCGCTGCGCATCGCCCCGCCGTGCACCCAGGCGGGCGGCCTGGGCGAACGGGCCGCGCCCGCGCGGTCGGTGAGGATCATCGCGCAGGCCCCGTCGGAGGAGGGGCAGGTCTCGGAGTACCGGATCGGGTCCCACAGCATCGGCGAGGCCTGGACCTTCTCCAGGGTGATGTCGTGCTCGTGCAGATGCGCGTACGGGTTCTTCAGGGCGTTGCGGCGGTCCTTGTACGCGACGAGCGAGCCGACCGTGTCGGGTGCGCCGGTGCGCCGCATGTACGCGCGCACGTGCGGGGCGAAGAACCCGCCGGCGCCCGCCAGCAGCGGCTGCTGGAAGGGCACGGGGAGGGAGAGTCCCCACATGGCGTTCGACTCGGACTGCTTCTCGAACGCGAGGGTGAGGACCGTGCGGTGGACGCGGGCGGCCACCAGGTTGGAGGCGACGAGGGCCGTGGAGCCGCCGACCGAGCCCGCCGTGTGCACGCGCAGCATCGGCTTGCCGACGGCGCCGAGCGCGTCCGCCAGGTAGAGCTCGGGCATCATCACCCCCTCGAAGAAGTCGGGGGCCTTGCCGATGACGACCGCGTCGATGTCGGCCCAGGTCAGTTCGGCGTCGGCGAGGGCGCGGGCCGCGGCCTCGCGGACCAGTCCGGCGATGGAGACGTCGTGGCGGGCGGCGACGTGCTTGGTCTGCCCGATCCCGACAACGGCGACGGGCTCCTTGCCAGTAGTCCCGGTAGTGCCCGTAGTGCCCGTGATACCCGTAGTGCTCACCGAGCGTCCCCTTCCAGGACGGCGACCAGGTTCTGCTGGAGGCAGGGGCCGGAGGTGGCGTGGGCGACGGCCCGGTCGGACTCGCCGCGGTGGATGCGGGCGGCCGCCTCGCCGATCCGGATGAGGCCGGCCGCCATCATCGGGTTGGCGGCGAGGGCCCCGCCAGAGGGGTTGACGGCTACCGCTTCACCGAGGCCGAGCGCCTTGCGGAGGACGACTTCCTGGGAGGAGAACGGCGCGTGCAGTTCCGCCGTGTCCACGGGAGCCTCGAAGACACCGGCGCGTTCGGCCGCGATGCGGGTGGACGGGGAGTCGGTGAGGTCGCGCAGGCCCAGGCTGTGAGCCTCGATGCGGTGGTCGATGCCGGTGATCCAGGCGGGCCGTGCGCACAGCCGGCGTGCGGTGTCGCCGGCGGCGAGGACGACGGCGGCGGCGCCGTCGCCGATCGGCGGGCAGTCCCCCGTGCGCAGCGGAGCAACCTGGTAGTCGCCCTGCGGAACGGAGCCTCGGAGCTGGGCGTGCGCGTTGGCCTCGGCGTCGGCGCGGCTGCGGGCGCCGATCGCGGCGAGGGCGGGTTCGTCGGTCTCGCCCGCGTCGATCAGGGCCTGGGCCTGGAGGGCGGCGAGGGCCACGGAGTCCGGCCAGAGGGGGGCCACGTAGTACGGGTCGAGCTGGCGCGTCAGCACGTCGCGTACCGATCCGGGCGAGGACTTCCCGTACGAGTAGACCAGCGCGGTGTCGGCCTCGCCGGTCTGGATCTTGACCCAGGCCTCGTAGAGGGCCCACGCGCCGTCCATCTCGACGTGCGACTCGGAGATGGGCGGCCAGGCGCCCACCCCGTCGAGGGTCATGGTGAAGGAGAAGGCCCGGCCGGCCAGGTAGTCGCTGGAGCCGGAGCAGGTGAAGCCGATCTCCCCGGCCTTCAGGCCGGTGGCGGCCAGCACCTGGTGCAGGACCGGCATGACCATCTCGACTTCGCTGAGGTCGGAGGTGTCGCGGCGGTGGTCGCTCTGCGCGAACGCGACGACGGCGACCTCGCGGGCGTACCTCGACGGCGTCTTCGGCATCAGATGAGCTCCTTGTACGCGTCGTAGTCCGCGTCCGGCTCGCCGGTGGGGCGGTAGTGGTCGGGGTAGCGGCCGCCTTCGGTCCAGACCGGTTCGACGCGCAGACCCATGCGGACCTGGTCGTACGGGATTCCGCCGATCCGGCCGTGCAGGGCGAGACCGGCGCCGTCGAGGGCGATGTGCGCGTAGACGTACGGCACCTCGATGTCGAGGTTCTTGGCCTTGATGTTGACGATGCAGAAGGTGGTGACGGTGCCGGCGGGGCCGACCTCCACCTGGTCGGTGGTGGCCACCCCGCAGGTGGGGCAGGCGCCGCGCGGCGGGACGTACACCTTGTGGCAGGAGGGGCAGCGCTCGCCGACGGTCTTCCGCTCGGAGAGGGCGTTGATGTAGGCGGTCTGGGCGCGGCCCGGGCTGTAGGTGTAGTCGAGGCGGGCGCGGGCGACGATGCCGTGGACGGCGTCGTCGAAGGCCCCGTCGTGCGGGGCGCCCTCGCCGACGTCCAGTCCCTCGTACGGCTCGAAGCAGGCGATGTCGGTGATCGCGCCGGTGCGGTCGGCGGCCCAGCGGATCCGGACCCGCATGCCGGTGCGCACGGATTCGGGGCCGGGTGCGTCGAGGGCGTGCAGGAGGGCCGTGTCGGCGCCGTCGAGCTTGACCAGCACCCAGGCGAAGGGGGTGTCCAGGGGCTGGTTCGGCCGGGGACGGCCGTTCCAGGCCCAGGTGGTGACGGTGCCGGTGGCCGCGACCTCCACGAGCTCGCGGAGCTCCTCGGCGGTGGCGGGGTCGTACTCGACGGGCGGCACCATCACCGCGCCGCCGGAGGTCCTGACGCCGAGCACGACGCCTTCGCGCAGCCCGGTGAGGAAGGCGCTCTGCACGGGCCCGAGGGACCGGGTGAAGGGGAACTCGACGACGAGGGGCGCGCGGAGCACCTCCGGTGGGGAGGCAGCTGTCATGGTGGCTCTCCGATGCGTTCGATTCCGGTACGGGCGGCAGCTCGACGGGCCCCGGGCGGGCCCACTCCCCCGTCTGACGTCTTGCGCGGTCGCCGCCCCCGACGGTTCCGGCGATTACAGCCCCGCCGACGTTTGAGGCGCGGGTCCGGGGCAGCGCCCCGGCAGTGGCGCCGCACCTCCACCCGGCACGGCGGCGGCGGTACAGCGGCGGCAGCGGCACGGCGGTACGGCAGCGGTAGCGGTAGCGGCACGGCGGTACGGCGGTACGGCGCGGGAACTACTCGCGGCGGTACGGCGGGGTGGGAACTACTCGCGGCGGTACAGCGGCGGCCGCTTCTCCGCGAACGCCCGCGCCCCCTCCTTCGCGTCCGCCGTGTCGAAGATCGGCCACCCCCGCAGCAGTTCCGCCGCCAGGCCCTCCGTCTCCGTCAGCTCGGCGGACTCGTAGACCGAGGCCTTCACGGCCTCCACGGCCAGCGGCCCGCACGCGTTGATCTGCTCCGCGATCTCCAGCGCGGCCTCGAGCGCTGTGCCGGCCGGCACCACCCGTCCGACCAGTCCGATCCGCGCCGCCTCCTCGGCGGAGTACGGACGCCCCGTCAGCAGCATCTCCAGGGCGTGCGTACGCGGGATCTGGCGCGGCAGCCGCACCGTGGAGCCGCCGATCGGGAAGAGCCCCCGCTTGACCTCGAACAGTCCGAACGTGGCCCCCTCCCCCGCCACCCGGATGTCGGTGCCCTGCAGGATCTCCGTCCCGCCGGCCACGCAGTACCCCTCGACCGCCGCGATCACCGGCTTGCGCGGCCGATGGTGGCGGAGCATCGCCTTCCAGTGGAGGTCGGGGTCGGCCTTGAGGCGGTCCCGGTACGCGTCGCCCGCCATGCCCTTGCCGGCGAGCGCCTTGAGGTCCATGCCGGCACAGAAGTCCCCGCCCGCGCCGGTCAGCACCACCGAGCGGATCTCCTCGTCCGCGTCCGCCTCCAGCCAGCCGTCGTACAGGCCCACCAGAAGCGGCAGCGAGAGCGCGTTCTTCGCCTCGGGCCTGTTCATGGTCAGCACCAGCGTGGCACCGTGCCGCTCCACGGTCAGGTGTTCCGTCCCACCCATTGCCGTCCTCCCGTCTCAAGACCTAGAACAGGTTGCAGTAGGGGAGGGTGCAGTTCAATAGTTTTCTGACACCCAGTCAGATTTCTTGGGCGGCGGCCTTCCCTGTTGCCTTCTGCGGCGCTCTAATGACCGCCGAGCAGACCAGCCATGCGCGTCACGCGTCACGCGTCAGGAGGAACGGTGGAGTACAACCTTGCCGACCTGTTCGAGTCGGTCGTGGACGTGGTCCCGGACCGCGAGGCCCTCGTGTACGTCGACCACCCCGGCACCGGCGCCGAGCGCCGTCTGACGTACTCCGAACTGGACGCGGCGGCCAACCGGATCGCGCACCACCTGCTCGACAGCGGCCTGAAGGCCGGCGAACACCTGGGCCTGCACCTCTACAACGGGGTCGAGTACCTCCAGACCGTACTGGCCTGCCTGAAGGCCCGCCTCGTACCCGTGAACGTGAACTACCGGTACGTGGAGGAGGAACTGGTCTACCTCTACAACGACGCCGACCTCGCGGCGCTCGTCTTCGAGGGGGAGTTCACCGAGCGGGTCGCGGCCGCGCTCCCCCGGACCACGAAGCTCCGTCACCTGATCCGGGTCGGCGCCACCCCCGAGGGCGCCCCGGAGCCCGCGATCGCTCCGATCGCGTACGAGGACGCCGAGGCGGCCGGGTCACCCGAGCGGGGATTTCCGCCGCGCAGCCCCGACGACCTCTTCATCATCTACACCGGCGGCACCACGGGCATGCCGAAGGGCGTGATGTGGCGGGCCGAGGACCTCTTCTTCGCGGGGCTCTTCGGCGGTGAGCCGTCGGGCGAGCCGGTGAAGCGGCCCGAGGAACTGGCCGAGCGGGTCGCTGCGCGCGGCGCCGGACTCACCTTCTTCCCCGCGCCGCCCCTCATGCACGGCACCTCGACGCTCACGTCGTTCGTCGCCTTCAACTACGGCCAGCGGATCGTCATCCACCGCAAGTACGCGCCGGAGGAAGTGCTCCGCACGATCGAGAAGGAGAAGGTTTCCAGCGTCTCCCTCGTCGGAGACGCGATGCTGCGGCCGCTGATCGACGCGCTGAACGGCCCTTTGAAGGGCACCGACCTCTCCTCCCTCTTCAGTGTCTCCTCGTCCGGCGCGATCATGTCGGACACGGTGAAGGCGGAGTTCCAGCGGCTGGCGCCGAACGTGCTCCTCCTGAACAACTTCGGCTCCTCCGAATCCGGTTCCAACGGGCGCGCGACGGACGACTCCGGCCCGGAGAAGGGCTTCCGGCTGGAGGTCAACGAGCGCACGCAGGTGGTGGACCCGGTCACGCACGAACCGGTGCCGGTGGGCGTTCCCGGACGCCTGGCGCAGCGCGGCTACGTTCCGCTCGGCTACTACAACGACCCGGTGAAGACCGCCGAGACCTTCTTCCAGCGGGGTTCGGAGCGCTGGGTGCTGCTGGGCGACATGGCGACCGTCGACGAGGACGGCATCGTCACGGTGCTCGGCCGCGGGTCGCAGTGCATCAACACGGGCGGCGAGAAGGTCTACCCGGAGGAGGTCGAGCAGGCGCTGAAGTCCCACCCGGACGTGTACGACGCGCTGGTCGCGGGCGTCGCGGACCCGAAGTGGGGCAACCACGTGGCGGCGGTGGTCCAGATCCGGCAGGGCGCGCCCGAGCCGACGCTGGACGAGATCCAGTCCCACTGCCGCACGAGACTGGCGGGGTACAAGATCCCCCGCCAGCTGGTGATCACCCCCGCCATCCAGCGCTCCCCGAGCGGCAAGGCGGACTACCGCTGGGCCAAGACGATAGCCACGCAGGCCAACACAACCACCTGACCACCCCCGCCAGGGACACAAGCCCCGGGCAACCCTCCAACCCCGACCCCGCCCGAGGCACGGGCCCCGACCTTTCAGCCCCGCCGACGCCTGCGGCACGGGGCCCGGGGCGGAGCCCCAACCCTTCAGCCCCGCCGACGCCTGCGACACGGGGCCCGGGGCGGAGCCCCGACCCTTCAGCCCCGCCGGCGTTTGCGGCGCGGGGACGGGGCGGAGCCCCGATCCTTTTCAGCCCCGCCGGCGTTTGCGGCGCGGGGTCCGGGGCGGAGCCCCAACCCTTCAGCCCCGCCGGCGTTTGCGGCGCGGGGTCCGGGGCGGAGCCCCAACCCTTCAGCCCCGCCGGCGTTTGCGGCGCGGGGTCCGGGGCGGAGCCCCAACCCTTCAGCCCCGCCGGCGTTTGAGGCGCGGGGCCCGGGGCGGAGCCCCGGGGAACGGAGGAAGGGCGGGGCGGGGAGCTGCTCCGCGCAGCGGCACCCGCCCCGCACCCGCACCCCCACCCGCACCCAGTCACCGGCCGGAGGCCAGGAACCGCTCCACCCGGCCCGAGAACCACCCCGCGTCGTCCAGCCAAGGAAAGTGCACCGCCCCGGGCTGCACATCCACCACCCCCCGCGGAAACAGCTCCGCGAGCTGCCCGGCCAGGGCCGGCCGCGGGTTCCCGTCCAGCCCGCCCGCCAGCACCAGCACCTCCCCCTCGACCCGCCGCAGCCCGGCCCGGGTGGCCGGCGGGTCGAAGGCGCCGGGCCCCGCATAGGCCTCGGCGGCCTTCTCGTTCTGCTGCGCCGCGCCCGCGGCCCAGTCGGCACGGGCCGCATCGTCCCAGCGCCCGTAGAACAGCGGGGCGGCCGCCTCCCACGCCTCGTCGGTGTCGGGGCCGCCGCCGAGTATCCCCTCGTACGCCTCGATGGCCCGGTCGTACAGCTCGGTACCCGCCCGCAGCCGGGCCGCCTCCAGCCGGTGCTCCACCGTGACCGGCAGGTCCACGGCCCAGGCGGTGGGGGTGACCAGCACGATCCGGCGTACCCGGTCCGGATGCGCGGCCGCGTAGAGCAGGGCGAGATTGCCGCCGGCCGAGTGCGCGAGCACGTCCATGCGCTCCAGTCCGAGATGGACCCGCAGCGCCTCGACGTCCGCCACCTGGTGGTCGACCCGGTACGTCGACTCGTCCGCCGGGACGGCGGAGTCACCCGTGCCGCGCAGGTCGAGCAGGACCAGCCGCCGCCCCGCGCCCAGGCCTCCGAGGTCCCCCAGGTAGGCCGAGGCCCGCATGGCGCCGCCCGGAATGCAGATGAGCGGTTCACTCCCTCCCCCGCCCCCGCCCCCATCCCCGCCCTTGAGGTGGTAGACGAGTCCCGTTCCGTCGTACGTCGTGAAGGTAGGCATGCGGACCATCACAACAGACGATCACTCGTTCGAGTCATTGATTTACCTCACGCACACCTGGCAATCTACCGAATGATCGTTCGGTTCATTCAGGATGAGGTGACGGCATGGTGGTGCACGCGGATCTCCACGACAAAGGCGAGCGGCTCAGCCGCGATGAGCTGGCCTCCCTCCAGTTGAGCCGGCTGCGCGCGACCCTGCTCCGCGCCTACGAGCGGGTGCCCTTCTACCGCGAGGCCTTCGACAAGGCGGGCGTGCATCCCCACGACTGCCGCTCCCTCGCCGACCTCGCCCTGTTCCCCTTCACCGCGAAGACCGACCTCCGCGACCAGTACCCCTTCGGCATGTTCGCCGTACCGCGCTCCGAGGTGCGCCGCATCCACGCCTCCAGCGGAACCACGGGGCGCCCCACCGTGGTCGGTTACACCGACGGGGACCTTTCCACCTGGGCGGACGTGGTGGCCCGGTCGATACGGGCAGCAGGCGGCCGGCCCGGCCAGATCGTGCACATCGCCTACGGCTACGGCCTGTTCACCGGCGGCCTCGGCGCGCACTACGGGGCCGAGCGCCTCGGCTGCACGGTCGTGCCCGCGTCGGGCGGGATGACGGACCGGCAGGTCCGGCTCATCGAGGACTTCAGACCGGAGGTCATCATGGTGACGCCCTCCTACATGCTGACCCTGCTGGACGAGATGGAGCGCCAGGGCATCGATCCGCGCGCCACCTCCCTGCGGACGGGCATCTTCGGTGCGGAGCCGTGGACGGAGGAGATGCGTCGGGAGATCGAGGAGCGGCTCGGCATCGACGCGGTGGACATATACGGGCTGTCCGAGGTCATGGGTCCGGGCGTGGCCCAGGAGTTCGCGTCGACCAAGGACGGGCTCCACATATGGGAGGACCACTTCTACCCCGAGGTGGTCGACCCCCTGACGGGCGAGGTACTGCCCGACGGCGAGCCGGGCGAGCTGGTGTTCACCTCCCTCACCAAGGAGGCCATGCCCGTCATCCGCTACCGCACCCGGGACCTGACCCGGCTGCTGCCCGGTACGGCCCGGCCCGCCTTCCGCCGGATGGAGAAGATCACGGGCCGTAGCGACGACATGATCATCCTGCGCGGGGTCAACATGTATCCGACCCAGGTCGAGGAGATCCTGCTCCGGACGGCCGGGCTGGCTCCGCACTTCCAGCTGCGGCTGACCCGGGAGGGGCGGCTCGACGCGCTGACGGTGCGGGTGGAGGCCCGTCGTGAGACGGGGGCGGACCGCAGGGCCGCCGCGGCCGCCGAGGTCGTCCGGGCCGTCAAGGAGGGCATCGGGGTCTCCGTCCGGGTGGAGGTCGTCGACCCGGAGACCCTGGAGCGTTCGGTGGGGAAGATCAAGCGGCTGGTGGACCTGCGGGGCGCCGGGGCGGAGTGACACACGCCCGGGGGCGGGTGAAACCACCCTTTCGGGTCCACTTCGAGGTCCCTTCCGGGAAGGGGGCTGCCCGCGCGGGTAGGGCATGAGGCGTGACCTCGATCATCCGGCAGCTCTACGACCGGCTCCAGGGCTCCCCTGCCGGTCTGGCGTGGAGCCGAGGCCGGGAGATGGAGCTCATGCACCGGGCGATGGGCTTCGCGGCCCTCGGCTTCCTCACCCTGGTGCCGTTGCTGATCGTCGTGGCGGCCGCCGCACCCGGCAGCGGTTCGGGGTTCGGCCGCTGGCTCGGCCAGGCCCTCGGGGTGACACAGGCGTCCCGCGCCCGGGTCGAGCTGTTGTTCGGCGCGGCGGACCTGGCGCTGGAGCGGACCACTGCCTTCGGCCTAGCGGCGCTGGCCGTCTTCGGCCTGACCTTCGGTTCCGCCGTGCAGACCGGCTACGAGAAGGTCTGGGACCTGCCGACCGCCCGCTGGCACACCATGTGGCGGCACGTCGTCTGGCTGGCCCTGCTGGTCTGCTACCTCGCCCTGCTGGTGGCGATCCCGGCGCCGCCCCACAGTGTCCTCGGCACGGCCGTGGGCACCCTGGGCGACCTGTTCGGCACCTGCCTGTTCTTCGTCGCCTCGCAGCGGCTGCTGCTCTGCGGGCGGGTCCGCTGGCGCGCGCTGGTACCGGGTGCGCTGGCGACGAGCCTGGGGCTGCTGGGGCTGCGGGTCTTCTCGCAGCTGGTGTTCTCCCCGCTGATCGCGTCGAACGCCGTGACGTACGGCCCCTTCGGCACCCTGCTGGTCGTGCAGTCCTGGCTGGTCGGGGTGGGCTTCGTGGTGTACGGCGGGGCGCTCGTCGGTCGGCTCGTCCATGAGCACCTCACGCTGACGCGCCTGCGGCGCGACGGACTCCTCCCCTCCGACGGGGGGCCATCCCATGATCCGGAAACGGGCTGACCCCACCGCTCCACTGATGGCAGGATCGGTTCGCACCGCAGTCAACACACTTGATCCACAGGGGGATTGATGACAACGCAGCACGCCGCGGGTGAAGTGACCGGCCGGGTCTGGCTGATCACCGGGGCCTCGTCCGGCTTCGGCCGGACCCTCACCGAGGCCGCGCTCGCGGCCGGTGACACCGTGGTCGCGGCGGCCCGCCGCACCCAGCCGCTCGAAGCACTCGCGGCCGAGCACCCGGAGCGGCTCGTGCCGCTCGCCGTGGACGTCGCGGACGTCACGCGCGCCGAGGCGGCCGTGGCGGAGGTCGTGGACCGCTTCGGCCGGATCGACGTCCTGGTCAACAACGCGGGCCGGGGCCTGATCGGGGCCGTGGAGGAAACCTCGGACGCCGAGCTCCGGGACCTGATGGACCTGCACTTCTTCGGTCCGGCGGCGCTCACCCGCGCCGTCCTCCCCCACATGCGGGCCCGCAAGTCGGGTGCCGTCGTCCAGATGAGCAGCATGGGCGGACGGCTGTCGTTCCCCGGGGTCGGGGCGTACTCGGCGACGAAGTTCGCCCTGGAGGGGCTGACGGAGGCGCTCGCCGGGGAGGTCGCGGCGTTCGGCATCAAGGCACTGATCGTGGAGCCGGGTGCGTTCCGTACGGGCTTCGCCGGCGGGGCGGCGCTGCAGCAGACCGCCACCGAGCTGGAGGCATACGCGGACACGGTGGGCGGAGTCCGCAAGGGTCTGCCGGACAGTGACGGCAAGCAGCCCGGCGACCCCGTCAAGGCGGCCGCGGCGATCCTCGCCGCGCTGGACGCCGAGCACACGCCGCTGCGGCTGGCGCTCGGCAACGACGCGCTCGACGCGATCCTGGCCCACGCGGACGCGGCTCGCGCCGAAGCCCTCACCTGGGAGCCGACCAGCCGCGGTACGGACTTCGACGCCTGATCCCGCCGACCGCGCACCGGCCCCCGCCCCATGGCCGCCCGCCCGAGCACCCCTCCGAACACGAGGCCGGGCGCCGGGCCAAGGGGGCTCCGCCGGTCCCGGGGCGGCGCCGGGCCGGAGCGAGGCGGGGGCGCGGCCGAGGCGAGGCCGGGGCAACGCCGGGGCAAGGCCGAGGCGAGGCCGAGGCAGGGCCGGGGCGAGACCGAGGCAGGGCCGGGCCTCGGGCTTGGTCCGGGCCGCCCTGGGCCGGGGGGCCGAGCCCTCGGCCGGGGGCCGCGCCCTGGCGGTCGGAGAGCCTCGTCAGTGCGAGCCGGCCGGCGGGCGGGCGGCGAATCGGTCGCGGAGGTCGCGCTTGAGGATCTTGCCGCTGGCGTTGCGCGGGAGGGCGTCCACGAACAGGACCTGCTTCGGGGCCTTGAAGTGGGCCAGCTTCTCCCGCGCGTACGCCATCAGCTCGGCCTCGGTCACCTCCCCGCGCGGCACCACCACGGCCGTCACCGCCTCGATCCACCGCTCGTCCGGCAGCCCGACCACGGCCGCCTCGGCAACCCCCGGGTGCGTGTACAGCACGTCCTCGACCTGCCGGGAGGCGACCAGCACGCCGCCCGAGTTGATGACGTCCTTGACCCGGTCGACGACCGTGAAATAGCCCTCGGCGTCGCGCACCGCGAGGTCGCCCGAGCGGAACCAGCCGTCCCGGAAGGCCTTCTCCGTGGCCTCCGGGTCGTTCCAGTAGCCCCGGCACAGCTGCGGTGACCGGTAGACCACCTCGCCCGCCGTGCCGGCCGGCACGTCCTTGCCGTCCTCGTCGACGACCTTCGCCTCCACATGCCGTACGGTCCGCCCGCAGGAGTCCATCCGCCCCTCGTGCTCGTCCGGCCCCAGTACCGTGGCCAGCGGGCCGATCTCGCTCTGGCCGAAGCAGTTGTAGAAGCCGAGTCCGGGCAGCCGCTCGCGCAGCCGCTCCAGGACCGGTACCGGCATGATCGACGCCCCGTAGTACGCCTTGCGCAGGGCGCTCAGGTCGCGCCGCCCGAAGTCGGGGTGGTTGGCCAGTCCGATCCACACGGTCGGCGGGGCGAAGAGGCTGTCCGCCTCCCCCGCCTCCACCAGGTCGAAGACCCGCTCCGCGACCGGCGCGTCCAGGATGGTGTTGCTCGCCCCCACCGCCAGGTACGGCAGCAGGAAGACATGCATCTGCGCCGAGTGGTACAGCGGCAGCGAGTGCACCGGCCGGTCCTCCTCGGCCAGGTCCAGCGCCTCGATCGCGCTCTCGTACTCGTGCGCGAGCGCCCGGTGCGTCATCATCGCGCCCTTGGGCAGGGCCGTGGTACCGGAGGTGTACAGCAGCTGCGCCAGCCCGTCCGGTTGGCTGCGGCCGTCGAAGGGCAGCGGCTGGGCGAGCTCGCCCAGGAAGGATCCGGCGGCGTCCCGCAGCGGGCGTACCCGGTAGCCCTCCGGGATCCGCCCGGCGAGGTCCGGATCCGCGAGGACCAGGGCGCTGGTGCTGTTGTCCAGGATGTACGCCAGGTCCTCGCCGGTGAGGTTCTGGTTCACCGGGACGTGCGTGAGCCCGGCGCGGGCGCAGGCGAGGAAGGCGAGGAGGTAGGCGTCGGAGTTGTGGGCGAAGGTCGCTACCCGGTCCCCCTCGGACAGCCCGTACCGCTCCCGCAGCACGGCGGCGCCGGTGGTGGCGGCCGCGTCGAGTTCCGCGTAGGTCCAGGTCCGTTCGTGGTAGCGGACGGCGACCCGGTCGGGCACCCGGCCCGCGCTGTGGCGCACGAGTCCGTCGACCGTCCGGTCCCGCACCGCCCGCCGCGCGCCGTCCGCACCCTCCGCCTGCCCGGCCTGACCGGCCTGCCCTTGCCCTGCCCGCTCTGGCGTCATGGCGCGATCCTCATGCCCCGTACGCCCAAGGTCAATAACCGGGAGACCGACGCCCGCACCGCCGGTCCGAGCAAGCAACTCAAGGAGCTGATGCGCGACTGGACCGCCGGAATCCACGCCTGGCTCGCCCAGAACAGGATCACCGACCCGGCGTGCAGGGGCGCCGGCTGGGTCCTCCCTGTCACCGCCACGGACGTGGCGGCCCGCAGCTTCGCCGTCCCCACTTCGCCGATCCCCCACGCCTCGGCACTGGGGCGAGGCGTGGCGCCGCAGCCGGTGAACGGCCAATTCCGTGACCAACGGGCCTCAATGACCGGCGCGAGCGGCCGTGGGCGGGCGAACCGCTCTGCCCTGACGCCCGAGCAGGACGCCCGGACCGGCAGAAGGCTGACGTGTCGTAACCCGGTAACTCGGGCCTGCGTTTCACGAGGTGCGGGCAGGCGCCCGCGACATTGTCTGAAAGAGCAGGAGACCGATGAGACGGGCCAACCGAAACAGTCTGATCGCTGTCGCCGCCGCCTCCGGTGTGATGGCCATGGCCGGGTCGGTGCATGCCGACTCCACAACGGACGGTTCGACTGCCGACTCACCCGGACTGATCTCCGGCGACGGCATCCAGTTGCCGGTACACCTCCCCGTGAGCGCGTGCGGGAACACCGTGAACGTGGTCGGGCTGCTCAACCCCGCCATCGGTAACGGATGCGCCGACGCTGGTGCCCCTGCACACGGGGACGACCGGCCCCCGGCTCCACGGCAGGCCACATCCGACGGCGGTGCGACGGACTCGCCGGGCGTTGTCACCGGCAACGGCATCCGGCTTCCGATCCATTTGCCCGTGAACGCCAGCGGGAACACCGTGAGTGGGGTGGGTGTCGGTAGTCCCGCCTTCGGTAATCAGACCGCGAACAACACTGGCGACCGTCCCGAGGAGTTCGGCCGACCCGCACCGTCCGAGGAGCCCACCCAGCAGCCGCCCACGCAGACCACTCCGTCGGTGCGCTCGAAGCCTCCCGTCCGCTCCCGGCCACACGTACCTCCCATGGTCCGCTCCCTGCCGAGGCCGGTCTCCACCGACGTCCCGCACCGCGGCGACGACGCCCTCGCCCACACCGGCACGGAGGGCACATCGGGAGCCGCCGCCGCGGGCCTGGCCGCGCTGCTGGCCGGAGGGGTGTTGTCCCGGCGCTTCCGTTCGAGCACACCCAGCCGAGGCTGACGGGAAGCCGCCCCGCGCGTCGGGCGGGCTCAGCGCGGCCGCGCAGGCCTCGGACCCGCTGCCGGGCCCACACATCGCGCTGGCCGAACCCGTGGCCCTGTGCACCGGTAACCGGCGCGGTGCCGGTGACCACGGCGGGCCCGCGCCGGTTGGCCTCGCCGAGCCGTCGAGGTACGCGGGGTAGGTGCCCAGGCTCGCGATGAGCCGGGACACGGAGGTGTCCTCCTCGGGTGCGGCGAGCAGCGGGTTGGCCCGCTTCTCGGCGCCGACGGCGAAGGTGCGTTCGCTGCCCGGTTCGGCCTACGTCCGGCGGGGCGGTCAGCCGCTCGAGGGAGTGGTACTGAGCGCGGGCCGGCTCCTCCGTCCGGTCGGCGCCGAGGAGGTCGGTGCGGGCGGCGGAGTTCACGATCAGCAACCCGCCGGTGACGGGGAGGCCGACCTCATCGCCTTCGCCCGGTGCCAGGATCGCGGCTCCGTGGTCGGGGGCGAGCTGGACGGCACCGGAGAGGAGGTCGGCGTGCAGATGCGTATCGGCCGCGTAGGCCAGGGCCAGACCGCGCCGCTCGGCGGCGGCGTGCAGGGCGCGCAGGTCACGACTCGCATCGACGGCGAGAGCGCGGCCATCGCCCAGGTCGAGGAGGCAGGACCTCACGACGCCTCGGCACACTTGCAGACCCTCAAGCAGGGCGGTTTCGTCGCCACGCTCCGGGAAGGCGTCCGGAGCCGCTACCGGCTCGCCGGCGACGACGTCGCCCAGCGGCGCCCAGCTCTTCGCCCTGCTGCGGAAGATCGCCGACCGCCACCAGGCCGCCGCAACGTGGTCGGGTTCGACGTCCGGCCGCTGGAGGAGTACCACGCCGGACACATCCCCGGCGCGGGACTGCGCGCTCGCCTACGACGCCGTACGGTGCTCATGCGCACGGCCAGCAGGCGATCCGGCTCAGCCGGCATGCTCGAACGGCGCCTGGCCGACCTCCCCGTGCACGCCGGAGCGACGGGTCCCCACGCGTCATTCGTGGCAACGACGATGAACCCGAGCTCGTCTGGGACAAGTGCGCCGACGGCGGCCGACGGTGTCCGCCGGCCGCCGTCGCGGGTCACGCGAGCGTGAGGAAGAGCTTCTCCAGTTCCTGCTCGCTCATCGGCGGCGCGCCTTCCTCGCTCTCGGCGAGGCACTGGCGCATGCCGCTCGCGACGATCTTGAAGCCGGCCCGGTCGAGGGCGCGGGAGACCGCCGCGAGCTGCGTGACGACGTCCTTGCAGTCACGGCCGGCCTCGATCATGGCGATGACACCCGCGAGCTGCCCTTGAGCGCGCCTCAGCCGGTTGAGGACCGCGGTCGCCGCCTCTTCTTCCACCTTCACCGAGTTCCTCCTTCATACCGACCATCGGCTCAAGAATACCCCTGCGGGTATAACGCCAGGGGCGTGCGGCCGATTCCGGGGAGCCTACCCGGGGCGCTTCCATGGCGGGCCGTGGGCGGCGTGCTCGCACTGTGCCCCAGGTCACCGCGGTCGCCACCGCGAGGCCGATACCGGTCCAGGCGAGCGGGCCGGCCCAGATCGCGTGGGGCAGTTGCCGGCCGAGGACGAAGACACCCATGACGACGACGAACCAGCCGAACGCCTTGCGCAGGGTGTCCTGGGGGATGCGCCCGGCGAAGCGGCTGCCGATGAGGCTGCCTACGACGGCCGCGCCGGTCACCAGCAGGGCGAGGTTCCAGTCGATCTGGACGTCGGCGAGGTGGCCGGCGAGTCCCGAGAAGGACTTCATCGCGATGACCAGGAGCGAGGTACCGACGGCGACGCTCATGGGGAGTCCGCCGAGCAGGGCGAGGGCGGGGACGACGAGGAATCCGCCGCCGGAGCCGACCAGACCGGTGACCGCGCCGACGACGAGGCCCTCGACGATCACGTGCGTGAGGGGCAGTTCGGTATGGGCAGCCTCAACCGGCTTCGCCTTGCGGGACTTGCGGAGCATGGCGGCGGCCGTGGCGAGCATCATCAGGGCGAAGGCGACGAGCAGTACGGTGCCGGGGATGTACTCGGCGAGGCGTCCGCCGCCGTAGGCGCCGACCATGCTGACCGCGCCGAAGATCAGCCCGGTGCGCCAGCGCACCCGGCCGGCCCGGGCGTGCGGGACGAGGCCGACAAGGCTGGTCACGCCGACGACGAACAGGGAGGTGGCGATGGCCTGCTTGGTATCCATCCCGGCCAGGTAGACCAGGATCGGCACGGTCAGGATGGAACCGCCGCCGCCCAGGATGCCCAGACTGACGCCGATCAGGACGGAAACCGCGAGGATGAGCGCGATCACGAGCGGTCCCGCAGGGAGGCGATGACGGTGCGGATGTCTGTACGCGGTCCGCGGTTGTAGGGCAACTTGGACAGGATCATGCCCATGGCGCAGGTGTTGCTGAGGGCGGCGAACGTCAGCCCGGCGCCGATCGCGGCACCGATCAGGTGCGCTCCGGGCACGAATACACCCGCGACGCCGGTGACGAGCACGGTCGATCCGGCGATCAGGCGGACCTGGCGCTCCAGGTCCCAGCGCGCCTCGCCCCGGTTGACCGGGGCGCCGGCGGCCTCCCAGGCCGTCATGCCGCCGTCCAGGACGCGCAGGTTGGGCAAGCCGGCCTCAGCGAGGGCCTGCTCGGCCTGGGCGGCGCGGGCGCCGGAGCGACAGACGAGGACGACGTCCTCGTCGAGGTGGGTCAGGAGTTCGGCGCGGTGCTCGCGCAGGGTGTCGAGCGGGACGTTGTAGGCACCGGGGATGTGGACCGTCCGGAACTCGCCCGGGGTGCGCACGTCCAGCACGCGGGGGCCGCGTCCGCCGGCGGTGAGCTGTTGAAGGGCGGCGGGGGTGAGGCCGACGGCGCGGGAGGCGTCGATGGTCATGAAAGCTCTCCGTCGTGGTGAAGGGTCCGCATGAAATACGGGGAGGGGTATATGCGGAGGTGTTGGGGCAGGCGGGATGGGTGGGGGCGGGTGTGGGCCGGCGCGTCCGAACGGGGCCGGTCGGAGCACGAGGCCACGCGCGGCTGCGCCGGCGGCTTCGAAGGGCCGGGGATCACCGGCCGGCCCCGGTGGGGCCGGCCCGGCTCCGTCAGACGGCGGCGGGCGTGTTCGACAGGACCCAGGCGGCATGGCCCCCGAGGATGTCCGAAACGTCGGTGTAGCCGTGGTGGCGCAGCAGGCTCGCGGCGATCGACGAGCGGTGGCCGCCCGCGCAGTGCAGGACCAGGGACCGGTCGCGGGGAATCTCGTCCATGCGGCGGGGCAGCTCGCCGAGCGCGATGTGCACGGCGCCGTCGATGAAGCCGTCGTCTCCGCGCTCGCCGCAGTTGCGGACGTCGATGACGACCGGCGGGTTGTCGCCCGCCAGGGCGGCACGGACCTCGGCGGCGGTGAGGCGGCCGGCCGAGGTGACCTCGTCGGCCAGGGCGGTCAGGGCGTCGTCCGGGGAGCGCAGGTAGCCGGCCACGCGGTCGAAGCCGATCCGGGCCAGGCGGGTGACGATCTCCTCCTCGCGGTTCTGCGGGGTGACGACCAGCAGGTCGGCGTGGGCGGGCAGGACGGTGCCGGCCTGCTCGGCGAAGCGGCCGTCGGCCGGCACGTTCACCGAGCCGCGCAAGTGTCCGGCTGCGAACGCCTGCGGGTCACGGGCGTCAACGACCACGGCGCCGGAAGCGCGGAGGTGGGTGAAGTCCTCGACGCTCAGCGGCCTCGGTGCGGCGGCCGGGTCGAACAGCTCGCGCTCCTTGCGGTTGAGCTCGGCGTCGAAGGCGAAGTAGCCGGGAGCAGCGGACTGTCCGGCGGTCACGATGGCCACGAACTCGGCCTGCGTCATGGGCACGCAGGCGTAGTTGGTGGCCCGCTGCTCGCCGATGGTGGACTGCTTCTGCGCCGAGAGGTTCTTGCCGCAGGCGGATCCGGCGCCGTGCGCGGGGAAGACCCGCACCTCGTCCGGCAGGCCCATCAGCTTGTTGTGGACGCTGTCGTAGAGCATGGCGCCGAGTTCGTCGGCGGTGACACCGGCGGAGGCGAGCAGGTCGGGGCGGCCCACGTCGCCGATGAAGAGCGCGTCGCCGGTGAGCACGCCGTACGGGACGGCGTCCCGGCCGTGCTCGTGGACCAGCACGCTGATCGATTCCGGGGTGTGCCCCGGGGTCTCCATGATCTCCAGGCTGACGTCGCCCAGAGTGATCGTCTCGCCGGCGGCGAGCTTGCGGATCGGGTACTCGGTCTCGGCCCGGCGTCCGTAGCCGATCCAGGCGCCGGTCTCGGCCGCCATCTCGAGGTGTCCGGCGACGAAGTCCGCGTGGAAGTGGGTGTTGATGACGCCGACCACGGTGAAGCCGCGGGCCTCGGCGTCCGCCAGGTACTCCGAGACGTCCCGGCGGGGATCGACGACCACCGCCTTGCCGGTGGTCTCGTCGGCGATCATGTACGACGCCTGCGAGAGGCATTCGAGGTAGTACTGGGCGAAGAACACGGAAGCCTCCGTAATCGATGACTCCAATACCCTGGGGGGTATTTGAGAGGTCAAAAGGTGGCCCGTCCCTCGGAGGGGCGGGCGCGTGAACGGGGGAAGGTCAGACCGCCCCGGGGGCGACCCCGGGCACGAGCGGGCAACCCGCGCCGCCGGCCCGGCCGCGGGTCCCGCCGGCGGCGGAAAGGGCGGCGGCCGGCCTCGGCAGCGGGACGAGATGCGCACCAGGCCCGCGTGCTGCCCGACACTCCTCCGGCTCCCGCACGTCGACAACCACGGCGTCGGCACTCCGGGCCGCGACGAAGCTCTGCAGGTCCACTTCACGAGTCATGAGCGGGTTCACCTCCAGATACCCCCGTGGGTATTACGCCTTCGACGGTAAACACCTCCCGCCGACACTGTCAAATACCCCCCTGGGTATCCGTGGAGCCGCCGGCTCGCGGCCGCACGGAACAAACCCGCTCTTACGCCCGTTGAAGCGTCGTATACCCCACCGGGTATATGGGAGGAGAGTGGAACCCATGCCGACCGTCGAGCTGACCAAGGAAAACTTCGAGGACACCGTCACGGGCTCGGAGATCGTGCTGATCGACTTCTGGGCCGGATGGTGCGGCCCCTGCCGTAGGTTCGCCCCCGTCTACGAGAAGGCAGCCGAGCGCCACCCGGACATCGTCTTCGGCAAGGTCGACACCGAGGCGCAGCCGGAACTCGCCGGCGCCTTCCGGATCTCCTCCATCCCCACCCTGATGGCCATCCGCCACCGGACGGCGCTCTACGCGCAGCCCGGCGCACTGCCGCCACAGGCCCTGGAGGAACTGATCACCAGGATTCGGTCCGTCGACATGGACGAGCTCCACCGGCAGGCCGCCACCCGCACGGCAGGGCGGAACTGACGCCCGGAGTCACCACCTCATGCTGTTCGCGGCCCGCCCCCTGGGCCGACCAGGGCTTCGGCATCCTGACCGGGATCGACGTCCATCGGGCCGGGCGCGTTCGCGCTGTACGGGCGCGGCCTCCGGCTTCGCGCTCCCGCTTCGGCGGTGTGAGGGGCCAACGGGGCCGGACAGTTGCCCGAAAGGCCCATGCCCGAGGCCGACGGATCGCCCACAGTGGGAGCACCCGCCGGAACCGGAGGTACGGCCATGACGGACACCGCACTGGAAGGACCTGGTAGGCAGCTGCCGGGGGATGCCAACCGGCTCGATGTGACCCACGTCGACGGTGACGTCTTCGTTGTCGACGTGCGCGGGCACCACGTCCGTGTCGACCAGCCCAGGGACGCGGGCGGGACGGACAGCGCGCCCACGCCGACCGAGCTGTTCGCAGCGTCCCTGGCCACGTGCATCGCCTTCTACGCGGGGCGCTACCTGCTCCGCCACGGCCTGTCGTGCGAAGGTCTGGGTGTGCGGGCGGAATTCGCCATGGCCACCGACCGCCCCGCCCGGGTGGCCACGGTGCACTTGGTGATCGTGCCGCCCCCGCAGCTGCCCGAGGGACGGCGCGCCGGCCTGCTCGCCGTCGCGTCGCACTGCACCGTCCACAACACGCTCAGGCAGCCGCCGGAAATCCGCATCGACTTCGCGTCCTAGCAGCCCCTCCCCCGAGGAAGGCGGACGGCTATCGGCGCGGCCCCGGGTCGGCGGTGGCGGAGAAGCCGTCGTGCCAGGCGGCGCGCGCGCCGGAGTCGCCGATTCGGTAGACCTGCACGATCGTGCCCGCCCCGATCAGCAGGGCGAGCACGATCGCCGCCGCGCGCAGGGGCGTGGACCGGACCCACGCCGGGGCCGGCGGGGTGGCCGAGGCGCGCCGCTGCACCCACCAGACGGCCGTGGCCAGGACGAAGAGCGCCAGGACCCAGGGCAGCAGTCCGTCTCCGAGCTCGGCGTGGCGGCGGATCAGCGGATCGCGCTCGACGTGGCGCTCCAGCCACTCGCCCGCCTCCGTTGTCAGCGGCACACTGACCAGGACCGCCAGCGCGAGGACCGGCAGTGCGAGACCGACCCGGCGGGCGGCGCGGGAGAAGCAGGTGCACGCGATCAGGGCGAGGGCGGCCAGGGGCGCCAGGACCACGACGACGTGCACCAGGAGGATGTGGGTGGGGAGACCGTCGACCAGGCCGAGTCCCATGGTGCTCCTTCGGAAGATGCGGTGAGGCGGTTGGGGGTTCGGGCGGCAGCCTCACAGCCGAACCTCTGCGTACCCTCTGAAACGGCCCCGCACCCCGCCCTCAGGGGTGACTCAGAGAATGTTCAGAGGTGGGCCGCGCCCCGGAGGAGCGTTCCGCGGGAGATGCTGGAGGGGCCATGGAAGAGCCCCGTACGACCTCACCCCTGCGCCGCCCGGACGGCCAAGCGGTCCGGATACTCGTCGTCGACGACGAGCCCGACGTGACCGACGTCCTCGCCTCCGCGCTGACCGCCGAGGGCTGGGAGGTCCGCACGGCGGCGGACGGGGCCGCCGCGGTCGCGGCCGGCCTCGACTTCCGGCCCGACGCCGTGGTCCTGGACCGGATGCTGCCCGACCTCGACGGCGTGCAGGTGCTCCGGGCCCTGCGGCGGGACGCGCCCCGGGTGGGCGTGCTCTTCCTGACCGCGCGGGACGCCGTCGAGGACCGGATCGCCGGGATCACCGCCGGCGGAGACGACTACGTCACCAAGCCGTACAGTCTGGAGGAGGTCCTGGCCCGGCTGCGCGGCCTGCTGCGGAGGGCCGGGATGCTCGCCGACTCCGACGGGGCGCACCGGCTGACCGTCGGCGACCTCAGCATGGACGAGGAAGCACGGGAGGTCACCCGTGGCGGGATCGTGATCGGCCTGTCGCGGACCGAGTTCGAGCTGCTGCGCTTCCTGATGCGCAACCCGCGCCGGGTGTTGTCCAAGGCCCAGATCCTGGACCGGGTGTGGGCCTACGACTTCGGCGGGCGCGCCCACGTCGTCGAGCTCTACATCAGCTACCTGCGCAAGAAGATCGACGCCGGGCGGTCCCCGATGATCCACACGGTCCGCGGCCTGGGGTACGTACTGAAGCCCGGTGCCACCCCGTGAGACGCCTCGCCCCCCGCACCCTGCGCGGCCAGCTCACCGCCGGGCTGGTCGCACTCCTCGCCCTGGCCTGCCTGGCCGTCGGCGTCACCACCGCCGTGGCCCTGCGCGGGTTCCTGACCGCACGGCTGGACGAGCAGCTGACCGCGTCCCAGGGCCGGTTCGCCGCCAGTCTGGAGCACGAGACCGTACCCGACGCCGACAACCGCCCCGACACCCGCGGCCAGGCCGACGGGACCTTCGGCGCACGCCTCCTGAATGGCGCCGTCACCCAGGCCGCCGTCGTCGACAACGCGGCCGACCGCCCCCTGACCCCCACCCCCGACGACCGCCGCGCCCTCGCCCGCATCCCCGTCGACGGCCACGGACACTCCCTCAGGCTCTCCGGCCCCGGCCGCTACCGCGTCACGGCCGTACGGGGCGACGACGGCGACGTCCTGGTGACCGGACTGCCCCTGCACCCGCTGGAGGAGACCGTCCACCGCGTCGAGGCGGTCGAGGCCGCCCTGTTCGGCACGGCCCTGGCACTCACCGGCATCGCGGCCGCCGCCTGGGTACGGATCTCCCTGAGACCCCTGCGCCGGGTCACCGCCCGCGCGGCGGAGGTGGCGGAGCTGCCCCTCGCGAGCGGCGAGGTCGCCATGCCGAGCCCGCTGCCCGATACCGACCCGCGCACGGAGGTCGGCCAGGTCGGCAGCGCCCTCAACCGCATGCTCGGTCACATCGAGGACGCCCTCGGCCGCCGCCACGCCAGTGAGGAGCGGCTGCGCCACTTCGCCGCCGACGCCAGCCACGAACTGCGCACGCCGGTCGCGAACATCCGCGGCCACGCCGAACTCGCCCTGCGCCACCGGGGCCCCGTACCGGGCGACGTCCGGCACGCCCTGGAGCGCATCGAGGCGGAGTCGCAGCGCATGACCTCACTCGTCGACGACCTCCTCCTGCTCGCCCGGCTGGACGCCGGGCGGCCGCTCGAACGCGCGGAGGTCGACCTCACCCTCCTCATCCTCGACGCGACGGCCGACGCCCGTGCCGCCGGCCCGGGCCACCACTGGCGTCTCGACCTCCCCGAGGAGCCGGTCGTCGTCACAGGCGACGCCCGCGGCCTCCAGCAGGGCGTCGGCAACCTCCTCGCCAACGCCCGCACCCACACCCCGCCCGGCACCGAGGTGACCGTCACGCTCGCGACCGGGCCGGGAAGCGCCACCGTGACCGTGACGGACGACGGTCCCGGCATCCCCGACGAGCTCCAGCCCGAGGTCTTCGGACGCTTCGTCCGGGCCGACCACTCCCGCTCCCGGGTGACCGGCAGCACGGGCCTCGGCCTCGCGATCGTCCACGCCGTTGCCGCGGCGCACGGCGGAAGCGCCGCCATCACCAGCCGCCCCGGACACACCGAATTCCGCCTGACGTTGCCCCTCGCCTGACGACCTCGTGCGTGGTTGGCCGCGGCGCGGCGGTCGGCGGCGGCCGACTGGGACTCCGCCCGTGGCCGTCCCCTCTCGTCGTCGGACGGTGATGCGATCAAGTCAGTCATGGTCGGCATCGGCGCGCAACGATGTCCCGCCGGGCTTGTCCGTGTCGATACTCTGACACCGGACCGGGGCAGGCAGGCCGAGGAGAAGCACATGAGTGAGGGGGATCCGTTGACCCAGGTGCCACGGATGCGGCTGGACGAGCTGCTCGACGAGCTGCAGGTGCGCATCGACGCGGTGCGCGGCACGCGGGACCGGGTGCACAGCCTGCTGGAGGCCGTGGTGTCGGTCGGGCGGGAGCTGGATCTCGCCCAGGTGCTCCGCAGGATCGTGGAGGCGGCCGCACTTCTCGTCGACGCCGAGTACGGCGCGCTGGGTGTCATCGGCCCCGACGGACGGACGCTCTCGCAGTTCCTGACCGTGGGACTCACCGAGAAGGAGATCGCCGAGATCGGTCCCCTGCCGGCCGGCCACGGCCTGCTCGGGGAGGTCATCCACCACCCTGAGCCCTTGCGCCTCACCGATCTCGGTGCGCACTCCTCCTCCTACGGCTTTCCGGCCCACCACCCGCCCATGCGGACCTTCCTCGGCATCCCGATCCGGGTCCGCGACGAGGTCTTCGGCAACCTGTACCTCACCGACAAGCGCGGCGGGATCGATTTCGACACCGAGGACGAGACGGTGATCTCCACCCTCTCCGTGGCGGCAGGGGTGGCGATCGACAACGCGCGGCTGTACGAGGGCTCCCAGCGCCAGCAGCGGTGGCTCAGGGCGAATGCGGAAATCACCGGGAGCCTGCTGTCCGGCAGTTCGCGCCCGGCGGTGCTGGAGCTCATCGCCCGCCGCGCACAGGAGATCACCGCGGCGCGGCTCGCGGACATCGCGATGCCGGTGGCCGGGGCCGAGAGACTGGTCGTCGAGTTCGCGGTCGGCGCGGACAGCGAAGCACGGCAGGGGCTCGTCGTCCCCTTCTCGGGAACGCTCTGCGGGGCCGCGCACCGGACCGGCCGGCCCGTCGCATCCCCGCACGCCTCCGACGACGAGCGGTATCCCGCCGACGTCCAGGTCCAGGGCGGGCTCGGCCCTGCCGTGGCGGTGCCGCTCGGAACCACTGCCGGAGCGAGCAGGGGCGTCCTGCTGCTCGCCCGCCCGGTGGGCGAGCCGGCGTTCACCGAAGGGGAACTGGAGCCGCTCGTAGCCTTCGCCGGCCAGGCGGCGCTGGCCCTGGAGCTGGCGGAGCGGCGACGGGACGCCGAGCAGATCGCCCTCCTGGAGGAGCGCGACCGGATCGCCCGCGACCTGCACGATCTGGCCATCCAGCGGCTTTTCGCCACCGGCATGACGCTGCAGAGCGCCGCTCGCCTCGTCGAGCACGAGGGGGCTGCGGAGCGGGTCGGCCGTGCGGTCGACGATCTCGACGAGACCATCAAGATCATCCGATCGACGATCTTCGGGCTGCGCACGAAGGACCGTGAGAGCGGCCCCGGGCTGCGGGCCCGAGCCGCCCGCGCGGTCGGCGACGCGGCCACCGCCCTCGGCCATCCGCCGCGGCTGAGCATGGAAGGCCTGCTCGACACGGACGTGCCGCCGCAGATCGCCGACCACGTCATGGCGGTGCTGGGTGAGCTCCTGAGCAACGCGGCCCGCCACGCGCAGGCGACCCGGGTCGGCGTGACCCTCAAGGCCGGACCGGGGGAGATCGTGCTGACCGTCTCGGACAACGGCAGGGGGATCCCGGCGCAGGGGCGCAGGAGCGGCCTGATCAACCTCGCCGAACGGGCCGAGAGCCTGGGCGGGACCTTCTGCGTCGACAGCCCCGACGAGGGGGGCAGCAGGCTCGTCTGGCGGGCGCCGCTGCCCACCGGGAGCTGACGACACGGTCACGACGGGCCCCGGGCTGCCGACGCGGGGGGCGTCCTGTCCGCCTCCAGCCTGAATCCGGTGACGAGATCGGGGCGGATCCGCAGAGCGCCGGCCACGCGGTGCGCCACCCACGGACGCAGGAGTACCGCGTAGCGGTCGGCCTCGTCGGTATCGGTCACCGGGCTCGCGTATCCGGTGACGACCACGCTCCACCCGAGGTGGGTGTCGGGGTCGATCACATCCGCTTCGTAGGCGACCACCACACCGGGGACATCGGCGGGCGCCACGAGAGAGGCGAGCGCACCGTCGTCGTGGATCCTTACGATGATCTCCCCGTCCTCGACGAGGTGGTTGACCGGGCGGACGGCAGGCAATGCCTGCTGCGTGAAGACGATGCGTCCCAAGGACACCGTCGCCACCAGTCGCAGGGCCTCGTCCCTGTCCAGCTTGCGCATGCGCCGGGCAGTGATCACATCGCGCACCTGGCCGCCGGCCGGCAGCGTGCCGTTCTGGTCCATGATGCGCGCCCTCATCCCGTAAGCCATCGGTTTTCGCCGCTTCCGAGGCACCAGCCTCCCGTGCGATCCACACGACAGCCAGGGCCGAACGGTCCCCAACCGGGCACCGGTTTCGCGCACGGCCGGGATCACGTCACCATGAGCCGCAGCCTGCGTTCGGCTCCCAGCACCCGCATGGACTTGACCAGGAGGGGCGGCACATCACGCAGGACGAGCCTCGTGCCACCCGCTCGGCAGAACCGGTGGAGCCGGAGGAAGAGATCGATGCCCGAGCTGTCGCAGAAGGAGATCCCGGACAGGTCCAGGACCAGGTTCCGGTGGCCCGCCCCGGCGAGTTCGGTGAGGCGCGGTTCCACCTGTCCCACCGTGTGTAGATCAAGCTCTCCGGCCAGGGCGACTCGCAGTCCCCGCTCATCGTGGGCCACGGCCTTCAGGTCGATCAAGGCGGTCGTCATGGAGCCCTCCGCGCTGTGTGCGGCTCGGGCGAGCCGCATCGTTCCCCGTGCGGCCTCAGTTGACGCGATACCGACGGCGCCGGGGAAGGTCCGGCCGGCCTCTCGGCAGGGCCGAAGGTCCCTTCGCGAGAGGTCCGCCCGCGCGCGTCGTACGGGACGCCTGCGCGAAAGGGCCGATCGGCCCTGTCCGTTCGGCCCCTCCGGAAGGCAGGATGCTGGAGTTCGTGCGCCCAGGACGAGCATCCGGCGAAGGAGTTGCCCCATGACCGACAGCGGTGCCCTCACCCCCACGAAGACGCCGATCACGGTCTTCCTCCTCGACGATCACGAAGTCGTGCGCCGCGGGGTGCACGACCTGCTGGACGCCGAACCCGACGTGACCGTGGTCGGCGAGGCGAGCACGGCGGAACAGGCGCTCGTCCGGATTCCCGCTCTGCGTCCCCAGGTTGCCGTGCTGGACGTCCGGCTGCAGGACGGTGACGGCGTGAGCGTGTGCCGTGAGCTGCGCTCACGCATGCCCGGACTCGCCTGCCTGATGCTCACATCGTTCGACGACGAGGAAGCCCTGCTGGACGCCGTGATGGCAGGGGCCTCCGGATACGTGCTGAAGCAGATCAGCGGTACCGACCTGGTCACGGCCGTACGGACCGTCGCGGCAGGCCAGTCCATGCTGGACCCGGGCGCCACGACGCGTCTGATGGCCCGGATGCGCGGTGACGTCCCCCAGGAGGAGCAGGTCCCGGGTCTGCCCGGCTTCACCGACCGGGAGAAGGAAATCCTGGTCATGGTCAGCGAGGGGCTCACCAACCGGGAGATCGGCAAGCGGATGTACCTCGCGGAGAAGACGGTGAAGAACATCATCTCGCGGCTGTTCACCAAGCTCGGTGTGGAGCGGCGCGTCCAGGCGGCGGTGATCGCCAGCCACACCCTGATCCCGCCCAGCCAGCACCCGGTCCCGATGCCCGAATAGCCGTCGGAGGGGGGCCGGGCACGCCGTAGGGCGTGCCCGGCCCC